>DASYVU010000183.1:0-17854 GCA_035936715.1 Gemmatimonadaceae bacterium
GAACAACCCGTGCAGCCCGTGCCCGAACTCGTGGAACATCGTCGTCACGTCGTCGAACGTCAGCAGCGCCGGCTGCCCTGACGCCGGCTTGGTGAAGTTCGCGACGTTGTAGATCACCGGACTCCACCCAGTGAGCCGGGACTGATCGACCCATTGGTCCATCCACGCCCCGCCGCTCTTGTTGTCGCGCTTGAAGTAGTCGGCGTAAAAGATGGCGAGCGGTTGGCCATTCGAGTCGAAGACCTCGAACACCCGCACGTCGGGATGATAGACCGGGATGTCGTGCCTCTCCTTGAACGTCAATCCATACAGACGGTTCGCGGCGAAGAACACTCCGTTCTGCAGCACGTTGTTCAGCTCGAAGTACGGAGCTATCTGCGATTCATCCAGGTTGTATTTCACCTTTCGCACCTGCTCCGCGTAGTACTGCCAGTCCCACGGTTGAAGCTTGAATCCGCCGCCCTGCGCGTCGATCAGTTTCTGCATGTCCGCCGCTTCGGCGCGCGCTCTGGCAGTCGCCGCCGGCGCGAGATCCGTCAGCAGTTTGATCGCGTTCTCCGGATTCTTTGCGCCCTGTGTCTCCAGCGCGTACGCCGCCCAGTTCGGGTATCCGAGCAGCTTCGCTTTCTCCGCTCGCAGCTCCGCCATCCGACGAATCGTGTTGCGCGTATCGTTCGTATCGCCGCGCGCAGTGCGCATCGTCGACAGCTCGAACAGTCGCCGACGCACCGCGCGATTCTTGAGCTCGGCCTGAGCCGGTTGCTGGGTGGTGTTGCGGAGCGGCAGCACCCACTTCCCCGTGAGCCCACGACTCTTCGCGGCCTGGGCCGCGGTCTCGATCTTATCCGCGGTGAGTCCGTCGAGATCAGAAACCTTGTCTACCACCAGCGCTCCTGCCTTGGTGCCCGCCAGCAGCTTGGTGGAGAAATCGGTGGAGAGCTTGGACAAATCCTGATTGAGAGCGCGCATCCGGACCTTGTCCGCTTCGGACAGGTTGGCCCCAGCGCGCACGAAGTCGCGATTGTAGCGCTCGACGAGTGCCTTCTGCTCTGGATTGAAGTTGATCGACTCGCGCCGATCGTAGATGCTCTTGACGCGGCGGTACAACTGATCGTTCAGGTAGATTGCGTCATTGTGCGCCGCGAGCTTGGGCGCCTCGATCTCCTGCACCTTTTGCAGCGTGTCGTTGGTGTTGGCTCCAATCACACCAAAGAATGTCTTGGCCGCGCGCGTCAACAGTGCCCCGGACTTCTCCATGGCAACTATAGTGTTGTCGAACGTCGGGGGACTCGTCTGCTTCGCGATCGCGTCGATCTCGGCGAGCTGCTGGCGCATTCCTTCCTCTAGCGCCGGCTGGTAGTCCTCGTTCCGGATGAGATCGAAGCGGGGTGCATGATACGGCAGCGTGCTCTCGACAAAAAGCGGATTCAATCCCGCTGAGACGACCGGTGCCGGAGTCGAGCCAGTCTGGGTCGTAACCGGCGCGCAGCCAATCGCCGCGACCGCGAGACAGGCGAGCGCAAGCGATGGCGCTACTGAAAGGGGCGCCGAGCGGCTCGCCCAGGCCTTTGGAGAATAGATGGAGTTTTTCATGGATACCGTGAGGAGATGCATTGTTGCAAAATTGTCGAGCGTGGGGAGACTATTCCAGACGCATGGCCCCCGGGAGTCCCGCCAAACATAATTACACCTTGAGGCGTCGAAAGTAGCTTTGTATCTGATACTCACCGTTGTCGTCACCCTGATCGTAGTCGCCGCGGCTGTCTTCGTATACGTCACGGCGAGCGTGAACGCCGAGGCCGACCGCGAAGCCGCCGTTGTCTCCGTCCCCAGGGTAGCGAGCGATGCCGACGCGTTCATGCGAGCGCTCGGCGGCTCGGCGAGCGCGGACGTCATCGGCGGAAACAAGATCACGTTGCTCAAGAACGGGATCGAGATATTTCCCGCCTTGCTGGACGCGATAAAATCGGCCCGCCACAGCGTCCACTTCTCGACTTTCATTTATAGCTCTGGCCATATCCCCGTCCAATTTGCTGACGCTTTCTCGGCCGCGGCGAAGCGCGGAGTCGAGGTGCGCATGGTCTTCGACAAGAGCGGAAGCAAGAAAGTTTCGCCCGAGCTGATGGCCCAAATGCGGAAAGCCGGCTGCAAGGTCAAGTGGTTTCGCCCGATCAAGTGGTACTCCTGGGCGAAATACAACCATCGAACCCATCGGAAGCTGCTGATCATCGACGGCACGCTGGCATTTACCGGTGGAGTGGGAATCGCGGACGAGTGGGACGGCAACGGAGACTCGCCCGCACATTGGCGCGACACTCACGTGCACCTACTCGGACCGGCCGTAGCATCGGTTCAGGCTGCGTTCGTCGACAACTGGAACGAAGCCACTGGAGAGCTACCCATCGACGAGAGGTATTTCCCGAGACTGACGTCTGCCGGCGAGACCTCGATGTGCGGGATTCAGAGCAACCCGGTATTCGGCGCGAGCTCGGCGCAACGCTCGATGGCGGTGCTGATCGCCGGGGCGAGCCGGCGCCTCTGGATCGCCAATGCGTACTTCGTTCCGCCCAAGCCATTCGTTCGAGCTCTTCGTGACGCTAAGGCGAGGGGCGTGGATGTGAAGATCCTTTTGCCGGGACGCTATCACGATCAGCCCGCGGTTCGTCGCGCCAGTCGTCGTACCTGGGGCCCGCTCCTCGAGGGCGATGTCGAGCTCTACGAGTATGAGCCCACGATGATGCACTGCAAGATCGTGATCGTAGACAGCAGCGTCACATCGATCGGCTCGATCAACTTCGACCCGCGCTCCTTTGCGCTCAACGCGGAGTTCGGCGTCGTCGCGCTCGATCTGGGCATCGCGAAGGAAATGGAGGACGCGTTCGTGGAGGACCTCCGCTTCTCTCGGCGCGTCACCGCCGAGGATCTTCGCAGTCTACCGTTGCATGAGCGGCTCCTGAACCTTTTTTTCTACTGGATCCGGGCACAACTCTAACTACAGTTGGAGTTAGTGGGACCCCACCGGCTCGACGACCATCACCATGAAGGTGCCAGGCACTATAGGAGGCCGCCGACGCGGATTCGTGGCAGTCGACTCAGCGGGCGCGGGGCCGAACTTGGCCGAGACTACGTAGAGCCGGTGGCTGGCTGGGTCGAGTCCCATGTTGCGCGCGCCCTGTGCCGTCTGAACGTTCTCGACGACGTGATAAGTGTCGGGCGTATCCTGGTGGATCACGGTCAGCGTCCCGTCCACGTTCGACGCGTAGGCGTCACGCGTCACCGGATCATATCCGGCGCCGTCGACACCGCGACCGATGGGGAGCGTGGTGATCACCCGACCATTCTTGTAGTCGGAGATCGCCATCTCGCCGCTCCGGCAGCCGCTGAACAATCTCTGGTGTTTCGTATCGATCGCCATCGAGACGGGATTCTTGCACGGTGCTGTCGACCACCGCCGCGTGACGCGCAGGTTCTTCGCATCGATCTCCACCACCTGGCTGCTGTCGGTGAGATTCGCGTACACCATCCCGTTTCGCCCTGATTGACCGTACTCGGGCTTGCCGCCGAGCGGGATGTTGGTGATCACCGTTCCTTTGCGCGGATCGATGACTGTGGAGGAGTTAGCGTCTCCGTTGAAAGTGAAGACCCGTTTCGATGCGGGATCGTAGATGATCGCATCCGCGTCTCCCGCCGCCGGGATTCTACCAAGGGTCTTATAGGTTTTCGAGTCGAACATGACGACAGAGCTGTCGTTGCCGGAGGTGGCGAACCCGCGCCCTGTCCCTGCCGCCAACGCAGTACCGTGAGCCCCATTGATGCCAGTGATCTCGCCGATCAGATGTCCATCGTTCATGTCCACGACCATCACCCTGTTCGATCTGCCGATGAAGAGTCGATGGTTCGGCGCATCGGGGACCACGTAGTCCCAGCCGCCGTCTCCACCGACGGTGTACGTGTGAGTGATGGTGTAAGCCTGCGCGGACAGCGCTGGCGCGGCAAAAAGTGACAGCAGCAGGACCGATCGGTGCATGATGCTCCTCGAAATTGTAGTTGTCGTCACCGCCATACGCTCTCTGGAAAAGGCGAGGCCCTTCTGTCGCCGGCGCCGACGGTGCTCAGCCCGAAATTTTCCTCGACCGTCCTGAGCAGGCTGTAATGTGTCAACTCACTGGGGTACTTGCCCGGATTTATCACGGTCCCGAGCAACAGCGTAAGGACCCGATTGTCGCGACCTGAACCCTCGTCCCAGGTGATCACGACCAGAGTTCGCTGATGCATAGCGATGGTACCGTCCAGGGCTCGAATGAATCCCTGAAGCCACCTCGATGAAGCCTCGAGCGATGTGTCGTGACCATCGTTGAACATGTTGGGCGTGTAGAACGAATAGTTGGGCAGCTTGCCGGCCCGCGCGTCGCGCATGAACTGGTTGCCGCTGACGACGCGCCCGCACCGGCGAGGATTATTCTGTATTGAAGCGAACGCCAGAAGGGGAACGTGCTTTCTGGCGTAAAGCTCTGTAGGCGCCGCGGTTGGAGTGAGCCGGCCCTCGCCCGCCGCGGTCCCCAGATAGCAGCCGCCCGGATAATTCTCGGCGTACGATTTCCAGGTGAGGTTTTTTTCTTCCAGGCGATCGGCGATATTCGCGGCCTTCAGCGGCGGCGGCCTGTGATCGTCATCCACGCCGAAGGTGCTGCCCGCGACGATCGCGAGATAATTCGGAAAGGAAGGATGCGTGATCGCGTAGTAGTGCGAAAACCACGCTGCCTTCCGGGTAAGGGAAGAGATGTAGGGGTCCGCGAGCGCTTGATCCGTTCCTTCATTCTCCATCACCACGATCACGACCTGATCGAAGTGCTTCCCCACCGGCGTTGCGGATCCGGCCTGAGCCCGCATCGATGATGGAAAGCTCAGCCAGCCAAGCGACGCTGCGCAAACGATCGCCGGCGTGAGGCTAGGACGAGACGGCATTGTAACTCACTGTCATTTCTTCACTAATGCGATGGGCTGACGGGGAGCACGCTTGTTGCTTTACGAAACCAGTGCGCGAGGGAGCGAGAACTATAGCGGTACTCCCGAATGCGCGAGCTTGCTTGTCATTTTCCCGACAGGTAGGGTTGGCATTTCTCACGCCGGGAGCAGGCGGGGTTGGCCAGTCCTATCCTCCACCAATCACAGAACCCATGCGATCCAGAAAATTCTCCTTTGTGTTCTTCCTGATGATGGGCGCAGTAGCCAATACCTCGGCCTGTTCAAACGGGAGGCAGCAGCCGGTGCCCGGAGCCATTGACACAGCACCTGCCGCTGTCCCGCCACCAGTCGTCCAGGTGGTGGTGACGCCGCAGGAGCGGCAGCTCTATCTCGACGCCGCGCGCACTTCCTGGAATCTCGTGAACCGAATCACGGAGCCCTCAACGGGCCTCGCCAGGGCGCACGCGAGATATTCGTACGTTACGCTCTGGGACATCGCGGGAGCCATCGCCGCCAATTATGCGGCGCACGAGCTGGCCTTCATCGACGACGCGACCTACGACGCGCACATCCAGCGCATACTCGCCACGCTGTCGACCGTCGATCTTTACGACAAAACGGCGTTCAATCGCATCTATGACGCGAAGACGGGACGGATGGTCGACAATGCCGGGAAGATCTCCAACATCGGAGCAGGTTGGTCGTCGGTAGACATTGGGCGCCTCCTCGTCTGGCTCCGCATCGTTTCGGTCAAGCAGCCGAAGTACCTGCCGCTCGCGACCCAGGTCGTCCGACGCCTCAACATGTCAAAGGTGCTGGACGATGGGCATCTGCGGGGCCTGCAAGTCGATCCGAAAACCGGTAAGAGACAAACCTTCACCGAGGACGAAATCGGGTACCAGCAGTACGCCCTGTACGGTTTTGCGATGTGGGGCGCTCGGGTCAATCCAGACGGACTCGATGTGCGAAGGAACGTCGCCGCCATCAACGTGCTCGGCGTCCGGCTGATGATCACCAGTCCGGGAAACGATCGCGTGATGAGCGAGCCGTTCATCATGATGGGAATGGAAACCGGCTTCCGCACCGCAGACATCGCGCGGCAGGCCGCACAGGTTCTTGCCGCGCAGACAGCCCGGTATCAACAGACGCGAATCGTCACCGCGGTGACGGAAGACGCCTTACCGGATCCTCCCTACTATTTTTACTACTACAGCGTCTACCACCGCGGGAATGCCTTCGTCGTTGAGAGTCTCGACGACAAGGTCGTCCAACGTCCCCGCTGGGTGAGCTCGAAGGCGGCGTTCGGCTGGAATGCGGTGCTGCCGAACGCATACACTCAGCTCGTGCTGAGAACCGTGCGGCCCGCCGGCACCCCGGACGGTTGGGGCTCGGGAGTGTACGAAGACACTCTCCAGCCAACCGGTGTGCCCAGCCTGAATACCGCGGCGCTGATAATGGAGTCGGCGCTGTACAAGACTCGTGGGCGTCCAATTCTTGCCAACTAGATCGTCGTCATAGGACGACCGCAGAAAATGGAAGTGTGTAGCAGAAGGAAGAGCTGGAAGTGGCTCGTGCCTGGTGTGTTTGTCCTCGCCAGCTGCGGCAGAAGCACCAATGGGAGCACGGGGACCGCGGTGGCTAACGCTGCCTACCGCACGAAAACCGGTGCGGTCAACATCTATGCGGAAGACGGCGCGAACAACCTCGCTCCAGCGGCTGCGCGTGCCCTTCCCATGGTTTACGTGCCCAACTCCCGCTCGGGCAGCGTGACCGTGATCGATCCGAAGACCTACCAGGTCGTGCGCACTTTCCCCACCGGCAAAGTTCCACAGCACGTGGTGCCGTCGTACGATCTCTCGACGCTGTGGGTCGCCAACAACTCGTCGAACAGCCTGACGCCGATCGATCCCGTCACTTCAGTCGAAGGGAAATCGGTAAGGGTGGACGATCCGTACAATATGTATTTCACTCCCGACGGGAAGAGCGCGATGGTCATCGCCGAGGCCCGTCACCGGATCGATTTCCGCGATCCGCAAGACATGAAGCTCCAGCAGTCTCTGCGCGTAGCTTGCAGAGGTCTGGATCACGTCGAGTTCACGGCGGACAGCCGCTACGCGATCGCGACCTGCGAATTCTCGGGGCAGCTGGTGAAGGTCGATCTCGCGAAGAGGACCGCGGTCGGATATCTCACGCTCGATCCCGACAAGTTCACGAATTACATCCCTCGGCAGATATCGCGGTATCTGGGCCGGCGGAAGGCGGCCAACGCTCGGATGGCGGCGCTCATGAACGTGCCGTCGATGCCGCAAGACATTCGATCGTCAAGCGACGGCAGCAAGTTCTACGTCGCCGACATGAAAGAGGATGGAGTCTTCGTGGTCGATCCGGCGAAGTTCCAGCGCATCGGCTTCATTCATACCGGAGTCGGCACTCACGGGATCTATCCGAGCCGCGACGGGACCAAGCTGTATGTCACGAATCGCGGCTGGAACAGTATTGCGGGTGGTCGTCGCGGACCGGGCTCGATCAGCGTGCTGGATCCGTCAACCGACAAGGTCGTCGCCAACTGGCCGGTGCCCGGCGGTGGAAGTCCCGACATGGGCGACGTCACCGCGGACGGAAAGGAGCTGTGGGTATCTGGCCGCTACGACGACGAGGTGTACGTCTTCGACACTTCAACAGGCCAGCTCACCCACCGGATTCCCGTCGGCCGCGAGCCGCACGGCCTATGCGTGTGGCCGCAGCCCGGACGCTATTCGCTCGGTCACACCGGCAATATGAGATGACGATTCACCAAGCTGTGACGCGCATCGCTCTCGTGGTAGGCGCCGCCCTCACGATTTGCGCGCCGCGAGTTTCCGCACAGCGGTCGGTGTATATCGAAGACCTGACGTGGCCGGAAGTCCAGCGGGCGATTCAGTCCGGCAAGACGAGCGCGATCATCTACATCGGCAGCACCGAGCAGAACGGCCCGCACATGGCGATCGGGAAGCACAATTTCATCGCGCGATACCTCGCCGGCGCGATTGCGATCAAGCTCGGTGATGCTTTGGTCTATCCCACGCTGCCATTCGCCGTCACCGGTGACGCGGTGAAGAAAACGGCGCACATGCGATTCCCTGGTTCGGTGACTCTCACTCCGCAGACTTACCACGCCGTGGTGCACGATATGGCGCTCAGTGCGGCGGACGCTGGATTCAGGGACATCTTCATCATGGGCGATCACGGAGACGGCCAGGACGCGCTTGGCGCCGTCGCAAAGGAGCTGGATGCGCAGTGGCGACCGCGCGGCGTCCGCGTTCTCTACGTGCCCGACGTTTACCTGAAGGCGAAGCAGCAGGCCCGGGCCTACGAGGTATCACACGGAATCACGACGCACGACGTGCACGCCGGCACCGACGACACCTCAGAGCTGATGGCGCTCGACGCTCAGCACCGTTGGATCCGCAGCGACAAGCTCGCGCCGAGCTCGGGTGCGCAGACTGCTGTAACGGGAGTGGACGGAGATCCGACGAAGGCGACGCCGGCGTTGGGGAATGTCTTTCTTCAGTACAAGATCGCCGACGCGGTGGCGCAGATCAGACAGCAGCTCGGGAATCGCTGACTAGTCCGACAGCTCACGTCTTTTGTTTCTGAGCGGCGGTGGGTCGACGACGATGGGCGCCACGTCGTACTTCCATTGCACGTAGGCCATGCGATCGAGGAGCTGGTTGAGCTGCTCCTCCGACAGCGTCGTGCAGAACCGCGCGATCCGGCGCGCGATCTCGTGCCGCGCGGCAGCTATCTCTTCTGATTTTCTCTTGTCGTCCATCGGGTAGTGGGCGGGCGCTTTGAAATTCCCGCATCCGCTGCAAGAATCTTTCCCACCCGATTCGATGTCGCTACATGAAAATATGTTTTTTTCTGGAAAAGCATCAGGGTCTTACCGCTCACTCGGCGGCGCCGAGCTCTCGCGCTCGAGGATCGCGTCCCGCTTTTTCCACCGATGCATCTGATTACATGCCGGACACTGGATCGGATCCTGATCCTCGATCGGCAGCATCTCGAACGTCTGCGCATCCATCGCAAAGCCCGTGTAGACCAGCTTGCCCGTTTTTGGGCACTTGATCAATATGCGGTTCAACCTTTCCTCACCAGTACTTGCGTCCAAGGTACGGACCACCGAAGAAGGCAGCAAGGAACAATCCGACGCGATTATCTAGCGCACTTGACCAGCGCCTTGACCTGAACCGTCTTGTCAGTCGGCGACATCGCGTTGGATATGACCAGGTGATAGGTGCCGGTGCCGGGGAGATCGTAGGCCAGGGTAGTCTCGGACCCGCGCATCGTGGCCCAGGACGAATGCGGAATCGCCGCGGGGTTCGCGTGCCAGAAGATGTACTCGTCGTCGGTGAGGAGGAACGTCTCGAGGTCGCGATCGTACCCGCCGATGCCGTGCATTTGTCCGGCTAGCTGGCACTTCTGATCCGTTTCAGGCAGGACGAAAGCATAGTCGAGCGCGTCGTGTGGCTGGATGTGCGCGAGCTTGGCGTCGGCGACTTTTATCGAGAGAATCTTTGCGGCGCCAACAGTGGCGGGAGGTGCCGCAGTTGCCGCAACCGTTGTCGGAGTCACGCTAAGGGCTATCGGGGGTCCAACAGCCGGCTCGCCGATCGGCTCGGTGTTCACTTCCTGCGCGGCGTAAATGGTCTTCACGGGCGTCGCGCGGGCAACATCGGGCGCACCCTGAATCAGAAACCCCATCACGGCATACGCGACGACAAGTCCGGCGGCTACGCGAATCCGAGCCTTTGTATCGGCGGGATCAGACGATGGCGGACCGTCCTGCGACCGGTCCCACCCGCATTGCTCGCACTCCTTCGCCGAATCCTTGAGCGGCGCTCCGCAAAAGTTGCAGTATTTCTTCACGTTTCTTCCCTGAAACCGCTGACTGCGGTATCCATTCCGCTGGTGAGATTCCCTGTGGTTATGACGAGCCAGTTTCCGGCGCGGATACACTCCGCTTCCGTGGTCCGGAGACGAACCCGTAGGGCCGCTCGGGCAGGCCACCGAGACGGAAGTTTCATCCGGATTTGGCGGATTTTCCTGATTACTCGGATCGCTCCTTCAGGCGTAAGCGATCTTGCTGGCAGGCCGGGATTTTTTGGGAACTGCCGCTCGGGATGCTTCAGATCGCCACACAGGCATCTCCTACGAAACAACAAAAAATCACTGCCCTGGTGCAAGGAGCAATACCGCCACTTGAAGCGATCCGAGTAATCAGTTCAATCCGCTTCATCCGGATGAAACTTCGAACTCGGTAGCCAGCCCGAGCGGCTTTTTCTACTCCCAGATGCCTGAGCGCGGGCGAGCATGTAGTATTTGCCAATGCTCCCTCGCATCTCTAGCGGATTAATAGGAATAACTCTGATAGCTGCCCCGTTCATCCAGGCGCAGAGTCCATCCAAAGCAGCGACAGGTCCGACAATCGAGCTGAGATCCGGCCTCGTGATCACCCAATCAGTCCGGATCGCTCCTCGAGTTTATCGCCTCCCGGCGTCAGAATCGACCGACTCCGCGGTGATCACCATACGCGGCGACGACATCACCGTCGATTTCGCGGGCGCGACGATGGAGGGAATGCCGCCCGACTCCAATCCGGACCTCGCGAATGGAGTCGCGGTACGCGTCGATGGCGGACGCAACGTGCGCATCCTGAACGCGCGCATCCGCGGCTACAAAGTGGGAATCCTCGCGCGTCACGCGAAGAGCTTCTCGCTCATCGACAACGATCTCAGCTACAACTGGAAGCCACGCCTCTACAGCGTGATCGAACACGAGAGCCTGATAGACTGGCTCTCGTTCCACCGCAACGAGAAGGATGAGTGGCTCCGCTACGGCGCGGGCGCGTATCTGAGCGATGTGGAGGCCGGAGAGATCCGCGGCAACACCGCCACCCAGGGAATGAACGGGCTGATGCTGGTCCGGACGAACGGGCTACGAATCTGGAACAACAACTTCTCGTTCAACTCCGGCCTCGGGATTGGACTTTACAGATCGAGCGGCAACTCGATCATGCACAATCAGGTTGACTACGATGTCCGTGGATACAGCGAACCCTTCTATCGCCGCGGACAGGACGCTGCCGATCTGCTGATGTACGAGCAAAGCAACAAGAACGTCGTCGCCTTCAACTCGATGACGCACGGCGGCGATGGAGTGTTCCTCTGGGCCGGACAGAGCACGATGGACACCGGCGAGGGCGGAGCCAACGACAATCTCTTCTACATGAACGATTTCAGCTTCGCCCCGGCAAATGGGATCGAAGCGACGTTCAGCCGTAACGTCTTTATCCGTAACTACGTCGAGGGATGCGAATACGGGATTTGGGGCGGGTACAGCTTCGGCTCGCGGATCGTCGGCAATCGTTTTCTTGACAACCGCACCGGGATCGCCATCGAGCACGGTCAGAACAACGCAATCGTCGCCAACATATTCGTCGACGACTCGACCGCTATCCGCGTGTGGGGAGATTCGATCGAGCCGTCCGATTGGAGGTATCCCAAGCACCGCGACACGCGGAGCAACAATTATCGAATAGATGGAAATCTGTTTGGTCGAGGCCGGGTCGGCGTGCGGGCCGCAAATACCAGCGCGCTGAGCGTTGTCAACAATCGTTTCATGGACGTTGATTCCGTCACGGTGGTGCGCGATTCGAGCGGGTATTCGTTCACCGATAACACGACTGCGCAGGATGCTCCGTGGCCGCGGCGCTTCCTGCGACCGCCGTTCGAGCTCGTTGATAGTGTTCTCCCACTGCCAGGTGGATTCATGCCGTCGCGCCCCGACACATCGCTCGCCGGGCGTCCGCGCTCAGCGATCATCGTCGACGAATGGGGACCCTACGACTATCGATCGCCGAAGCTGTCGCCCGTTGATAGCACTCGCGGAACTCCGTTACGGCTTCGCACTCTGGGACCATCGGGCAAATGGCGCGTTACAGCGCGGCGCGGCGTGGCGTCGGTATCGTCGGAGAGCGGAACAATCGGCGATACCATTGCTGTTGCACCAAAGACAGACTCGCTCGGTGACTGGGAGCTGACGCTCGAATACACCGGGACATCGACAGTATCGCCGAGAGGAGTGGTACTCGCGGCGCGCGCGCCATACCGGTTTTCGTATAGCCACTTCGAGCCCGCGATCGATTGGACCACGCGCTTTTTCAAATGGAGCGACAGCACCGGTGATCCCCGAAGGTCTCCGGAAGCGATGTCCGTGCTGACACGAAGCGCAACTATTCTTGCGGCGCAGCTTCCGCGTCTCGACTACGAGGGATACCGCGCGCTCCCGAATCTGCCGAGGGAGAATTTCGCGCTCGAAGCAACAGGCTCAGTTGATCTCGCGCCCGGCGAGTACACTCTCCGCACTCTCAGCGATGACGGGGTCAGGGTGTGGGTCGATGGGGCGGTGGTGATCGACGACTGGAAGCCGCACGAGACGGCGCTCGATTTTGCTCCGCTCGCCGGCGGGCACCATGATCTAAGGGTTCAGTACTATCAGGGGGATGGCTGGTACGAGCTCAGGCTCGACATCGTGCGCGGGCATGAGCGGTCGCCGGGATCACCTGGGGCGCACGGGGCCGACTAGAGGCAACTGAACGGGTGCGAGTACTGACATCTGGCTTGATCGAGATCAAAAGCGACTGAACGGGTGCGAGTTGTGAGTGGCGTAGCCCTTAGTTGCCAGTTCACTACGCCCAGACTTAACGCGGCGCCATTCCGGGTACAGGCAGAGGCTTGTGCCGTAATTCCATTGAGTGACATCCCGACGTCGTGAACTCACAACTGTCAGCTACGCTACTGACAACTCGCACCCGTTCAGTTGCCGTTCTTACTATCCCTCAGCCAGCGCTGAAGCCAGTCGCTTGAGTCCGTCGTTGAGGTGATCGATCTCCATTCCGAATCCGATCCGGAAGTGATCGCTCACGCCGAAGAACCGGCCCGGCGTTACGAGCGAATCCTTTGCCAGCAATCTCTCGACCAGCTCGTCGACGTTGCCGCCCTCGAGACGCACGAATCCCACCGTACCCGCGTCGGGCGGCAGCCACGAGAGCGCTGATTGTGATTCAATGAACTTCGCGACGACGCTTCGGTTCCGAGCGACGCGTTTGCGCTGCCTCTCCAGCAACGTCTTGGCGTGCTCGAAAGTGCGCGCAGCCAATCGCTCGGCGGGGTGCGACATCGAGCTGGCGAACAGTCCGTTCAGACGGCGCATCCGCGTCGCTAGCCCGGACTCGGCGAGAATCCAGCCGGCGCGGAGCGCAGCCAGTCCGAAAACCTTCGTGAGACTGCGCGTCGTTAAGAACCTCGGCGAGATGTTTATCGCGGAGCGAATTTCCGGATCCTTCCCCGCCGCGTAGATCCATTCGAGATAAACTTCGTCGACCAGCACGTGAAAGCTGCGCCGATCGGCCAGTTGCGCCAGTGATTCGAGGTCCGCGCGATTCACTATTGCACCCGTCGGATTGTGAAGATTCGATAGAATTACCAGTCGAGTCTTGGGCGTGATTGCAGCTTCGACACGAGCGACATCGAGAGCGTATCCATCCTCCTCCCGCCGATCGAAGTAGCCAACCTCGCACCCGAGATATCGGGGCACCGCGACGAGCGGGTCGTAAACCGGACGCTCGATCAGCACGTGATCCCCCGGCTCGACCAGCGCCGCGCAAGCAAGATGGTTCGCCATCGACGTGCCGTGCGCGAGCACTACGTTCCTGGGCTCAACACCGTAACGCTGCGCGATGCGCTCGAGCAGCGGTCCCCAGCCGTACTCGTTGTCCGCCACCATGGTGAAATCATCTACCGACGGCGACAGCAGGCTCACGTCAACCGGCGGGACACCACTGAGTGCCAGACTGTATTTGATGTTCCCGTGACTTCTCGCCCATTCGAGATACTCGCTGTCGCGCACTTTGCTCACGTCACTGCCCCAGTCTCGGCTCTGTTCTGTCGCCGCCAGAACAGAAACGCGGGAACGCCGAGCGCGATGAGTAAAGCTCCGAGCAGCGCGTTGCGCGGATTGGACCAGATGGCGCTGATCACGACGTAAGCGGCAATGATCACGAAGAAGGCAGGCACTACAGGATATCCGGGCATTCGGAAAACGTTGGGAATGACTCCCGTGACCGCGTCACGCCGGCGGTACGCGAAGATGGTCGCCACGATCAGCCCGAAGAATATCCAGTCGCCGAACACGACGTAGTCGAGCAGCTGGCCGTAGGTTCCCGAGAGCGCGAGCGCGACCGCCCACACCGCCTGAATCGCAATCCCACCGGTGGGAGTCCGATATCTGGGATGCAGCCGCGACGCGAATCTGAAGAAAAGCCCGTCGGCCGACATCGCCTGCAGCATGCGCGGCGCGGAGAGAATTCCGGTGTTGACGAACCCGATAGTCGACACGATGACCCCCACCGCCATGAGCGCGGCGCCGATCGGGCCGATTACTACCCGCATGGTATCAGCGGCGGGCGCCAGACTCGTTGCGAGTCCCGCCGGACCGAGTGCCCTTATGTACGCAACGTTGGCGAGAACGTACACGGCGATGACGACCGAAATTCCGACGCAGAGCGCCTTCGGCAATGTCCGCTCCGGATCGACGATCTCGCTCGCGATGTTGTTGGAGTACTGCCATCCGCCGTACGCGAACAGAACCGGAATGAGCGCGACTCCCAGTGCGCGCACCACGCCGAACCCCTGAATCGTCTCGCTAGGTGCAGTCGCCTGCGCGCCACCGCGGGCGAGGAACACCCCCACAAAAATGAGCACCGCGAGCGCAGCGAGCTTCAACACCGTGAAAATGTTCTGGGTAATGCTGCCCGACCTGATGCCGAAATAATTCACGCCGGCAAGAGTGACGAGCAGCGCGGCGGCGAGCGGCTTGATGTAGATCGTCGAGATGCCGAACAGATCGACCGAGTATCGCGCGAACGTCACAGCGACGGCCGCGATTCCACCACTGTTGATGATGAACAAGAACGTCCACCCGTACAGAAACGCGGCGAGCGGGCCGAACGCTTCGGTGAGGTAGATGTATCCTCCACCCGCCTGAGGCCGCCGTGCGCCCAGCTCGGCGAATGCCAGCGCGCCCACGAGGCCGATAGCACCGCCGATGATCCACGCCGTGAGGATGAACGCCGAGCTATGGACTCGCTGCGCGACGATGGCTGGATTGAGGAAGATCCCCGCGCCGATGATCCCGCCGATCACGACCATCGTCGTGTCGAATACGCCGAGTCGGCGGAGGTAGCTGGAAGACGAATCTGTGCTGGCCATTTCAGAGTATGCAAATGGCCCCGCGAGGCGGGAAGGCTAAAACTGCAACTGAAAACTACCTGCTGCCCGCGGATGGCTGCCCGTTACCCGCTACCCGCACACGTTACGCCCAGATAGATCCCTTAGGCCTTTGGGGGAAGCGTGAACTCGAATGCTTGCTCAACGAGTTGCTTGACCCTTCTTCCTTGTCTGACAGCCGGGTCGAGTCGCCAAGTCGGGAGCACGTCTTTGACTGCAGCGGTGAACTCGGGGGCCGAGGACTTGAGAGTCTTGAACGTCCGCATGTCAACGCGACCCGTCTCATCCACGACGAACTGCGCCCATACCTCGCCGCTGACGCCGGAGCTCTTGAGAGCGGCCGGGTAACGCGGCTTGACGCTCGCGCGCAATGTGGCGGGTTTGTCTACCTGATACTCGAAGAAAGTAGTCGTGCCTGGGTTAACAGCTTGGGGTGAGCCGTCAGTAAGAATGCCCGCACCTCCCCGCTGAATTACGATGTGTGGGCCAATCGCCGAGAGCCAGAGCGCTCGACTTTGACCCGACATCGCCGCTTCGACATGAATCCCTGGGGTATTCTGGGCTACGAAGTGAACGTCGCCGTTCGTCACGTCTATGTCGAACACGTCGCCCGCCGTTGAATCACGGACAGACTCAATGAGCGTATCGAGCTTAGCGCGCGCAGGTTTGCCGAGCTCAGTGAACGTCCCACCAGTTGCATAAACGCGGTAAATCACGGATCCTGAGGCACTCATCACCTTTACCCGGCCGGTCGCTCGCGTTCCGCTCTGCGTGGCTAAAGCACCGGCCTTCACTCCACGAATAGGCCGCGGGATCATGGCCGTCGAGACTAGTAGTAGTCCCGCGACGGCAACGGCGGGAATCAGCGAGTAACCACGGCTTGTCGGATTCATTGTCATAAAGCGAAACCTCTGTTCAAGGGATGAGACCGATGTGGCAAGGCCGGCCACGGGAAGCAGGCTCGTTTGACTCCGGCTTGCCACAGACAGGAGAAGTCCAGCGTAAGCCCGCGCGTCCGGATGAACGCCGAGTACGCGACGATCACAGTCGAGTTCGACGGCTTCCCGCAGTCTACGCAGCATGTACCAGAGCAACGGGTTCCACGGTGCTACAGCTACAGCAACTGCCGCAAACGCGAGCAACGCCGGGTCGCGACCGCGCACGTGTTCCCGCTCGTGGGCAATCACGAGTTGCTGCTCTGATCGGTCGAGCTCGAGTACCCACGCCGGGAGAATTATTTCGGGGTGAAATACACCGACAACCAAGGGTCCAGTACTCGGCGTGACCGCGACGCGGACCCCGGCGATATTGCGGATCTGCGCGCTCGACCTGATTCGGCGTAGTCGCATTGCCGCGCCGCCAAATGCAGCGAGGGTCAGGAGACATCCCCCGAGCCAAATCGCGAGTAACGCTGAATCGAATCTCGCTGACGCGGAGTCGGGTGAGACTGCGACGGTGAACTGTCGCGGAGCCCAGTACCGCGCGGCGGAGGCTTCGCCATTGTCTAGCCGGGTTGCGTCGCGAGAGATCTCATTGGAAGGCACCGTCGGATGCTGATCCTGTCCTCCCCAAAGCCGTGAACTCCCGACAGCGGCGATGATCGGAAGGCAGATCGCAGCGGCCCAGACAGGTCGGGCTGGTAGAAGAGTCGCGCGTAAGGCGCGCTCAAACACTGCTGCGGCAACGGCAACGCCGGCGCTTACCAGAAAGATATAGATCATCCAGGAGGCTATCATCTGCGATTCCCCGGCTTCGAGTGGGCTCGATTCGCGGGCGGTCTGGAGCCGAGCTCCTCATCGACCACTCTCCGCAATCCTTTCAACTCCTCTTTTGACAGTCCTCGCTGCTGCACCAGCTGGGCGATTAGCGCCTCTGCAGATCCGCCGAACAACCGGTCCAGTGTGCGCGTCAGCGCGCTCGCTCTCGCCTCCTTCTTCTTGACGAGGGGTCGGAACCGATGGGCGCGGCCTTCCTCCTTGTGACTGACACGTCCTTTTTCCTCGAGGATGCGCAATTGGGTGAGGACAGTATTGTAGGCAAGGTCGAGACTTTGCTCTGCCAGAGCGTCCCTAACTTCGGCTGCGGTGGACGGTCCACGGTCCCATAGGACCGCCATTATATCGAGCTCGCGTTCGGTGAAGGCTACGCTCATTTCCAGCATCCAACTAAGGAGTTAGTTGAACGCTATCGCCCTAGTTCGCGTTTGTCAACTAAGTCTTTAGTTGATGCACACCGAGGTTTTAGCCCGCGGCCACCACCCGGCCCGCCCACCGCCCCTGGCCGGTAGTCTTCAGTTTGCAGTTGCAGTTGTCTAAGCCCAGATCGAAGCCTTCTTCGCCCAACTCGAATCCTTGTACCGCGTGGAGAACGCCTTGGCCGTTTCCTTGAGCGCCGCCGGATCGTGGCTCGCTTTGTACTTCGACACTCCCGCCCAGTAGAGCGCCTCGGACGCAGCATCCGCCTTCGGCAGCTTCTCCACGATCTCGCGGAATCTCTTCTCCGCTTCCGCCCACTTTCCCTGCTTGAAGTCCATGTGCGCGCGGCCGAGCATCAGCTGCCCC
>DASYVU010000184.1:0-8274 GCA_035936715.1 Gemmatimonadaceae bacterium
CCAACCGACACCACCGCCCGCAGGGTCGCACAAGCGATACGCCGAACCGGTGAGATCCGTCTCGACGGCAAGCTCGACGAGCCCGATTGGCAGAAAGCTCCGCCCGCCACCGGCTTCACGGAGAGTTATCCAGCTCCGGGCTTGAGAGCGCCCGATCAAACGGAGGCGCGGGTGCTCTACGACGACGCCGCGCTGTACGTCGGGATCAGAATGTTCGATTCGCATCCGGACTCGATCGCCGCGCAGCTGGCGCGTCGCGACGCCACCGGCATCTACTCCGACTGGGTTCATCTCATCATCGATTCCTACCACGATCGGCGCACCGCGGTGCGATTCACCGTCAATCCGCGCGGCGTCAAGAAGGATGTCTACACCTCCAACGATTTGAGCGAGGACCTGAACTGGGATGCGGTGTGGGATGTCGCCACGCGCGTAGATTCCGCGGGTTGGGTGGCGGAGTACAGAATCCCACTGTCGCAATTGCGATTCGGTTCGTCGGCGGGGCCGAGGACATGGGGATTTCAGGTGCAGCGCGACATTGCGCGACGGAATGAGCGGGACACGTGGTCGCCATGGACTCCTCAGGCCGGCGGGTTCGTCTCGCGATTCGGCGATCTCGTCGGCCTCGCCGATCTTCCTTCTCCTTCACGCGTGGAGCTGGTGCCCTACGTGAGCACCAGGCTCACGCGCGCGCCGGGCGATCCAGCGGACCCGTTCTTCCGCGCCACCAGAACGAAGCCGTCGGTGGGGGCGGACATCCGTTACGGGTTGCCGGCCGGCCTCACTTTGACCGCCACGGTGAACCCCGATTTCGGTCAGGTCGAAGTCGATCCGTCCGTCGTCAACCTCTCGGCGTTCGAGACTTTCTTCCCCGAGAAGCGCCCCTTCTTCCTCGAGGGCTCCGACGTGTTCACGTTCGGGCAGGTCTACGTCAACAACGATTACAGCTTTCAGCGCTACTTCTACTCGCGCCGCATCGGAAGACAGCCGCAGCGATTTCCTGGAGGCCCGAACGTCCTGTTCGCCGACGTCCCCGACCAGACGCCGATCGCGGGCGCGGCGAAAGTCACGGGCAAAGCAGGACCGTGGACGATCGGACTTCTCGATGCGCTGACCACGGAACAGCGCGCGAGAATCGCGACGACAACGGGGGAGCGGCTCCAGACACCCGTCGAGCCGTTGACGAATTATCTCGCTGGTCGCCTCAAGCGCGATTTCCGAAAGGGCGCCACCGTGGTGGGGTCGATGCTCACTTCGACCGTCCGCGATCTGAGCGACACTGCGTTCACCGGCGTCCTCCGCTCGAACGCCACGTTTGGCGGCGCCGATTTCGAGCACGACATGATGAGCAAGAAGTACATCGTGAGCGGATTCCTCGCGGAGAGCCGAGTGGTGGGAGACCGGCGCGTGATGGCGGCGACGCAGCTCAATAGCTCACACTACTTTCAGCGGCCCGACTCGAGGCACCTCACGTTCGACCCGACGCGGAACTCGTTGAGCGGGCACATCGGCGAGATCGCTTTCGCCAAGACGGGACCCTTGTACGGCTCGCTCGCCTACAAGGAGGCGAGCCCCGGTCTCGAGCTCAACGACATGGGCTTCCAGGGGAGAGCGGATTTCCGCGCCGTCTCCACCGACCTCGCCTACCAGGATTTCAACGCGGGGAAGCGATTTCGCGATTTCGGAGCATTCGGGTACAGCAATCACAGCTGGAACTTCGATGGCAACTCGATCTTCCAGTTTCTGGGCGGCGGAATCTTTGGCGACTTCAACAACTTCTGGAGCATCGGCACCAGGTTCGGCGCCAATGCCCCGTATCTGAGCGATCGCTTCACGCGGGGCGGGCCGCTGGTGCGCATACCCTCCGGGTGGAACGCCAGCATCAACGGCGGCTCGGACTCGAGGAAGCCGATCGCGCTGCAGGGCAACACCGGCATTTCGCGCGATGCGGCGGGCGAGCATTCGTGGTACGTCAACAGCACCGCCACGCTGCGGCCATCCACTTCCGTGAGAGTCAGCCTCGGCCCGACTCTGACTATCAACGGCAATGCAGTTCAATTCGTGCGCGGCGTCGGCGACCCTCTGGCGACGAGCACTTTCGGCCGGCGGTACGTATTTGCGGGTCTGCACCAGACGACTCTCTCGATGGATACCCGCGTGGAGTGGACGTTTACGCCGGTGCTCACGCTCCAGGTGTACGCGCAGCCGTTCGTTTCGGCCGGCGACTACTCCGACTTCAAGGAATTCGAGGCTCCGCGCACCTATGACTTCGCTGTCTACGGCCGCGACAAGGGCACCATCAGCCGCGACGCCGCAACGCGGGTCTACACCGTGGATCCCGACGGGCCTGGCCTCGCCCCCGCATTCACGTTTGGAGATCCCAACTTCAACGTCAGGAATCTGCGCGGCAACGCGGTGCTCCGCTGGGAATACCGCCCGGGCTCGGCGCTGTTCGTGGTGTGGCAGCAGCAGCGGAGTGGCTCCGAGCCTATCGGAGATTTCAGCACGGGGCGCGACATCGGCGCCATCTTCAGGACGGTTCCCACGAACGTGTTTCTGGTAAAGGCGACGTACTGGATTGGGAAGTAGGGGCGAGGTGAAATGGACAGCGGCTAACCCGCCGCGGCTCTGGCCAGGGTTTCTTCAGCCCATTTGTTGATGCTTTTGGCCTCACGATCAGCAGCAATGGCAATGGCGCGGTGGACAGTCGGGTCGACGCGCAGAACGAACTTGCCGGAAAATGGCTTCTCCGGCTCCTCTCCGCGTTTTTTGCAGAAAGCGAAGTAGTCTTCCATCGAGCGCTTGAATTCCCTCAGCAATTGCGGCGCGCTGGGTGCCTCGAACGTCACTACATCGCTGATATTGATCACCCGGCCGTGCAGGACTTTCTCATCTTCGTCCAGTTCGATTCGTGCTACGTAGCCCGCGTATTCGATAGTAGCCACGTTACCTCCCAACCCGTTGGTGATTCGCGTCCTGGGGTGATATCTCCTTCGGAGACGTCGCCGCCAAGAGCGCGAACCAGCGACTCGATCGAGCTCCACCTGATGTCGGGCAAGGACAGGTCGCATGAACAGCGCCGGCAACGTGCGCCGGCTGCGACTGTTCATGATATCAAATGTAGTATCATGATCCAAATGCGCAAGGCCTGTTGCGGTGCGCCTTGTGGCTTGTCGAGGTCCGACATTCTGCAGAATCGCCGGCAAGGCGTTCTGTTGAAGCATCGTTTTCGCGCGGGTAAAGCGGGGTGTCCCCTCGGCTACCGCTTCCGCAGCGCCAGCAACGCCTCGAGCTCCGGCAAATGATCGTGATCGCGCGGCCGTCCCGCCGCGCGCTTCGCTTTGATTAGCGAAGGAAGGTCGAGTACGCGGAAGCTGACCCCCAGGGCGGAGATTTTCTCCGAGTGCCCTCTGACGGCGGGGTAATCACCGACGCCAGCGATGCGGTCCATCACGTCGATGTCCCCCTCCGTCGTGGTAAGAGTGAGAACCGGAGCGCCGCGCAAAGTGCGGTCGTCGAGGATGAAAGGCAGGTCAGGCTCGACTCCGCGTGGATAGCCTTTCCAGGCGGCGAGGACCGAAGCGAGAGCGACGAGATTGGCTCTGTCGGCTGCGTCGTAGCAGATGTCGAGGTCGTTGGTGACGCGTGACGAGCCATGCGCCGCTGCGGCGACGCCTCCGACGACTACGAATTTCACTTTCTTCCGGGTGAGTCCGCGCAGCATCGACGCGAAGCTCACTTCCCCATCCTCATCTCTGCCCGTTGGTGCCGCATCTCCCGTATGAAGCCGACGTTGGCTTCGAGCATCTCGAGGCGCTCCGCGGGCGTCCGTTTCAACGCCGCCTCAACAAGCCCGAGGTCAACGCCATAACGGCGGGCGGAATCAACAGCCCCTCCCTCGGGCCGACGCGACGGCCGTCCCCTCCGCCTCGGCGTTTCCTGCACGAGGGATCGGGAGAGGTTGACCAGAAATATGGATTGGTATCGTCGCAGGTCGACCCGGAGTGACGCGGATCCCGATGGGTCGGCAAGGGCGGCGACCTCGCCTGTTGATCCACCCTCGCGCAGGCAACTGGTCGCTGCGTCAGCCGCGGCCTGGAGCGGTAGCCCCAGGCTTTCAGTCAACAGCCGGAGCAGCCCCCACCACCTGGCATCGGCGTTTGTGTGGCGGACGCGCCGGCGAAGAAGCGCGGCGGAGTTGAGGATCCACTTGCTGTCGCTCCCCGCGGCGATAGCAAACTGATGTGGCGTCATACATAAATATGTCTAGTTACTAGACATATTTCCAGCCGGGGGCTTCGCGATCGTCATTTTCTCGGCTCGATGCGGGCTGAGGACATTCTCATTCTACAACACTGAGCTCGTGTCATTGGGCACCAATATTCGCCGCACCATCTTGATCGGCGGCGCGCCCTGCTTGACGAATGCGTCGTGGAACTCGCGCAGCGAGTAGCTCGCGCCGCGCGCTTTCTGATAGTCCGCGCGCAACTTGTAGATCTCCAGCTTGCCCAACGTATAGTAGAGATACGTCGGGTTGTAAGCTCCACGACGAGCCTCTTCATACGCGTTCGCCGGCTGCTGGAAACATTTCTTCGTGAAATAATTCGTCGCGCCTTGCTGCACGCTCATCCCCTGCGTGTGCTCCTTCATCCCCACCACCCAGCGGCAATCACGGAGCAGCGCCTCGGAGAGCTGCGCGAGACGGGTCTTCGGATCGTGGTTTCCGAATCCCTCCTCCACCATCATCTGCTCACCATAGTGTGCCCAACCCTCGGCATTGCTCGCCGCGCCCAGCAGCTTGCGGGTCTTGGTCGGAAACTGCGGCGCGTACACGAACTGGAGAAAGTGCCCAGGGAAAACTTCGTGCACGGTGATGATGTTCATCACGCTTTTGTTGAACAGCCGGAGATGCTCCTCGATGTGCTTCGCGTCCCAGTCCTTTTCCGGCGGAGTCACGTAATAAAAAGCCTCCGTCGCTTTCGTCTCGTACGCGCCCGGCGTATCCATGCTCGCAAACCCTCCGCTCCGGGCGTACGGCGGCGTCTCGGTCACCATCGGTCGCACGGACGACGGGATGTCCACGATCTTATGATCTATCAGGAACTGACGCAGTCCCTCCACCGTGGACTTGGCCGACGGAATGAGATCGGCCGCGGTGGGATGCTCGGTCTCGAGGGTCGCCATCGCCTCCGCCGGCGTTTTTCCGGGAGCTACGTCCTGCGCTGTCGCCACGAATGCCTTGTAGTCCTTGTCCAGCTGCGCCTCGCCTTTCGCGAGGAGCGTGGGAAGCGGAATCTCTACCATCTCGTCGTAGCGCAGCTTGTCGGCGAACGCCTTGGCGCCGATGGCGAACTTGCCGTGGGATTTGGGAAGGAGCGTACCCTTGAGCCAGTCGGCCGCGCTCTGCATCGCAGTGGCGACCGAATCGTTGGCCTGCGTGAACTCGCGGAGTGCGGCCGAGTCATTCGCTGCGGCCCCCTTCGCCCACGTTGCGACGTCGCTCTTGAAGAAGCCGACCGATCCGCCCGCGATGCGTGAAGCCAGATCGGTGAACTCCCTCGGTGGATTGACGATGTTCTCGCGCATCTCGTTCAGCACGGCCGGCACTCCACGCAAGCGGGCGGTGACCGACTTTAGTCGATCAGCGGGCGGAGCGAAGTTGCGCTTCATGAGCAGATCGACGGCGTTTCCAGGGAGCCCAACGTAAGACATGGGATTCTTCTTCCAGTTGGCGAGCTCCTCTTCGTCCTGGAGCTCCGACTTGATGGAGCCATCGATCATCGCGGCGTCGATCGAGTCGTCGAGCACGAGCGGAGCCGATCGGATCGAGTCCAGCTGGCGCTGGAGCCAGTGGAGCGTCGCAATGCGACGGGTGAAATTCGCGGCCGAGAGATCCTCGACTTTGTTGTCGTACTGGTGGAACCCGGCGGCGCTGCCCTGCGACGGACCAAAGGAATAGAGCGAGTCGAAGTAGGTGTCCACGAATCGCCCGAACACCGGGTTTGATCCGGATGCGGCTGCGGATGGTGGAGTGCTCGAGGAGGTCGGCGTTCCTGACTCGGTTTTGACGCAGCCGAGGAATGCGAGGCAGAGGGCCAGGAGCGATGAGCGACGACTGAAGCGGGAGAGGGCAGGGCGCATCTTGGGGGTCGTTGGGGGAAGAAAAAAGAACTACAACTGAAGACTACCTGCCAGGGGCAGTGGGCGGGGCGGCTTGGGGCTGCGGGCTTTCCCTACTCTCTCGACTCTCACTCTGGACAGGTAATCGCGGCGCAGTCAGGTTAATCGATCGAGGAGGCCGATGGATTCGTCCAGAGACTCTGAGTTCGACGCGCGTTTGAAGAGAATCGAGCTGGTGCTCACCGATCTCCAGCGATCGATTGACGCCCTCACGGCCGAGCGGAGACCCGCTCCCCCGCGCGAACGCGCACCTGAGACTCCGGCATCTTCCCAAGCTTGGCCGTTCCCCGAAGTTCCTCCCGCTCCAGCCCGCCGCCGACAAGCCACGCCGCCTCCAATCGACAGGGGCGTCAGATCCTTGTTCGCCTCGCACGACGCCGAATGGTGGCTGAGCCGCGTCGGAATCGGATTTCTCGTTCTCGGTGTTCTGCTGCTCTATGGGTATGCGGTGGACCACGGCTGGATCACGCCGCCCATACGCGTGCTCACCGGAATAATTCTGGGGGGACTCCTTTTCGGGTTCGCGGGGCGGGTCCGCTCGCAAACAAAAGCTCCGCCGAATACAGATCTTGGATTCCGCGAGGTCCTTCTGGGAGGAGCGCTCGCGATCTGGTACGTGACGGCGTACGCCGCCGCGGTGTGGTACCAGCTGATCCCGATTCCGGCGGCGCGGTTAATCTTCTTCGCGCTGGCGATCCTTTCTACCTGGATCGCGCTCGACGAGAATCGCGAAATCTTCGCGCTCGTGGCGGTGGCGGCCGGATTCGCGACTCCGTTCATCCTCCCCGCGCCCGTTCACTCGATGACCGAGCTGTCGCTTTACCTCGGCACGGTCACGGCGATCGGATTGATCATCTACCTGCTGCGCGGCTGGCAGTCGATTCTGTGGATCACGTTCGCCGCATTCTGGATGAGCGTCGCCGAGACCGCGAACGCGCAAGCGATCGCCCCTTCCAAATTGCTGGACTCTTTCGACTCGGTGACTGAGTGGACTGCCAGTCCGGCCGCCGGCGTCGAGATTTCAATCCACCGGGACTCGAGCGGCGCGCACGGACGAGCGATGCGCCTGGATTTCGATTTTCACGGAAATGGAGGATACGCCGTCGTACATCGCCTGATGTACCTGCCACTGCCGCCCAACTACGAGTTCTCATTCGGAATCAGAGGAGATGCCCCGACCAACACGCTCGAGTTCAAGCTGATCGACTCGACGGGCGCCAACGTCTGGCGGTCGAACAACGTCGGGTTTGAATTCCCGCGCGCGTGGACGACCATCACCATCAAGAAGCGGCAGATCCCCTTTGCGTGGGGACAGCCTCGCGACTTCGAGCTCAAGAGGCTCGCCGCCCTCGAGTTCGCGATTACCGCCGGCTCGGGGGGCAAGGGGAGTGTCTGGCTCGACGACCTTGCCATCGCTCCTATCAGAGAACCGGCTGTTGGGTCTGTGGGTACTCCATCATTCAGACCGGTGCATGTGGCCCGCGTTCCGTCGCCGGCACTTGGCTCCGTCGCGTTGTCGATTCTTCTGTTGGCGGCCGCGGTTGCGTTTACCCGGACTCCGATGCTCCGTCGCAAACTGCTCAAGATCGGCTCGCCCCGTTACACTTCGCCGCCGGTCACAGAGCGCAGCAAAGGGTTCGTTGAAGCGATGGATTCACTCTCGGCCGCACTCGGCGGTGGAAAGACTGCGCCGGATAGCGTGATACTCTGGGTTCTGATGCTGGTGAGCGCGGCTCTAGCGATCACCTTACTCGGCGCGATCTGGCCGAGTGTACCGGACGAAATCTGGGGCGCCAGCTTTGTGGTGATGGGACTTGGCGCGGTAGCGTACTCCCGGCGTGGCTCGCAGCCGGACGCGGAGATCGCTCACGTCGCGCTCACCGCCGGCGTGTTCTGGATCCTGATCGGAATCGCCAAGCTCGCATCCACTCCGGAAAGCCTTCCTCTGTGCGGAGTGGCGGTGGCACTCGTCATCAATTCCCTGGCGCGCCATTTCTCCGGACCTCGCACCCTCGCCAAATTCGTGATCGCTCTATCGCTATTCATTATCGCCGCGCACGAGCTGTCGTTGGTCGACACCGGCTTCGACCATTT
>DASYVU010000185.1:0-17868 GCA_035936715.1 Gemmatimonadaceae bacterium
ATACTCGACGCGCTGGCGGGTGCTCGCGTTACCGGGAATCGCCGAGCTTTTCGGGATGTCTCTCTGGTTTGCGGCGAGCGCGGTCTCGCCGCAGTTGCGGGCGATTTGGGGCCTGACCCCTGCGGAGGCCGGCTGGCTCACCACTATCGTGCAACTCGGCTTCGTCTGCGGCACTCCCGCTATTGCGGTTCTCTGGCGATGACCTGGGGATTCTTCGTCATCGCGGACAGCGCGCAATTCAGCGCACTGGTTACGGAATCCGTCCCAACTCATGCAGTCGGGACCGCGCTCACCGTGCAGACTTCGCTGGGATTTCTGCTAACGATGCTTCCGATGCAACTCGTACCGGTCATCGCCCAGCACGCGGGGTGGCGATGGGGCTTCACCATACTCGCTCTCGGTCCCGTCGCGGGAATCGCTGCGATCCGCAAACTTGCGGCGCTCCGGCGATCAGCACGTGCGAGCGCTACTCTTCCGCTCTCGCGCAAAAATTCTTAAGGGGAATCTGCCATGGCCATGCTCAAAGAGTTCAACACTCTTGTCAAAGCGCTCGTGGACGATTTCATCATGCCGATCGTGGTGGCGATTGGACCGGGCGGGGATTGGCAGAAAGCGACATGGAGCGTCGGGACGGTAAAGTTCGGGATCGGCGATTTCCTCGCCGCCGTGATCAACTTTCTGATCATCGGCCTCGTCGCCTGGCGTATCTCCCGGATCTTCGTCAAACCGGTGGCGGAAGCATCGAAGAAGAACTGTCCGTACTGCCGAATGTCGATGGATCCAGCGGCGACGAGGTGCCCCCACTGCACCAGCCAGCTCGCGGCAGCCTAGCGGAGGTTCTTATTGATATCCGAGGGCGGCGCGCACCTCTGAAACCAACGTCTCGCTTGTAAATGGCTTCTGCAAATACGGTGTGTTCTTCGCTGTCTCCTTGTCGGGGAAGATTTCTTGCTTTGAATAGCCTGACATGAAGAGGATTCTCATGCCGGGACTCAGCTCTTTCAGCTCCTCGACCATCCCGCGACCGCCAAGGTTGGGCATTGCGACGTCAGTGAGGACGAGGTCTATCTCGCCGACGTGTCCAGCCGCAACACGAAGTGCAATAGCCCCGTCGGATGCTTCGAACACCCTGTATCCCTTCTGCACGAGAATTTTCTTGGCAAGGTTGCGCACCGCGGCTTCGTCTTCGACGAGCAGGATACTTTCCGCAGTGCGAGGCGGCTTGTCAGCACGGACCGCCCGTGATTTCGCTGTTGGAGTGCGCATGTATTTTCTGCTAAGCGCCGCTTCGGCGACGCCGGGATCGAACGGCTCCAGCCTCGACGACGCGAGAAGCTGACGGGCAAGAATGGAAGCTCGCTTGGATGCGCGCTGGATCTCTTCGAGCTCCTCCGCGCTTTCCGGATTCTCGCTCGTGAACTCGATCAGGAATTCGGTGTTGATCTGGATGACCGTGAGGAGGTTGTTCAACTCGTGCGCGACGAAGCTGGCTGTCTTGTTCGCTTCCTGCAGTCCGTGGGAGCGAGATTCGGTCTCGCTCGCCGCAGTGGGCTGGAGATTTTGTGAGCGCGAGCCGCGGGTGGATTTTTTCAGAGCCGGTGTCCTCGTTGGCTGTGAATACTATCTGGGTTCTGGAAGGTAACGTATCGGGACGTAGCGTCGTCTTCCACCGCGGCGACGTGGGAGTTTCGGCGCCCACCGTTCGTCAGGTGTAAGCCTCAGGGTATATTGAGTCCATGCCACCGACCCTCAGTAGCGGGGATTTCCAGGCGATGATCGAGAGCGCTCCTGAGGCGGTTATCGTCTACAATTTCGAGACTTTCCTCTACCTCAATCCGTTCGCATCTGAACGGCTCGGTGCCGACGCCGCCTCGTTGGTTGGACAGCCAATAATGGATTTTGTGCATCCCGACTCGAAGGCGCTCGTGGTTGAACGTCTTGGCCAGCTTGCGCGGACGGGCAAGGCAGCAGCGGCCATGGATGTACGTTTCGTGTCGCGGTCCGGTGCGGTCATTCCCGCTGAGATAGTAAGTGTACCGATCACTTTCGACGGTCAGCCGGCGATCCTAGGTCTCATCAGGGACATCAGCAAGAGAAGCGAGGTTGAGCGCGCCCTGCGCGAAAGCGAAGAGCTGTTCGGAAACGCGTTTCGCTATTCCCCCCACGGCATGGCTTTCGTCTCTCTCGAGGGCCGCTGGCTGCGAGCTAACAAATCACTTTGCGATCTGCTCGGCTACTCCGAAGAAGAGCTGCGCAAAATGGACTTTCAGACAGTTACCCATCCCGAGGATGTAGCGGAAGATCTGGCCCATATCGCGCGTCTCGTGTCAGGAGAGTTTGGCAGCTACAATCGTGTCAAACGGTATTACCGGAAGGACAGCCAGTTGATTTGGGTGTCGGTTGCCATATCCGCAATTCACGATGCCGCGGGCGCGCCGATTTACTTTGTCGGCCAGATCCAGGACATCACCCAGCAACGGCAGCTCGAGCAGCGGAGTCTTCAGGCCGAGCGGCTGGGAGGGATCGCGGAAACGACGGTAGCGGTGGCGCACGAGATCAACAATGTCCTCACCGCGTTGACGATGAACGCCGAGCTCCTGGCTCACGATGCATCACCAGAAGAAGTGCCAGCGCTCGCGGCCGAAGTACTCGCGGCATCGAACCGAATCGCGGCCATCGTGAAGCGACTGCGCGACGTCGCCGATCTGAAAAGGGTCGACTATCTGGGCGACAAGAAAATGCTCGACCTCTCGTCAGGTCCCCACAAAGCACAGACCGCGCGATAGCTGTCGGATGGCCCGTTTCGCCGCTTCCGGATCCACCTCGACGGCGACCGCGCTGAAGCCCTTTTCGGCGATCAGCCGTTTCGTTATCTCCGCCCGCTCGTGATAGAAGTCGTGGGTACCGTGCGACCCTTCACCTAGCAGGACGAAGCTGGCGCTGCCGACAAGGTCGAGGCGGACGGTACCCGCTTTCCGTTTCTGGAAGAGCATATGCCAATCGGGCCTGATCGTCAGTTGCCATGGGCCCGCAGGTCGCAACGAATTAACCATCCTGGTGTAAAACAGTGAACATCTCGCGGGGGCATAAAACTCGCGCTAGCATAGAGCAACTGAATGCCAATGAACGACCCAATCCAGCCCGCTGCACCCGTGGGCGCGGTGACTGCTCTCGACGATGTCGAGATTCCAGACACTGCGTTCCGCGATGCCATACCCAAGCTCTCCACCGGAGAAGAGCTGTTCACGCGTGTCTTCGCCGTGATCGCAATGCTCTACGGTCTCTATTGGATCGTGTGGCGGTGGAGCTCTTCGCTGAATCCGCACGCGCTCATTTTCTCGATCGTCCTCATCGTCGCCGAAACGTACGGGTTGATCAACTCGTTGTTCATGATCGCGACGGTGTGGAAGCTGAAGTATCGGGATCCGCCCCCTGCACCCAAAGGCCTCAAGGTCGACGTGTTCATCACGAACTTCGACGAGCCGCTGGAAGTGTTGCGGCGGACGGCGATCGGCGCGCGCGCGATCAAGTACCCGCACAAGACCTACATGCTCGACGACGGCAAGCGCGATGAGGTCAAGGCGATGGCCGACGCGCTGGGGATCGGTTACATCCGACGCGAAGGGAACGTGAACGCGAAGGCGGGCAACCTCAATAACGCGTTCAAGCTCACGGATGGCGAATTCATCCTTCAGCTCGACGCCGACCACGTTCCACTGCCCAACATGCTGGACAGGCTCCTCGGCTACTTCGGAGATGAGAAGGTAGCGTGGGCCCAATCGCCCCAGGATTTCTACAATACCGACTCATTCACCCACGTGGTGAACGAGGAAGGCCGGAGTCTGTGGGAGGAGAACCGGATCTTCTTCTCGCTGCTGCAGCCCGGAAAGGATACCTGGAATGCGGCCTTCTTCTGTGGCAGCTGTGGAGTACTCAGAAGGAAACCGTTCGAGGAGATCGGCGGATTTTCCACCAAGACGGTAACGGAGGATATGGAAACCTCCCTGATTCTCCACGCCCGGGGATGGAAATCCGTCTATCACGGCGAGACCCTCGCTTACGGGCTGGCACCCTCTTCGGCGCTCGCCTATCACGTGCAGCGGCTGCGGTGGGGACAGGGTTCGATGCAGATTCTCCGTAAGCTGAACCCGCTCTTCTACCCCGGTCTCTCGTTTCCCCAGCGTATCGCTTATCTGTCGTCGACGGCGACGTACCTCGACGGAATCCAGAAATTGATTTTCTATCTGGCGCCGGCGCTCTTTTTCTTCACCGGCTGGCTGCCAGTGAACGTGACGAATGCGCAACTCGTAACACGCCTCGTCCCCTACGTGCTGCTCAGCATCATCTCCTTCGAGCTGCTGTCGCGCGGAACAGGGTGGATCCTGATCTCAGAGCGTTACAACATGGCGAAGTTCTGGACGTACATAAAAGCGTACAAGGGCTTCTTCATCCAGAAACCGCTCAAGTTCAACGTGACACCAAAGGGGGCCAACGACGTTCCATTCGAGACCTACGCGCCTCAGTTAATCCTGCTGATTGTCTCGGTGGTGTCGGTGATCTGGGCGACGTTCGCCTCCTACTATGGCTGGGTCAATTACCACGCTGCCGGCTGGTCGTCGCTCGCGTTCTGGCTCAACGGATTCTGGATCGCCTGGAACATCTACTTTGCGGGGTTCGTGGTGCTGCAAAGCCGCGCATCGCGACAGCAGCGCATCGATCACCGCTTCATCGATGCGTTCCCGATCATGGTGGACGCGACCGATACCGAGGGAAGAGAGTACAAGGAGCTTCTGGCGTTGACCCAGGATCTGAACCCGTCAGGTCTGGCATTTCGCGCTTCGTTCGCGCTGCCCAAGGGCGCGGAGATCCGGATTGCGCTTCCGCTGGCGCAGGGCACCTACGACGTGACCGGTCGTGTGATGCACATCGAGAAGAGCTACACCGGCCGCAACCCGGTCTACACCCACGGCGTGCAGTTCGACGATCTTCCGGTCGAGACCAAGGATGCGATCGAGCTGCATTGCACGCATCACTCGGTTCCGATGTGGCGGATGAAATACCGGCAGTCGCTCAATCTCTTCAACAAAGCTGTCGAGCTGGTCGCCAATATCCGGGGTGAAAAGAGATTCTTTGTGCAGTTGCCGGCCCGCGTTATTATCGAAGGGGAAGATGGTGAGCCCCCTACCGAAGGTCTCGCCCTCCTCGAGGATGTGAGCGAGAGGGGTGCCCGTCTCCTCATGGAAGTGCCGGTTCCGCCCAACCGGGTGATCCAGTTCGACGTTCCGGGGACGACATTTTCGGGGACTGGACGCGTGGTGTTCAATAGAACCCTCGAGTCGCCCATGAAGGTGAGGTTCGTCGTCGGACTGGGAAGACAGGCGCGCGAGTCCCGATTCAGGGTATGGACGCGTGAGTGGCGTGGCCTCGCCCTCGGCCCGGTGGATCAGAAAGCGACCAGATAGCACCAAGCTGGCTCCAAAAAACTGCAGTTCGTACATTAGTCCGCAATGCCAAAGCCTGACGAAGCGCTGCTCGTCGGCCGGAGCGCAGAGCTCGCGCTGCTGTCGCGAACGATCGACGAAGCCGCGAAGGGCGCGGGACGGTCGGTCTTTCTCGTCGGTGAAGGTGGAATCGGAAAGACCCGGCTTGCCACTGCGGCTGCCGATCGCGCCGCTAAACGGGGCTGGAGCGTTGCAATCGGACGCTCGTATCCGGTGGAGACCGGGGTTCCGTACGCTCTCTTCTCTGATGCCCTCCTCCCACTCGTCCGGAAACTCGAGCCGGGGACGCTCGCTGTTCTCACGCGCGGAGGTGCTGCGGAGCTCAGCTACCTTTTTCCGAGCCTGGGCGCGGTGGGAGAGCGTGAGCGCGCCTCTGCGGGCGCCGATCCATCCGAGCTCAAGGCGCGTCTGCTCTGGAACTTCACACAGTTTCTGGGACGTCTGTCGGCGAAGCAGCCGCTACTAATCGTCCTCGAAAATCTCCAGTGGGCTGACGCGTCGTCGCTCGAGCTGCTTCACTTTGTGGCGCGGCAGATCGGGAGTCAGAAAATCGTTCTGCTCGGCACCTACAATGAAGCGGAGCGTGACTCGAATCCGGTTCTGAGGAGCACCGAACAATCGTTGTTGGGGCTTGGCTCGCTGACGGTGCAGAAGCTGGCGCCACTCCAGACTGCCGATGTCGAGGATCTTGTCCAGCAGACGTTCGAAGTGGAGAAGAACAGCACGGGGCATTTCTCCGCGATGCTCTACGACTGGACGCGCGGCAATCCCTTCTTCGTCGAGGAAACGCTCAAATCGCTTGTCGATTCCGGTGCGCTCACAAAGCGCGATGGTCGCTGGACCGGATGGGAGATGGAGACGCTTCAGCTCCCCTCCACGATCAGAGATGTGGTTAAGGCGAGGGTCGATCGGCTCTCGCCAAGTGCCCGGAAGTTGGCGAATCTCTCGGCGGTGATCGGCGCGCGCGCCGCGCACGACACGCTGGCGAATGTGTCTGGAATGTCCGAGACCGAGATCATTGCCGGCCTCGACGAGCTGCTCGCTCAGCGGGTTCTCGAGGAAACCGGCACTGTCGATGCGATCTGCTATGACTTCACCCATCCACTGCTTCAACAGGTGATATACGCGGACCTCGGCCAGGCGCGCGCGCGAACCCTTCACGCGACGGTCGCGGAGGCGCTGGAGCACGCGTACGGCACCTCTGCTCTCTCGCACGCCGACGAGCTCGCGCTCCACTTTGCGCGCGCACACTCTCAGCCGCTGGCGCGAAAGGCCGTCAGATACCTGTATGCTGCCGGACGCGGCGCAATTGAGCGGTACGCGAATCGAGAGGCCGCAAACTATCTCGCAGCGGCGCTCGACCATCTGGACAAGGATCCGACAATCAGCGATGCACCGCGCGAGGAAATTCTCTCGACGCTGGCGCGCATTCGGCAGCGACTCGGCGAGTACGACGCGGCGATGAGTTTGTGGACGCGCGCGCGCGACGAGACAGCCGCGCGTGGAGAGACCGGGGCTATAGCCGATATCGAGCATCGGATGGGGCTCGCCTGTTATTGGAGCGGCAGGTACGCGGACGCGCTCGCGCACTACGAAGCGGGACTCTCCAGCGCCGCAGCGTCCGGCGACCGTGCGACGACCGCGAGCCTGCGCCTCGCGAAGGGTGTTGCGCTCCAGGACCTTGGGCGCCTGAAGGAGGCACAAGCCGAGGTCGAGGCCGCATTGGCGTCGGCGGCGGATGGGGGAATGCACAACGACTCGCTGCTCTCTCGGGCGCATCGTGCGTTGCTTCTGCTTTATACGTGGACCGGACCGCTGGACCTCGCGCGCGAACACGGCACGCAGGCAATTGCGCACGCGGAGGCCGCGCGCGAGCGCATGCTCGAGTGGACCGCGCATTGGGGGATGGCGCTCCTCGCCGGAGTCTCTGGAGACGCCCCGACTTTTCTCGAGCATCTGTCGGCCAGCGACCGGCTCGAGGAGCAGATGCACTCGCCGCTCCTCCCGCTATGGTCCGCGGAGCTTCTCGTTCAATATCACTCCGGTACCGGCGACTGGGACGCGGCAATAGAGATTGCAGAACGAACTATCGCGTCGGCAAAAAGCCTGAGTCAGCGCACGCTGCTGCCCCGTCTCTACGTGTGGTCGGGTCTGATTTACCTTTGGCGCGGATCCGAGGAGAAAGCGAAGGAGTACTTCGACGAGGCGTGGAAGTTGGCGGGCGCCGAGAAGGCAGGCTCGCTTGAAGGTGCTGGCGAGCGGGCGCTCGACGTTCCATCAATCGTTCCAGCGCACCTCGGCATGGCGTCGTACTACCTGGCGAAGGGCGATTCGGCGGAGGCAGTTCGCATCGGCGAAGCGGGACTGGCAATCGCCGACCGCACTGGATACCTCGTTTGGGCGTTGCAGTGGCTGCTGCCCACCATAGGCGATGCCGCGCTCACCGGGCGTGACTTCGCCACCGCGGCCACTCATCTCGCGCGAATGAGGCGTGACGCGGGGCGGCTGAACCACCGACTCGGACTCGCCTACGCGGACGCATGCAACGGGCTCCTGGCGAGGTTTCGCGATCACGACCCCGCGCGGGCGATCGAGTTGATGCAATCGGCAGTGAAGGAGCTCGAGGCGCTCCCGTTTCCCCCTCAGGCGGCTCGCATTAGACGGCGACTTGCGGGCGCGTTCGTGGAAATCGGCGACCGCGAAGAGGGGATGCGCCAGCTCCGCAAAGCGCACGATGTCTTCGCGCGTATCGGAGCGACCGTGGAGCTCGAAGGCACACGCGAAGAGATGCGTGAACTCGGACTCAGGCCCCCGCCCAAATCGGTGACGAGCGGAGCAGCCGGTTTGACCGGGCGCGAAATCGAGATTGCGAGAATGGTCGCAACGCGGAAATCCAACAAGGAAATCGGTGGCGCTCTTCAGATCTCAGCGCGCACCGTGAGCACGCATCTCTCCAACATCTTTCTGAAGCTGAGCGTCGGCTCGCGGGGTGAGCTGGCGGACTTCGTTCGCCAGAACGGGCTCCTCGATCAATAACGGCAAGAGCGCTCGCTCGCCGACTAGATTTGCCTCATGATCGATGACATTCTCGCCGAGCTTGAGGCCGACACCTCGCTCGAAGTTGGAGAGAGTTTCGCGCGGGTGACGGCCCGCTACTTCGCGGCGACGCGCAGCGGTGAAGGCCAGGTCTCGACGCCGCGCTCAGCCGAGGAGCTGGCGCGCCGTTTCGACGAAGAATTCCCTCGCGATGGGCGTCCGGTGGCAGAAATCATCGAGCGTCTCGAGCGGGACGTGCTGTCGGACGCCAACAAGTATTACCACCCGATGTACATGGGACATCAGACTTCCGCTCCTCTGCCCGTCGGAGTCTGGATGGAGAGCGTCATCGGCGCCCTGAATCAATCGCTTGCCGTCTCGGAGATGTCGCCGACAGGGACAGCGATCGAGCACCAGGTCATCAAATGGATGTCGAAGCTCGCCGGGTACGGCCCGGGCGCAGGAGGCACGCTCACATCTGGAGGTACCGAAGCAAATTTCACCGCTATGTTGGCGGCGCGAAATTCGGCCCTGCCCGACGCCCTGGAAGAAGGTGTGGGCGCCGATCCGCCGTTCGTCGTATACGGCGAGCACGCACACTATGCGGTCACGCGGGCAGTTGGTCAGCTGGGGCTAGGAAAGCGGCGGGGCATTCCGATCCCGTCGCGCAACTACAAGCTGGACGTCGATCTGCTACTGACGACGCTCGATCGCTTGCGGGACGAAGGCAAGAGCATCATGGCAGTCGTGGCGACGGCCGGCACGACGGCAACCGGCTCGTTCGACGATCTCGAAGCGATCGGCGCGATTTGCGACGATCGCGGCATCTGGCTTCACGTGGATGGCGCACACGGAACGAGCGGACTGCTCTCCGCCAACCCACCGCGCGCGCTCAACGGTCTCAAGCATTCGCGCTCGCTCGCATGGGATCCTCACAAGATGATGCTGCTTCCCCTTGCGGCCGGGATGGTGCTGACGCGCGACGAGCGCGACCTCGATCTGGCCTTCGCTCAGCAGGCGCCATACCTGTTTCACTCCGGGAAATCGAGCCGCGTAATCGATCAGGGGATCAGGAGCTTTCAGTGCTCGCGTAGGGCCGACGTGTTCAAGCTCTGGTTCGTGATCCAGCGTTTTGGATCGAGCGGGCTCGGCAGACTGTACGACCATCTCTGCCGCACCGCGCGGCTCTTGTACGACGCCATCGAAGAGCGCGGCGATTTCGAGAATTTGCACGAGCCCGAGTCGAATATTCTTTGCTTCCGGTACGTCGGGCGTAGCTCCAGTAGCGGAGCGAAGACTGCGAGTGCCGCGGACGTCGAGCGGATCGATGCGCTCAACCGCGAGGTGCGGGCGCGCTACAACAAAGAAGGGAGTGGCTGGATAACCGCGACCGTTCTGAGCGGCCGGCCGGTTCTGCGCGTGACTATGATGAATCCGCGCACGAGCGTCGAGCACGTCCGCGCTCTCCTCGATGGTCTGACGGCCAAAGCCAAAGAAATCGAATCGCGGTGACAGTCGTTCTGCGGAACTGACGGCGGTGCCGCCGACGTGATCACGCGCCGAACTCGACGCCGCGTCGCTCTCGGCCGGCCCAGGCAATGATCGCGGCCGCCGAGAAAACGGTAAGTGCGACGATTGCCATCGAATGCGCATAACTCGTTCTCGCTGCGAACAGAGCCTCCAGATAACCCACCGAGCTGGCGAGCAGCACTCCGCATTGATAGGCGAAGCCGGGCAGGAAGCCGCGTACGGAATCCGGCGACAGCTCGGTGATGTGCGCGGGAATCACTCCCCATGCTCCCTGAACCATGAACTGCATCGCGAAAGCCCCGATCACCAGACCGATGATCGATGGCGAGAACGCCCATAGTGGGATCATCGCAATCGCCAGAACGAGCGCGAGCACGATCGAGCGGCGCCGGCCGATTCTGTCCGACAGGTAGCCGAAAGTCACTCCGCCAATGATCGCGCCAACCATCGAGAACGCAGTCAGAGCCGCGCGCTTTTGCGGCGAAAACCCCCAATCGCGCTGGAGAAACGTGGGGTACATGTCCTGCGTACCGTGGGAGACAAAATTCATCCCGGCCATGAGGAGCGTGAGATAGAGAAAGAGCTTCCAGTGGGAAAGGATTCCTCGTCCGAGACTGCTCCAGTCCTTGTGCCGGGTCCGCTCCCAGACTTCGGATTCATGCACCCGGTACCGCACGAACAGGGCAAGCAATGCCGGCAGTCCACCGATGAAAAACATCGGCCTCCAGCCCCAGCGCGGGAAAATGAAGAAGTAGCAGACCGCGGCGAGGAGGTACCCTGTCGCATACCCCTCCTGCAATAACCCGGAGAGCACTCCGCGTTGGCGGGCCGGCGCTTTCTCCATGGCCAGGGATGCACCGACTCCCCACTCGCCGCCCATCCCGATGCCGAATAACGCGCGCAGGATGAAGAAAGTCGCGTAGCTGGGGGCGAAACCCGATAGAACTTCCACGATCGAGAAAAAAACGAGATCGATCATCAACGGCAACTTCCGTCCGTAACGGTCGGCCATCAGTCCGAAGATGAACGCTCCGACTGGACGGAACGCGAGCGTAACGGTTATCGTGAGCGCCATCTCGGCGTCCGTCTTGTGGAATTCCTTCGCGATTGCCGTCAGCGCAAAGACGACGAGAAAGAAATCGAATGCGTCGAGAGTCCAGCCGAGGAAGCTGGCAAAGACGGCGGCGAGGTGGCCGCGGGGCGCAGCGCGGGAGAGCGTGGACGGAGTTATCGCGTCGATGCTTGCCATGCGAAAATATGCGCGAATCGCGGTGCCAGAGGAATGACGCCGCAACGTCGGAGCAGTATTCTTAGCGGATGAGAAAACCGTCCGCGTTCCTGCTCCTGGTGATTGCGATCGCCTGTGCGCCGCCGCAGCGCAAAGTAGCGATTGCTCCGCCAGTCAACACGGCGGAAACGGAGATCGCGCCTGACGCGGTAGCCGACACCCTTCTCGTGAATGTGCAGTCGCTCGATCCGACGATGGTCGTCGACCTTCGATATGCGACCCCGAACAATTTTACGGGTGCGCCACTGCCGGGATATCAGGCGAACAGAGCGTATCTGAGGCGCGAAGCGGCGGCTGCGCTGGCGCGTGTGCAGCGTGATCTGCGGCCGGACAGACTCGCGCTCAAGATCTTTGATGCCTACCGTCCCGTGCGCGCGACGCTCGCAATGGTGGACTGGACGGAGCGCGTTCATCGGACCGATCTTCTCAAAGACGGCTACATCGCCAGCCGATCCCGCCACAATCTCGGTCTCGCGATCGACCTCACGTTGAATGATGTCGTTACCGGGCAGGAGCTCGAAATGGGAACGCCGTTCGATACCTTCTCACCGGCGGCTCACACGGCTAACGCGAGTGGATTGGCGGCGGTGAATCGGCAGAAGCTCAAGGCCGCAATGGAAGCCGAAGGGTTCCAGAACTACGACCAGGAATGGTGGCACTACACCTTCAACGTGCCGACCCCTCTGCGGTTTGACCGTCCGATACGGTAGCTGACTCGATTTGGGCAGGCGCGATGGCTGCCTCATCGGATTTGCGGCGAGTCGGGATGGAGAAGCAGAATGCGGAACCATCTTCCAGGAATTCGGCCCACGTCCGCCCGCCCATCGAAGCCGCCGTTTCTCTCACGATACTGAGACCCAGCCCCGTTCCATCGATGTCAGCCTGAGTATCCTCATGGGCGCGATAGAACCGCTCGAAGAGTCGTGATCGCTTCTCCTCGGGAACTCCCAGACCGTTGTCGCGCACTTCAACGATCGTCTGTGGCTCTCCACCATCACCGGGTGACGTCACTCTGGCCCAAATCTCGACCCAGCGCTTCTCCTTGGAGGGATCGGAGTATTTGATCGCATTCGCGATCAAGTTAGAGAGACAGAGCTCGAAAGCAGCGGCGCTTACGTCGACCGCCGGTAAGTCAGCCGCGAGTCTTATCTCGACCCCGCGAGCACGGGCTGCCTCGCGAAGCTGGCGAGCGACTTCCGCCGCGGCTTGCGGGAGCGCGACGTGCCGTGAGCGGCGAACATCCTCGCCCATCCGCGAAAGCTCGACGAGATTCTCGAGCGAGGCTTTCATGGTTTCGGTGTTGCGCACGATCATCGAGACCATGGTCTCCTCTTGCTCCTTCGACGCTGCGCCGAGCTGGAGAATCTCGGCCGCGCCGCCGATCGCCCCAATGAGATTTCTCAGCTCGTGACTCAGCGCGCGATTGAAAGCGCGGAGGCGCTGCTCGCGCTCGCTCAGTTGTTCCTTGACCAGGCTCAGGTAATGCGTGAGCGTCGCCTGCTGAATCAGGGCGACCGCCAGAAAAAGCCGATGGGCGCAAGCGAGCAGCTCACCACGACTGCACGGCTCCTCAATATCATCCGCGATGCGTGACAGGAAGGAGAAGAGAATTCCGCCAAAGATCTCGTACTCCTTCAATAGCTCGTACTCGTCGAACCCCTGCGCGAACCTGAGTTCGCCCAGCTCCATCGCTTTCGCAACGACAGGGATATCGGACAGGATGGCCTTGCCCGGATTCTCGATGTAGTCGGCGATGCCCTGAATCAGGAGGGGGACGTGATCGAGGAGGGCGTCGGTCGGAAAAATTCGGTTCGGGTCGAGTCTGACGCGCGCGCTGATACGGTCGAGCCAGCGATGGGTAAGGTCATCGCTGCTCGAGCGCATCCTCTCCGCTAGCACCCTGGCCAGCGTGCAATTCTCCAGTGAAACATCCGATTCCGCGGTGCCCGGTCGCTGCGAGATGCCCATATGCCCTCCTGATTGCCTACGCCTGCAGAACTGCTGAACAACGCAATTTATGCTCCGCGCTGCTGGGGAAGCCCGCTTGACATAGGGGAGGGGGGTATATTGATTTCAGGTATGGAGGCATTGAGCGTGGCAACCCAGCTCGTCGCAGGCAAGGAAGACTCGATCGCGTTTCCCGTGACGGGGATGACGTGCGCTGCATGTCAGGCCCGGGTGCAGCGCGCGCTCGCCTCCGAGCCCGGCGTCATCGACGCTTCCGTGAATCTCGTCACCAAGAGCGCGGCGGTGCGGTATGACCCCGCGACGGTGAGCCCGGCACGCCTCATCGACGCGGTTCGCGCCACCGGCTATGAGGCTGAGCTGCCTGCCCCTGACGAGAGCTCCGCCGGTGCGATGTCGCGACGCGAGGACGCCGAGGAGCGCGAAGCGCGGGAGCTCGCGATCAAGGCGACGGTGAGTGTCGTCGCCGGGATCCTGTCCATGGGCATCTCCATGCTGCTGATGGGGAATGCGCTCGCCAACTACGGCCTGCTGGGTTTGACGGCGGCGATTCTCGTCTGGGCGGGCCGCGACATCTATCGACGCGCCTGGAAAGCGGTCCGCCATCGCTCGGCGGATATGAACACGCTCGTCGCACTGGGCACCGGCTCGGCTTTCGTCTATTCGGTGATCGCGACGATCGCGCCGAATCTTTTTGCGCGGAATGGCATCGCACCCGATGTCTACTACGAAGCCGTGATATTCATCATCGGGCTCGTGCTCGCTGGTCGCGCGATCGAAGCGCGGGCGAGGCGGAAAACATCGGAGGCGCTGCGACGACTCGTCACGTTGCTGCCCCCGAGCGCCCGCGTTGAGGAGGATGGCACGTTTGTCGAGAAGCCGCTAGCCGACGTAAGGTCCGGCGAGATAGTCGTAGTTCGGCCGGGCGAACGGATCCCGGTCGACGGAATTCTCGTCGACGGCTCGAGCGACGTGGACGAATCGATGTTGACGGGCGAGCCGCTTCCCGTCACCAAGAGCGCAGGCGATCGCGTCGTGGGCGGCACACTCAATACTACCGGCGCGTTCCGCTATCGCGCGACGAGCGTGGGAGCGGAGAGCGTGCTGGCCCGGATCGTAGGGCTGATGGAGGAAGCACAGAGCTCGCGCGCTCCGATCCAGCGGCTCGCGGACAAGGTGAGCGCGGTGTTCGTACCAGCTGTCCTCGCGATCGCGATCGTGACTTTCATCGCCTGGTATTTCATTGCGGGCCCGACGGCGCTTCCTCACGCAATCGCTGCCGCGGTGTCCGTCCTCATCATTGCCTGCCCGTGCGCGATGGGCCTCGCTGTTCCTACCGCCGTGATGGTCGCAACCGGGCGAGGCGCGGAGATGGGCCTCCTGATAAAAGGCGGTGAAGTCCTGCAGCGCGCCGGCGACGTGGATACGGTTGTTCTCGACAAGACTGGTACCGTCACTGAGGGGAATCCTGCCGTAGCACGGGTGATCGCGTTGGGGGCGCTGACCGACGCGGAGATCCTCGCCTACGCGGCAGCACTCGAACGCCACTCAGAACACCCGGTCGCGGCGGCGATTGTACGCGCAGCCCTCGGCAACGAGGTCTCTCTTTATCCCGCAAGTGATTTCAGGTCCCGCACAGGCAGCGGCGTGACAGGCAAAGTGAAGGGGCAGGAGGTGGCTGTGGGCAACGCAGCGCTGATGCGCGAGCTGGCCATCTCCGAAGATCCACGTCTGCCGGATGAGTCCTGGTCGCTCGAGACATCGAGTGAGCTGTATGTTGCGATCGAAGGCCGCGTAGTCGGCGTGATCGTAGTCTCCGATTCGTTGAGACCGACGTCCCGGGAGGCAGTGCAAAAGCTCCAGGAACTGGAAGTCGATGTGGTGTTGCTCACTGGGGACCGGTTCCCCACGGCCAGGGCGATCGCGAAGGAAATCGGCGTCCGCCGCGTGGTCGCGGAAGTACTTCCCCAGGACAAGCTCGCCGAGATTCGCAGGCTACAAGCGCTTGGGCGGGTGGTGGCAATGGTCGGCGACGGAATCAACGACGCTCCGGCGCTCGCTCAGTCGGATGTCGGAATATCGATGCCCAAGGGAACGGATATCGCGATCGAGGCGAGCGATATCGCCCTCATGCGCAGCGATCTGCGCGGAGTCCCCGCGGCAATCTCGCTCTCGCGCCAGACGATGGCGACGATGAAACAGAATCTGTTCTGGGCGTTCGTGTACAACGTGATCGGCATACCGATCGCCGCGGGAGTGCTCTATCCGTTCACCGGACTGATGCTGAGCCCGATCATCGCCAGCGCGGCGATGGCCCTGAGCTCGGTGAGCGTGGTGACGAACAGCCTTCGACTGCGGCACGCACGCGTCGCGTGAAAATCACCGGGGAGAGGATATGGCTACTGCGCTGAAGCGCGTGGATCGGAAGGCATCCAGTCACGCCGCGGAGTGCGGCTGTGCTGTTCGCGATGCGTCGGGCTCGAGAAAAGCGGTCGCCGTAGATCCGGAGGTGAAATCGCGGAATCTCAAGCGGCTGCGCCGCATCGAGGGGCAGGTAAGAGGGCTGCAAAAGATGATTGCCGACGACCGCTACTGTGCCGACATCCTCACACAGATATCGTCCGTTCAGGAGGCGCTTCGCGGCGTTGGCCGGGAGCTGATGCGGAACCACCTGAAGCACTGCGCGACCGGCGCCATCCACGCCGGAGGAAAGCAGGCGGACGGCATGTACGATGAATTGGTGGATCTCATGTACACCCACAACCGATGATCGATAGATAAGTCGAGAGTCCAGACCATCGCGGACTACACCTGAACGGGTGCGAGTTGTTAGAAGCGGAGCTAAGAGTTGTCAGTTCACGACGTCGGGACGCCCCTCAGTCTGTTCAAGGCACAGGCATTCGCTTGTACCCTGAAGCGAGTCGGGGGACGTCTGGGCGTAGTGAACTGACAACTGGCAGCTACGCCACTGACGACTCGCACCCGTTCAGTTGCAGTTAAGGTCAACTCCTTTAGCCGCATCGACTTATAACCGCGGTTGGACCTCATGAAACTCACAGCCTCTAGCCCGCGTACTGTACTAATGTTATAGTACAAGCAGACAATGCCCATGTTCAACGTCGATTCCAAGAGTCCCACTCCGATCTATGCCCAGCTGGACCGATCCATTCGGGCGGCGATCGCGACAGGACAACTCGAGCCGGGGGCGCAGCTGCCTACCGTCAGGCAGCTCGCCGTGGACCTCGCGGTCAACGCGAACACAGTCGGACGCGTCTACGCCCAGCTCGAGCGGGATGGAATTCTGGAAACACGGCGCGGGGTGGGCACTTTCGTTCGCGAGTCACCATCGCCACACGCGGCGTTGGCGCACCGCCAGCGGGAGCTGCGAGCGCTGATCCAACACTTCGTTGGCGACGCGGCGCTGTTGGGATTCACTTTAGCCGAGCTCATAACCCAGCTCAGAAAAGAGGAGAAGAAATAAATGCCAGCCATGGACGAAGTTCTCGCAGCACGCCGCGCCGCGCGGGCTTCACGCGGACAGGGGCGCACCAATGTCGTAGCCGTATTCATCCTGATCGTTTCGATCCTGTTCGGAGTCATAGCAACGGCGGCGTCCCAGAATCCGGCGTGGCTGGCCGTCGCCGTAGTGTTCGGAGCTTTTTTCTCCCAATCGCCGAAGATTGCCAAGCAGTGGGAGCGGGCGGTCGTGCTCCGCCTCGGGAGATACACGGGACTCCGTGGCCCGGGCCTCTTCTGGATCTGGCCCTACGTCGAGACCGTTTCCATCTACGTCGACCAGCGCGTCGTAACGACCAGCTTCGCGGCTGAAGAAACGCTGACGTCCGATACAGTGCCAGTGAACGTCGACGCAGTGCTATTCTGGATGGTCCACGACTCCGAGAAGGCGGCGCTGGAAGTTCAGGACTACACCCAGGCCGTCAGCTGGGCTGCGCAGACCGGATTGCGCGACATCATCGGTCGCACTTCGCTGAGCGAGCTCCTTCGCGGACGCGAGCGGATCGAGGCCGAGCTGCAGGCACTGATCGATCAGCGCTCAAACCCGTGGGGAGTGACCGTGCAGTCGGTCGAGATGCGCGACATTGTCATTCCCGCCTCGCTTCAGGACGCAATGTCCCGCGAGGCGCAGGCGTCTCGTGAGAAATCGGCGCGCATCATCCTCGGGCAGGCGGAAGTGGAGATCGCGCACCTGTTCTTCGAGGCGGCGAAGTCATACGAGAACAATCCGACGGCGCTGCACTTGCGCGCGATGAACATCCTGTACGAGGGACTCAAGGAGAAGGGCGCGCTCATGGTGGTTCCCAGCAACGTCGTAGAGTCGATGGGACTCGGCGGTATGATGGGCGCCGCGGCCCTGCGGCAACAGAGCTTGACTCAGGGTAGCGAGAAACCCGCTCCTCCTGCGACCTGATCTGCCATAAAATTGAAAAGAGCGCATCAGCAATGGTGCGCTCTTTTTTTGTGCGCTCTAGATCATACTATGTGTTATTGACCTGAGCGGACAGGATCCGGAGAGCGTTGTCCCGCCCC
>DASYVU010000186.1:0-14700 GCA_035936715.1 Gemmatimonadaceae bacterium
ACCGTCGTCGGCGACGTCGCTTCCTACGGGTACTGGTGTCATGCGCTCGCCGCGCCGGGGAGGATTTCCTTGGCGTTCACGAACGTCATCATCCGGCGCAGCGATCTTCCTACATCCTCAATGCGGTGCTGGGTTTCGGCCAACCGCATTCGCTTGAATCGCGCCAACCCCGAGTCGTTCTCCGCGATCCACTCCCGGGCGAAAGATCCGTCCCGGATTTCCGACAGCATCTCCCGCATCACCGCGCGCGTGCGCTCGTTGACGATGCGCGGGCCCGCAACGTAGTCGCCGTACTCCGCCGTGTCCGACACGGAGTAGCGCATGTAACTGAGACCGCCCTGGTACATGAGGTCCACGATCAGCTTGAGCTCGTGCATGCACTCGAAGTAGGCGACCTCCGGTTGGTAACCGGCGTCGACCAGAGTGTCGAATCCCGCTTTCACCAGTGCGGAGACTCCGCCGCACAGCACCGCCTGCTCGCCGAACAGATCCGTCTCCGTTTCCTCCTCGAAGGTGGTGATCAGTGCGCCGGCCCGGGTGGTGCCGAGCGCCTTCGCGTAGGCGAGGGCGTCGTCGAGCGCGTGTCCCGAGGCGTTCTGGTGAACCGCCACCAGCGCCGGCACTCCCCCACCCTGCTCGAACACTTCTCGCACGCGATGTCCTGGAGCTTTGGGCGCGACCATGCTGACGTCCACGACCGCGGGCGGAGTTATCTGACCGAACCTGATGTTGAAGCCGTGGGCGAACATCAGCGTCTTGCCGGCTTCGAGGTGCTGCTGGACATGGTCGCAGTACAGTCGCGCCTGCCCAGTGTCGGGAGTGAGGAGCATTATGATCTGCGATTCCGCGGCGGCATCATCCACGCTCGCGACGGAAAGTCCGGACGCCTTCGCAGCGGCACGACTCCGCGAGTCTTCGCGCAGGCCGACGACTACATCGACACCGCTGTCTCTCAGGTTCAGCGCGTGCGCGTGTCCCTGGCTGCCGTAGCCGATGATCGCGACGCGCCTTCCATCAAGGCGGTGGACATCCGCGTCGGCATCGTAAAAGAGCTTGGTCATGATTGCCCCCCCTCAGGCGCCGTCGGCCTGCGACCACCAGGCGCGGGTGGCGTCCTCGGGCCCCGCCGCGTTCGCGCGTCGCGTCGGACCTCCGAGCGCCATCGCCAGGCTTCCCGATCGCATCGTCTCGCACGCGCCGATCACCATGGCCCGCGCGATCATCTCGCCGAGTCTGTCTGGTGTGTCCGTCATCTCGACGACGACGGTCTGCGGCGAGCTGCCGACGATTCTCGCGCCGAAGCCGTCCGCTACCGTCTTGATCTCCTCGCGCCGCGGCTCGGGCGCGTGAATCTTCACCAGCGCCGTCTCGCGCACCACGTACTCTGAATTCGTAACGTCTGTCACTTCCAATACCTCGATTAAGCGGTTGAGTTGTTTTATCGTCTGCTCGACGGAATCCGTATCTACGAGCACTGTTGTGCGCTTTACGCCGGGTGTCTCGCTGTCGCCCACGGCGATGCTGTGGAGACCAAGTCCGCGCCCGCGCAGCAAGCCGAGCACGCGGTTCAGAGCGCCGGGTCGATCCTCCACGAGCGCGATCAGGGTGTGCCTCATGCGGGCGCTTCGCGTGTGATCATCTCGCCGATGCTCAGTCCGGGTGGGACGAGCGGGAATACGTTCGCCTCCCGCTCGACTCTGAAGTCGAGCACCACCGATCCGTCGTGGTCCCACGCTGCGCGTATCGCCTCACTCGCGTCCTCGATGCGGTCGACCGTGAATCCGCGCAGCCCGTACGCCTCGGCCAGTCCGGCGAAGCTAGGACCGGAGAGAGGAGTGCCGCTGTAGCGCCGTCCTTCGAACAGCTGCTGCCACTGCCTGACCATCCCCAGGTAGCCGTTGTTCACGATCGCCACCTTCACGTTCCTGATGTTCTCCTGGCTGATCGTGGCCAGCTCCTGATTCGTCATCTGGAATCCTCCGTCTCCGACGATGGCCCAGATCGTCTCGTCGGGATGCGCGATCGCCGCGCCCATCGCCGCCGGCACCGCGAAGCCCATCGTCCCCGCGCCACCGCTGGTGATGTGAGTGCGCGGGCGGCGCCATTCGATCAGCTGCGCGGCCCACATCTGGTGCTGGCCGACATCGGTGACGACTCGATATCCGCCGCGCCCATTCAGAGCGGAGTTGAGCGCAGCGTAGACATCGTGCGGCATCAGCTCCGTCGTATCCGGTCTGCGGAGATACGGCTGACGGTGCTGGTGGGTGGCCTGAGTATCCCGGATGTTGCGGAGCCAGATCGCAGCATCGCGCGGCGGCGTCTCGTCTAGCAGCGCGCGCAGAGCAGCACGAGCGTCGCCGATGATCGCAACCGCGACCCTCACGTTCTTGCCGATCTCGGACGGATCGATGTCGATGTGAATCACCTTCGCCCGCGGCGCGAAGGTGGACGCTTTGCCCGTGACACGGTCGTCGAAGCGCGCGCCGACGCTGAGGAGGACATCGCACTCCTGAATCGCACGATTCACGTGTACCCAGCCGTGCATCCCGGGCATCCCGATGCTGAGCGGATGATCTTCGGGAAAGCCTCCGATGCCGTGCAGCGTCGTCACCACGGGGATGCCGGTACGCTCAGCGAGTGCCAGCAGCTCGGGGGCCGCCCCCGAAATGATGACGCCATTCCCCACCAGAATGAGGGGCTTGTTCGCGCCGGCAAGGAGGCGTGCGGCTTCGCGTACGGCGCGACGGTCGATGCCAGCTGGAGCGTCGAATCCCGGGACGTTGAGCGTGGTGTTCCAGTCGGGCACGACGCGCGCCTGCTGCGCGTCCCTGGTCACGTCGATCAACACAGGCCCGGGCCGGCCGGTGCGGGCGATGTGGAACGCCTCATGGAAAACGCTCGGCAGATCGTCGGCGCGGCTGATCCGATAATTGTGCTTGGTGATGGGGAGCGTGATGCCGGTGATGTCGGTCTCCTGGAAAGCATCCTTTCCCAGGACCGCGCTCGATACCTGCCCCGTGATCGCGACGAGCGGCGTGCTATCCATCCATGCGTTGGCGATCGGAGTCACAAGATTCGTCGCGCCCGGTCCGCTGGTGGCGACGCAGACACCGACCTTTCCGGTGGAGCAGGCGTAACCTTCCGCGGCGTGCCCTGCGCCCTGTTCGTGCCGGCAGAGTACGTGGCGCAGCTTGTCGCGATACTCCCACATCGCGTGATAGAAGGGCATTATCGCGCCGCCGGGAATGCCGAACATGACCTCGACATTCTCGCGCACGAGCGCTTCGCACATCACCTGGGCACCAGTGCGCTCGTCGGTCATGTGCTCAGCCCCGCCGTGGGCCTGTACCTTTCGCGCGTCGAGTGAGTGATTGCGTCGATCGCGACGGCCGCTGACTCGCTCGTTGCCTCGACGGCGTCGCGCGCCGCTGGCCACTCGAGCACCGCGCCGCGCCCCGCGTTCGTCACCATCGCCGCGTAGCGCGACAGCCACCCCCGCGTGTAGCGCGGCTGAGGATGTGTCCACTCCGCCCGGCGCGCATGCAGCTCCGCCGCGGAAAGCTCGACCTCGATGCTGCGAGCGCTGAGGTCGATGCAAATCATGTCGCCGTCGCGCAAAAGACCGATCGGACCACCCTCGGCGGACTCCGGCGAGACGTGACCGATGCAGAGCCCGCGCGTGCCGCCCGAGAATCTGCCATCGGTGATGAGCGCGACCTCGGCGCCGACAGGCATTCCCTTGAGCATGCTCGTCAGCGATAGCATCTCGCGCATGCCCGGGCCGCCACGCGGACCTTCGCCGCGCACGACCACGACTTCGCCGGAGCGGATCCCATTCTCGCGCACCGCCATGATCGCCGACTCTTCATCCTCGAAGACGCGCGCCGGTCCGCGAAAGGTGAGCTCGTGCTGCTCAACGGCTCCCACTTTGATGACCGCGCCGCCGGGAGCGAGATTGCCGAAGAGGACGCACAGAGACCCGCGAGCGGAATGCGGCTGCGTGATGGGCCGAATACATCGGGGGTCGAGATTCCGCACGCTCTCGAGATTCTCGCCGACGGTTTTACCGGTGACAGTCAGCGCGTCGAGGTAAAGCGTTCCCGGTTTCTGCGCCAGCTCCTTCAGTAGCGCTGGAACTCCGCCCGCGTCGTGAACGTCCTGTATGTGCCACTGGCGATCGCCGTCCCACGCCGGCGACACTTTCGCCAGGTGCGGGACGCGTTCGGCGACCTCATTAAATCGCGCCAGCGGATACTCGACGCCCGCTTCATGAGCCACAGCGATGACGTGCAGAAGGGTGTTGGTCGAGCCGCCCATCGCCACATCGAGTGCCACCGCGTTGTCGATTGCGTCGGCGGTGACGATGTCGCGAAAGCGGATGCCGCGATCGAGAATTTCCAGAAGCTGGCGCGCGGCGGCGCGGGCCAGCTCGTGGCGCTCGGGTGACACCGCCAGAATCGTCCCGTTGCCGGGAAGCGCGATGCCGAGCGCCTCGCAGAGGCAGTTCATGGAGTTGGCGGTGAACATTCCGCTACAGCTTCCGCACGTCGGGCAGCCGGCGATCTCCAGCTCCTCGAGGCGCGCGTCGTCGATCGCGCCCGATGCGCGCGCGCCGACTGCCTCGAAGACGGTTATCAGATCGACCTTCTGCCCGCTACGATCCACTCCGGCACGCATGGGTCCGCCGGAGATGAAGATGGTCGGGATGTTCACTCGCGCGGCGCCCATCAGCATCCCCGGCACGATCTTGTCGCAGTTGGGGATGCACACCATTGCGTCGAAGCAGTGCGCCTGCACCATCGTCTCCACAGAATCGGCGATGAGCTCGCGCGAGGGCAGCGAGTAGCGCATTCCCTCGTGTCCCATCGCGATGCCGTCGTCCACGCCGATGGTGTTGAACTCGAATGGAATTCCGCCCGCGGCTCGCACCGCCTCTTTCACGACCCTGCCGAACTCCTGCAGGTGCATGTGACCGGGGATGATGTCCACGTAGGAGTTGCACACCGCGATGAACGGCTTATCGAAATCATCGCGGTTGCGGATCTGACCGGTGGCCCGCAGCAGACTCCTGTGCGGCGCGCGCTCGAATCCCTTCTTGATGGTATCGGAGCGCATTAGGGTCGTTCGGTTGTCGACGGAGGCTTGAACATAAGAAAAGTGAAGGGCCTCTTCCCGTGATTGTGGGAGAGGCCCTTCGTGCCACCGAGCGCCTCTCCCGTCGCGGGAAGAGGCGTCTTGTTTGCGTTACATCGCTGTCAGACCAGTTCTCTTCCCAAAGCCGATAAGCCCCACCGCAATAAGCAGGAGGGGCAGAATGAGGCCGAGGAGCTGGCTGGTGCGCGTCACGATCTGATTGATGTCCGTTGTGCGAATGTGAAATCGATCTGTGGGGCAGCTTAACTCCGCTTTGACGATTCTGTCAAGAGCCAATCACTGGCATCTACGCCACTCACACCTCGCACCCGTTCAGTTGCGGTTGGCCGATGCGCTCAGCGGTGTCGCCACCGAGCTTGGCTGCGGCGAGAATGACGGCCAGCGCCAGCACCACGGGCGCCAACATGTCGCCGGACATCTCGTCAGACTTTTAGCTTAGAGCGCTCGAAAGGAGCGCAGGCGTCTCAGCCTCACTTCTCGCAGCGACCAGAGCCGCGACCGCACGGACCTTCGCTTCGATCAGGGGCGCCGGTTGAAGGACTTCTCGCACGGCATCGGTGGTCTTGAGCCCGTTTCCGGTGATGCAGAGCACGACTTCGTCGTCCTTGGTGAACCGACCCTGTCGGGCGAGTGCAAGCGCAGCGGCGACGGTCACCCCACCTGCCGTCTCCGCGAAGATCCCAGTAGACTCGGCGAGCAGTCGGATGCCGGCAACCAGTTCCGCGTCGCTCACTGCAGCTGCCCACCCTCCGGATTTGCGCATCACGTCCACCGCAAAACGCCCGTCGGCTGGATTACCGATAGCGAGCGAGCGCGCAATCGTCTTCGGAATCTCCGGAATGAGCTCGCCACCCCCGCGCTCGAGCATCCTCACTATCGGAGCGCAGCCAGATGCCTGAGCGCCATAGATCCTTGGTTGCTCGTTGGGCAGGAGTCCGGCATCGATGAATTCAGTAAAGCCCTTCCTAAGCTTGGTCACGAGCGACCCACCCGCCATCGGCGCTACCACGGCGGTGGGCAAGCGCCATCCGAGCTGCTCGGCAATCTCGAACGCGACGGTTTTCGACCCTTCACCGTAGTAGCCGCGCAGATTCACGTTCACTATTCCCCAGCCGAAGCGATCCGCGAGCTGAGCGCAGAGACGGTTGACGTCGTCGTACGTTCCCTTGACGCGCACGAGGTGGGGACCATACACCGCGGTGGCCAGAACCTTCTCGGGTTCCAGATCCTCGGGAATGAAGATCCATGCACCCAGCTTGGCCCGCGCCGCATGGGCCGCAACCGCGTTCGCCAGATTGCCGGTCGACGCGCAACCGACAATGCCGAGTCCGAACGCGTGCGCCGCGTTGATCGCGACCGCGACGACGCGATCCTTGAACGACAGCGTCGGATGTGACACGCTGTCGTTCTTGGCCCAGACGCGTGCAACACCGAGTTGCTTCGCCAGCGCGGGCGATTCGACCAGCGGAGTGAATCCTGTGTCCAGGGAGAGCAAGGGCTCCCCCTCAAAGGGCAGCCACTCCCGATAACGCCAGAGCGAAGGCGCGCGCCCCTCGATCTCGACACGACTCGGCAGTACACGCGCCGCAGGATAGAGCGGCTCGAGTGGGCCGAGGCAGTGCTCGCAGATCGCGAGGGGCGCGGCATCCTGCTCAGCGCCGCAGAGTTTGCAGTGCTGCGGCAATGGCGTGAGCTTTTCCACGGTCGTCGGCATTTACTCTAGATCTGGTCTAATGTGCGCAGCATGGTTTCAGTACTTCGGAACTGTTGGATCGACCTCATCGCTCCATCGGGTAATGCCGCCGGCCAGGTTCCAGACGCGACGGAAGCCCGCCGCCTGGAGCTGTCGCACGGCTTTGGCGCTCCGCGTTCCGCCCTTGCAGTGTACGACGATCTCCCGGGCACTGTCCAGCGTCGACAACGCATCTGTGAACGCGCCGAGCGGAATGAGCCGCGCTCTGTCGATACGCGCGATTTCCCACTCCTGCGGTTCGCGCACATCGATCAAATCGAAATCATCTCCGCGCTGGAGTCGTTCCGCGAGCTCACGCGGCGCCAATTCCGGCAGCTCGGCATCCGAGACGTCACGTTCCTTACCAACACCACAAAACTGGTCGTAGTCGATCAACTCGCTGATCTCACGCGTGCCACACGCTGGGCATGACGGATCTTTTCGCAGCCGCATAGTGCGGAATCGCAGAGAGAGCGCGTCCACAAGCAAGAGACGTCCGGCGAGAGTTTCTCCTATGCCGAGCAGGAGCTTTATCGCCTCTGTCGCCTGGATCGTACCTATCAGACCGGGCAGCACGCCCAGGACTCCGCCCTCAGCGCAGCTCGGAACGAGCCCCGGAGGCGGAGGCTCGGGAAAGAGGCAGCGGTAGCATGGCCCATACTCCGTTGCGAAGACGCTCGCCTGCCCTTCGAACCGAAAAATGCTCCCATAGACGTTTGGCTTCCCGAGAATCACGCATGCATCGTTCGTCAGATACCGCGTCTGGAAGTTGTCCGTGCCGTCGACGATGACGTCGTAATCGGCGAGAATCGAGAGCGCGTTGGCTGATGTGAGCAGCGTCTCGTACGTCTCCACGTGCACGTGCGGGTTCACTTCCCGGATCCGGTCGCGGGCTGAGTCAAGCTTCGGACGACCGACATCGCTCGTCCCATGCAGAATCTGTCGCTGCAGGTTGGTGACATCCACGACATCGAAGTCCACGATGCCGAGTGTCCCTACTCCTGCCGCGGCCAGATAGAGAGCGCTCGGCGAGCCGAGTCCGCCGGCACCGATGAGCAGCACACGACCCGCTTTGAGACGACGCTGACCGTTGAGCGCGACATCGGGCAGGATGAGATGCCTGCTGTAGCGAAGGATCTCTTCAGAGGAGAGCTCGGGCAGCTCGTCGTTCACTTCAGCAACCCGCGGTGCGGGTCGGCCGATCGTCGCGTCAAACACGCCAGTTGTCATCGCATCAACCTCCGGCGATCGCCGGCACGACAGCGACCTCGTCGCCATCCCGGACGGGAGCGTCGAATCCGCCCTGAAAGCGGATGTCTTCGTCATTCAGATAAAACGTGACGAACGGGTACGGCTTTCCTTGCTCGTCACGGAGCCGCGGCGCGAGCGCTGGAAATCGTTCTGACACATCGGCTACAACATCGCCGACAGTCTGGCCGGACGTCTCGATGACCTGCGAGTCCGCCAGCTTGGCGAGTACCGTCGGGAGATGAAGCGTTACTGACATATTGAATTCCTCATTGATCGTCACCGGGGTTTTTCGATCGGTAGTCGCACCGAGTTGCCCCACTCGGTCCAGCTGCCATCGTAGTTACGTACCTTATCATAACCGAGCAGGTACGTGAGCACGAACCAGGTATGTGAGGAGCGTTCACCGATCCGGCAGTATGCGATGACGTCGGAATTCGGCTCGAGTCCCACCTCGCGCTCATAAATGTCACGGAGGTCGGCCGCGCTCTTGAAGCTCCCGTCCTGGTTCGCAGCACGCGCCCACGGGACATTCTTTGCTCCGGGAATGTGGCCGCCGCGAAGTACGCCTTCCTGCGGGTACTCGGGCATGTGTGTCTTCTTTCCCGAGTACTCGTCCGGTGATCGCACATCGATCAGCGGCTTACCACCTAATGCGTGGTTCAGCACCTCATCACGGAAGGCACGGATGCTGGAGTCGTCACGCGGCGGCGCGACGTAGCTCGTTTTCGGGAAGTTGGGCACCTCCTGCACGAACGGACGCCCCTCCTGCTCCCATTTGGTGCGGCCGCCGTCCAGGATCTTGGCGTTGTCGAAACCGAAGAGCTGAAATACCCAGAATGCGTAGGTGGCCCACCAGTTGTTCTTGTCGCCATAAAAGACGACAGTCGTGGTCTCATCTATTCCCTTGTTGCGAAGGAGCTGCTCGAACTCCACGCGACCGATGTAGTCGCGCGTCACGTGATCGTTCAGATCCTCGACCCAATCGACCTTCTGCGCGTTGGGAATGTGTCCGATGTCATAAAGCAGCACATCTTCGTCGCTCTCGATGATGCGGATATCCGGATCATCGAGATGGTCGGCGAGCCACGCGGTGCTGACCAAAGCGTCGGGTCGAACGTAGTTCTTTGCTGCGATGGTGAATTCCACCTTCTCCTTCACTCTGGTGCGATCCGCTTTATTGCGAGTCGCTCCTTCTGTGCTCGTTGCCATGATCTTTGTCCTCGGTGTTGCAGTCTGATGATGATTCGTGAAAAGCCAGAAACAAAAAAGGCCGCTCATTCAGATGAGCGGCCGGTTGTGAAACCCGTTGATCGAAGCGAGGGCTAACTAAGTTCCCGTCAATAGCTCCAGACCGGCCGCGGATGTAAGCGCACAAGCCATGTAGCAGTACATAGCCTGCGCAATCGACGCGCACGTACAATTAATCGTGGCGGCGAAAGCCGGAGCGACGGTCGCGGGAACAGCGCGCGAGGGTGCGGAGTTATGGCTCAGTCGATCGTACATGATCGGTCCCAACGGGTGAACAGCACGGAAGATTCGATTGCAGCGGAACGGTAACCGAACAAGAAAAGCCTGTCAAGCTGTTTTTGAGCTCGCAGTTGACAAAGAACCTACCGATACCGACCTTGCAGCTTGACAGCGCCCAGGATTGACTCGATGACAACGAACGCCATTTACACGACGCCCTGCACAACGACGGCTCTCTCCTGGAGAGGCGGCGCGCTCGCGCTCGGGTAGCGATAAGCACTCGGCGATCACGACGCGGCCCCTCCTTCCAGAGGGGCCTTTTTTTTCACTCGATGCCAGATGATTCTGGGAAAGGGGCAGAGGCTCCATGCGATCCACCGCTAGACGAGTAGCTGTGCCAATTGAGGTTCACAAGTTCGGAGGTAGAGCGCTGGAGACCGCCGACAGCATACGACATGTCGTAGAGGTCCTGTTCTCGCGCCCGAGCTCCACGCGCCGAGTGGTGGTGGCATCTGCGCTCTTCGGCGTAACCGATGCTTTGCTGAACGCCGCGTTGCTTGCGGCGGCGGGTGACCTCGAGCGCGCCAAAGAAGCTGTAACTGAGATTCGTGGGCGGCACATCGGCGTCGTAGATACACTGCTTGAGGGTCCAGCACGTCGGGCGCTTTGCGAGAAGGTCGTCGACGCATTTGACGAGCTCGATGCGCTACTCGTGCGCGTCGCGGAGGTCCGGCGACTTGATCCACGAACGAGCGATCTCGTACTGGCCCGGGGAGAGCGACTCGCCGCACGGCTCGTCGTAGGCGCTCTCCACAGCCGGGGCATCGCTTCGCAGATGGTCGAGGCGACAGAAGTGCTCTACACCGACGGGCGCTTCGGCAACGCATCGCCCAATCTGGCGCGGACGGAGATCGCTGCGCGCGCGCGAATTATCCCGCTTCTCGAGCGTGAAGAGACGGTCGTCGTCCCCGGATTCATCGGAGGCGGCAACGTCGAAGTTAGTGTAGAGCCGAGTGGGGATCGTGGCGGCGTCCTCGATGTGGTGACGCTTGGTAGAGGGGGTTCGGATCTCACCGCGACGGTGCTGGCACGTGCGCTCGGCGCCGCAGAGGTCACCCTCTGGAAAGACGTGCCCGGATTTCTGACGGCGGATCCAGCTCTCGTGCCGGAGGCACGCGTGATCCCCCAACTCGACTGGCGCGAGGCGTCGGAGCTCGCGTACTACGGCGCAAGTGTGTTGCATCCACGCGCTCTCATCCCTCTCGACGGGCGCACGACGTTGCGCATCCGGCCATTCGCCAATCCTGGCGATTGGGGTACTGAAATCGTGCGTGATCGCAGAAGCCTGCCCGCCGGGCCCCCTGTACGGGCGCTCTCTGCAATGAGGGATCAGGCGCTTGTGACAGTCGCGGGAAACGGAATGCTCGGCGTGCCCGGCATCGCGGCACGCACGTTCGGGACGCTGGCGCGAAGCGGGATTTCGATCTCTCTCATCTCGCAGGCGTCGTCCGAGCATTCGATCTGCTTCACCGTCCCCGAGCTCCGGGCCGTCGAGGCTGAGTCGGCTTTGCGCGAAGAGTTCGCCGGCGAACTTGTGCGGGGCGAGATTGACGAGGTCGAAGTGGTCCCAGGTCTCGCGACTATCGCGGTCGTGGGGAGCGGCATGCCTGACACGCCCGGGATCGCGGCGCGCGTCTTCAGCGCCGTAGCAGACGTACGCGTGAACGTGGTGGCCATCGCGCAAGGCTCTTCCGAGCGGAACATCTCGCTCGTGGTCGACGGTAATCGCATGCCAGATGCCGTGCGCGCAATCCATGCGGCGTTCCGCCTTGACAAAGTCGGCGGCGGCCGAGTTGAGCGACTGTCTGGCGCCGATGTTGTACTTCTGGGATGCGGGCGCATCGGGCGAGAGCTGATCGAACAGATCGGAGCACTGCCGGCGCGTGACCGAAAGACCCTGCGCATCGTGGGCGTGATAGATCGCGGCGGGTTCCTCTTTGATCGGCGCGGACTGAGCGCGCGGCGCCTCGGCGCATTGGTGAGTCTCAAACAGCGCGCCGGCTCTGTGCGTGAACTGGACGGAGGTCAGGTCGGTGACCCGCTGACCGCCGTCGACCACATCGCAACGCATGCGCTGACGCGACCGGTTCTCGTGGATGTGTCGGGCGGTGATACGCGCACCGCCCTGCTCGCCGCGGTGGCACACGGGATGGATCTCGTCATCGCGAACAAGGTACCGCTCGCGTCGGACCGCGCATCATCACTTGCACTTCTCGGAGACGCGCGTGCCAAAGGGCGACGCGTACTGCACGAGGCTACGGTCGGTGCCGGACTGCCCATCATCGACACAGTCGAGAAACTCTTCGCGTCGGGGGACCGCGTGCTCAGCATCGTCGGCTGTCCATCGGGCACGATGGGCTACCTCTTTTCCGAGCTTGGCCGTGGCAGGCGATTTTCCGAGACGTTGCGCGACGCAATGAGGCTGGGCTACACCGAACCAGATCCGCGCGAAGACCTCTCGGGCCTCGATGTCGCCCGCAAGGGTCTAATACTCGGGCGGCTTCTTGGCTACAGGGGTGACCTCAAAGACGTCCGCGTCGAGTCGCTGGTTACGGATTCGCTTCGCGCTGTGCCGCTCGATGAGTTTCTCGGACAGCTTGAAACGCTCGACCCGGTATGGGCAGACCGCGTCGACGGCGCGCGCGTTCGCGGTGAGGTGTTGCGCTATCGCGTACATGCTACGCGCAGCGCCGTGCGTGTGGGCCTTGTCGGCGTCCGTCTCGGCAGCTCGCTCGCCGCCCTCGACGGCACTGACAACCAGTTCGTGTTCACGACGATGCGCTATCGTGAAAGTCCGCTCGTAATTACTGGCCCTGGCGCGGGCCCTTCGGTCACCGCGGGGGGTGTGTTGAGTGATCTGTTGCGGGTGACGGCATCATAATGCGGAAGGGACGCAATGAGGCCGCACGATGACCCGCGTAACTGCCTCCGCCCCTGGTAGCATCGGCAATCTGGGCCCCGGCCTGGACGTCATCGGCTGCGCCCTCGCGGGTGCGCGCGACGAGGTGACCGCCGAGTGGACGCATACGTCCGGTGTAAGCGTCCAAAATCCGGGACATCCGGATCTGCCCGCCGATCCCGCGCGTCACACATCGGCACTCGCCGCAACGGCCGTGCTCAACGCCGCGAACCAGAGAGGTGTGCAACTTCCAGCACGAGGACTCGCCTTGAGTGTACGGAAAGGATTGCCGCTCTCGGGCGGTCAGGGCGGAAGCGCCGCGTCGGCAGTTGCGGGCGCGGTAGCCACTAATAAGCTGCTCGGAGATCCGCTCGACGTAACGACGCTGCTCGCCTGCTGTCTTAGCGCCGAGGAAGCTGTTTCGGGACGGCATCTCGACAACATCGCTGCGTCCCTCTACGGAGGAATTGTCCTCGTGCGCTCGCTCGATCCGATCGAGGTTGTGCGCCTTCCCGTACCTGCAGGCATACGCATAGTACTGGCACATCCATCACAGCGATTGTCGACAGCCGACGCGCGTCGTGTTCTTCCCGCGGCAGTCTCCCGTGCCACCGCAATCCATCAAATGGCGCAAGTTGGGGCGATCGTCGCGGCCTGCTACGAAGGGGATCTTGGCCTGCTTGGCCGCGCGATCGACGATCGGGTCTCCGAGCCGGCGCGGGCCCCCTTGCTTCCGGGCTTCGCCGCCGCAAAGCGTGGGGCTATGGAAGCGGGCGCATTCGCGGCGTCCATCTCCGGCGCCGGTCCAACGGCTTTCGCGCTGGTCGGCGTCGATCCCGAAGTGGCGGTGCGAGTAAGTGATGCGATGCGAGCGGCGTATGAGGAGTCTGGAGTGCACTGCACGGTACACGTGAGCGAAATAGACCGCGACGGCGCGATTATTGTCGAGACGCGCGCATGACCGACATCCGACCAATAGAGGGACGCAGCTGGATCCGAAAATGAACACGCTAACAAACAAGAAAACGACTGTACGCTGCGTATCCTGTAGCTGTACTCTGGAAGAGCAAACGGCGCACACGACATGTCCCGAGTGCGGCGGGCTGCTCGAGGTCGCGCACGCACCTCTCTCTTTGCGCGGGCAAGCGCTCCAGGCCCTGTTTGACACACGGCTAAGCGCAGACGCGATGCGAGGCCGAGCTGCTCTTTCCTCCGGCGTATGGCGATTTCGGGAACTGGTGATGTCTGACGCGATGGAGGGAGGTGATAAGGCGGCCGTCAGTCACCCCGAGGGTAACACCCCTCTTCTGGAGCGTGAGTCGGTAGCCGCTTTCGTCGGCGTCGCCAGACTCCACCTCAAGCATGAGGGTCACAACCCTACCGGCTCGTTCAAGGATCGCGGAATGACGGTCGCCGTGACGCAGGCCAGGCGCGTAGGTGCCACAGCAGTCGCTTGCGCATCGACCGGAAACACTTCCGCGTCTCTTGCGGCATATGCCGCGCAGGCCGGCATTCCAGCGCTCGTGTTGGTTCCGGCCGACGCCGTCGCATTGGGCAAGCTTGCGCAGACGCTTGCCTACGGCGCACGCACAATACTCGTACGGGGCGATTTCGACGATTGCCTGCGTTTGCTGCGAGAGGCGGCTGGGCGGCTCGGGGTGTACCTCGCAAACTCCATAAATCCGTTTCGAATTGAGGGGCAGAAGACGATAGCCTTCGAGCTATTTCAACAACTCGCCTGGGACGCTCCCGACTGGATCGTCCTCCCCGCTGGGAACCTCGGCAACACGGCGGCGTTCGGAAAGGCGATTATGGAGGCCCATGCGCTCGCGCTAATCGCTCGAGTACCCCGCATCGCAGCCATTCAGGCAAGCGGCGCAGCCCCGTTCGCAAAAGGCTACGCCGAGGCTTTCATCAGACGCCATCGTGTTCAGGCCGAAACGGTGGCGACGGCAATACGCATTGGCAATCCGGCATCGTGGGACCGTGCTGTCGAAGCCATCCGCGCTACAAATGGCGTAGTCGTTGCCGTCAGCGACGAGGAGATTATGGAGGCAAAGGCGGTAGTGGACGCAAGTGGGGTCGGGTGCGAGCCGGCGAGTGCGGCGAGTGTGGCAGGCGTGCGCTCGCTCGTGAA
>DASYVU010000187.1:0-5464 GCA_035936715.1 Gemmatimonadaceae bacterium
GTGCTGGTGCGCGGAAACGAGGCCCGCATTACATTTCGCGAGCACGCAGTGCCCCGCATGAAGGGGATCTCGGCGGCGTTCCACGAGGTACAGTTCCAGGCGGAAGTGCGACGCGCGCATCCGCTTTCCCTCAAGCTCACCCGTCTTGGAGGAGCTGAGATGCTCGATGGACTTGTCCGCGCCTTGACGACTCTGCGCCCCACCTGACGACTGTTAACCCGTACTACGGAAAAATGAAACGTACTTTCGCTATCGCCGCTGCAGCGGCTTTTACACTCTCGGCATGCTCGGGTCTGAAGGACGCGCTCAACGCCCACACCAGTTGGGTCGCCCGCGCCGGAAGCGCCGAGCTGACAGTCACCCGGCTGGCGACGCTGCTTGGAAAATCGCGTGCTCCGATCCGGAAAGACATCGCCAAGTCGATCGCCAACGTATGGGTTGACTATCAGCTACTCGGTGTCGCCGCGGCCCACAACGACTCACTCAGCGATCCCAAGCTGATAGACGAAGCGATGTGGCCGGCGCTTGCCAACCTCAAGGCCCGGAAGTGGTACGACATCGTTTCCAAGTCCTGGGGAGTAGAGGATACCACTGCGGCGCAACGGCAGTTCGCATCGGGCGACATCCTCGCCGCCGACCACATTCTGCTGTTCACGCAGGGGATGAACGACGCGCAGAAGGCCGACGTCAAAAAGAAAATCGACGCGATTCGCGCGAAAGTGAACTCGGCCAACTTTGCGAAGACAGCAACCGATAACAGTCAGGACGCCCAGACTGCCCCGAAGGGCGGATCACTCGGAATCTTCCCCAAGGGCACGATGGTCCCCGAGTTCGAGAAAGCGCTGCGAGCCCTCAAGCCCGGGGAGATCTCTCCGGTGATCCAGACGACCTACGGCTACCATATCATCCGTCGCCCGACATACGATCAGGTGAAGAGCCAGTTGCTGCTCGCATCCAAGGGTCGCAGCGTCGCCGTAGCGGAGAGTACCTACCTGGCGAACCTGGAAAAGAGCGGCAAAATCGAGGTGAAGAAAGACGCGGCCACCACATTGAAGGCAATCGCGAACGACCCCGACGCACATCGGCGCGACAACACCGTGCTCGCGACATCGACCGCGGGAAAGTTCACGGCATCGCGAATGGTTGGCTGGCTCGAGACCGTTCCACCCAACGCGAGAATCACCGATCAGATCAAGCAGGCGCCCGATTCTTCGCTCGTTTCGATGGTGAAACGATACGCCAACAATGAGCTCGTCCTCAGGCAGGCGGACAGCGCAAAGATCACCATCGATCCCGCCGAGATCTCGCAATTGCACGCGAGCTTCGTAGGTGCAGTCAAGCAGGCCTGGCGCCAGCTCGGGGTGACTCCATCTTCGCAGCAGGACAGCGCGAAAACCGAAAGCGACCGCGAGAAGCTCGCCGCGAAGCGGATCGACGCCTATTTCGACAGGCTGGTGCAGGAGCAGGCCCCTTTCGTCGCCGTGCCGACGCCGGTCGCCAACGTATTGCGGAGCAGGTACAGCTACGCCTTAAACGACGCGGGATTCGATCGGGCGGTCGAGCAGGCTTCCAAGATCCGTAATTCGGCAGACTCCGCCCGCACGGCAGGGCAGCCACCGACGGCGGTTCCGCTGAATCCGGTCGCTCCATCGGCTTCTTCCACTCCTCCCGCGGCCAAGAAGTGATCGAACCGCGTTTGGCGGCGGGTGTACGATCCGGGATGCTGAGACATCTCCTGGCCGCTGCTGCGCTCGTTCCTGTCGCTCTCGGAGCGCAAACTCCCGCCACTACCACCCGCAGTATCCCGGCCGCGCTTCCAGTCGACCGCGTTGTCGCGATCGTCGGGGAACAGCCGCTCCTCTGGACCGATGTGCTTACCGCAATCAATCAGCGGCGCGCACAGGGGCTGCAGGTGCCGACTGACTCTGCCCAACAGGCGGCACTGGCGCGCACCGTTCTCAACGATCTCGTCGACGAAGAGATACTCGTTCAGAAAGCAAAAGAGATGAAGCTCGAGGTGACGGAGTCCGAGATTACTTCTGCGGCCGATCGTCAGCTCAAGACCGTTCGCGCCCAGTTCAAGTCCGAGGAGGAATACCGAACCGAGCTGCGCAACGCGGGACTCGGCACGCCGGAAGAGTATCGCAAGTCGCTCATCGAGCAGTATCGTCGCCAGAATCTTCAGCAGAAGGCGTTTGCGGACCTGCGTAAGCGCGCGAAGCCGGTGAACGTGACGGATGAGGAAGTGACAGCGGCTTTCGAGCGGAGCCGCGCGGATCTGCAGAAGCGTCCTGCGAGCGTCACATTCCGACAGATCATCGTAGCGCCGCATGCTTCGGCAGAGGCGAAAGCAAAGGCCAAAGCGCGCGCCGAATCGCTGCTCGTCGAGATTCGGAAGGGCGGCGACTTCGAGCAGATAGCGAAGCGCGAGTCGATGGACCCCGGCACCAAAGCCCTCGGCGGAGATCTCGGCTGGAACCGGCGTGGCAGCGGGCTGGTCCCCGAATTCGAAGCGGTGATGTTCGCGCTGCGCCCGGGAGACGTGAGCCCGGTGATCGAGACTGCATTCGGATATCACATCATTCGAGTCGATCGCGTCCAGTCGGCGGAGGTGAAGGCGCGCCACATACTTATCGCGCCGGTGATCGATGCCAACGATGTGGCTGCCGCGAAGGTCGAAGCCGACTCCGTCGCCGCACAGTGGAGGCGCGGCGTCTCCTACGACTCGTTGCTCGCCAAGCACCACGATCCTACGGAAGAGAAGGGGGTGCTCCAGCCGTTCAACCGCGATTCCCTGCCAGCGTCCTATCAGGGTGCGCTGACCGGTGCGAAATCCGGGACGATCACCAATCCTTTCCAGCTGGCGAATCCGCGCGGGCAGCCGAAGTTCGCCGTGCTGCAGGTAGTGACGGTAACCGATGCTGGTGAATACAACCCCAGCGAGATCCGTGAGCAGATTCGTGCACAGCTCTCCCAGGAGCGTTCGATCCGGCAGCTCCTCGACGATCTGAGAAGGCACACCTACGTGTCGCTCCGGATGTAGCAGTGAAAGTGCGCCTTGCCATGACCGTGGGCGATCCCCGTGGAATTGGTCCGGAGGTTGTCGCCAAAGCGCTCGCCGACCCACGGGTCAGCGAGCGCTGTGATGTTGTGGTCATTGGTCCCGAGGGCGCAGGAGTCCAGGTGGCTGAGTCAATCGGGCACTGGCGGCCGGGGTCGGACGCGGCGCTGGCGGGAATGCTCAGCGGACTGGCAATCGAACGAGCCGTGCAGATGGCGCAAGCGGGAGCCGTCGAAGGAATTGTGACCGCACCCATCGACAAAGCCGCGCTGCACGCTGGCGGCTACGATTTTCCGGGCCACACCGAGATGCTTGGGGCCCTGACCGGGTCCAGCGTTGCGATGATGCTTGCGTCGGACAAGCTCCGCGTGGTGCTCGCGACGACCCACATTCCGCTTCGCAGCGTAACCGAGAATCTGAGCGCAGCTTCCATCGTCGAGGCCGCGCGGATCACGCGCAACGGGCTGCAAACGTGGTTCGGAATTGCGTCGCCGCGAATTGCGCTGTGCGCTCTCAATCCGCACGCCGGCGATGGTGGAAGATTCGGCACCGAAGACACGAAACTTCTCGAGCCGGCGGCGCGCGCTGCAGGAATCGAAGGGCCCTTTCCAGCCGATACGGTTTTTGTACGAGCGATGCGCGGTGAATTCGACGCCGTGATCGCGCCGTATCACGACGTCGGGATGACGGCCATCAAGGTCGCGTCATTCGGGAGCGCCGTAAATGTGACGTTGGGGCTTCCGTTTCCGCGCACATCACCGGATCACGGCACCGCGCTGGACATCGCCGGCCAGGATCGCGCGGATCCGTCCAGCATGATCGCCGCTACGCTTCTGTGTGCGTCGATTGTATCTCGCGCTCAGCCGTCCGGCGGTCGCCTAGCGAATGCAGATCGACCGACAGACTCTCGATCCTCCGCCCGTCCATCTCGCGCACAGTGAAGATCGCTCCGCCGGCGATCACTCGATCGCCGACGACGGGCAGCCGGCCAAGCACACCGAAGACGTACCCGCCAATCGTAGTGTAGTCCTCGTCGGGGACGGTGAGACTGAAGTGCTCGTTTAGCTCCCCGATGTGGGTGCTTCCCGGCACCAATGTCTCCCCCGCGCGGGTGTGCAGCGGAGCTTCCGCGTCTTCGGGTGTGTCGTACTCGTCGAGAATCTCGCCGACGATCTCTTCAAGCAGGTCCTCCATCGTCACGACGCCCGCCGTTCCGCCGTATTCGTCGAGCACCACCGCCATATGCTCTTTGAGGCGCTTGAAATCGGCGAGAACCTCTTCGACCTCTCGCGAGCCCGGAATCACGTGCACCGGTCGCATGATTGAAGGCAGATCGAATGCGTCCAGGTTCGTGCGTGGGGCGAGCACCTTGAGGAGATCCTTGGCCAGCACTACGCCGATGATGTTGTCGATCGACTCGTCGTACACCGGATAGCGCGACAGCCCGCTCTCTTGAACTACGCTCAGGACTTCCGATAGCGTCGCTTCGACGGGCAGGGCTACCAGCTCGGTCCGCGGCGTCATGACCTCGCGGGCGTTCTTCTCGGAGAACTCGAATACGGCGTCGATCAGATCGGCATCGTGGGCCTGCATCTGCCCGCTCTCCTGCGACTGCTCGACAAGGAGCCGGATTTCTTCCGGCGAATGCACGGCCTCCTCCGATCCCGCCTTTTCCTGACCAAGCACGCGCAGGATCACCTGTGACGACTTGTTGAGGAAGAAAGTGAAAGGCGTCGTGATCCACGCGAAGAGCAGAAGCGGAGGTGCCAGCCAGCGTGCGAGAGCCTCGGGGTGGTTCAGCGCCGCCGCCTTTGGCGTGAGCTCGCCGAACACGACATGGAGATACGTGACCACGATGATTGCGAGCGTAGCGCCGAGCGTGAGGCGCATCGACATCTCGATCGCGAACGGCAGGTTCTCGAACATGCTCGCGAACACATCACCGACGGTGGACTCGGCCACCCACCCCAGGCCGAGGCTCGCGAGCGTTACGCCAAGCTGGCTCGCGGAGAGAATGCGGGAGATATTTGAGGAGGCACGAACGGCGAAGCGGGCGAGTCGGTCACCGCTCCGGGTCATCGCCTCCAGGCGCGTCCGTCTGGAGCGGACGAGAGCGAACTCGGCGCCGACGAAGAACGCGTTGAGGAGCACCAACAGAATTATGGAGAGCAGCCGGCCGAGCACGGATCCAAGTTACCACAACCCCGGTCAGGGACACCAGCACAGCGGCGCTCATGACCATGGGCTCGGCCACCTGCATGCGAGCGACGCCCCCGTCCGGAGCCTGCGTATCGCGCTTGCCTTGACTGCGATGCTGCTGGTCGTCGAAGTCATTGGCGGATTTCTCTCGAACTCGATCGCGCTCCTGGCCGACGCCGGACACATGCTCACCGATGTTGCGGC
>DASYVU010000188.1:0-8114 GCA_035936715.1 Gemmatimonadaceae bacterium
GACCAGCCGGCGAAGTTCGACAGCGCCGCGCGCGCGCTCCAGATACCGGTGCTCAGAGCGCAGGCGATCGAAGGCAATTCACTGACGGTCAACGGCCGGTACATCCCGAGCGTCGGCCCGTGGGCGTTCGAGGGCGGAAAGCCGGGCGAGACGAGCGAGCTGTTTGACGCCGAGGATGGATACTATCTCGCGCGTCTCGACTCTCTCACACCGGCAGGAACGCTCAGTCTCGACCAGGCGAAGCAGGACATCCGCGTGTATCTCGTGCGGCAGAAAAAGCTGGACGCACTAATGCCACAAGTGACGAACTTTGCAAAGGTTGCCGCGGCCAGTTCGCTCGAATCAGCGGCGAAGCTGATGAGCATGGAAGTCGTCAAGACGAAACCGTTCACCCGCGTAACCGGCGTCCCCGAGCTCGCGAATTTGCCTGAGGCGGTGGGTGCGGCGTTCACGCTTCCGCTGCACGTCGTGAGCGCGCCGATCAAGGCCACCGGCGGAGTGGTAGTCGAGCGCGTCGACAACCGTGTGCCGGGAAGGCGTGCGGCGTTCGAGGCTCAGAAGGAAGCACTGCGGCAGCAGTCGCTGCAGCAGCTCAGACAGGAGCGCGTTCGGGAGTTCCTCACCAATCTCAAGGCGGTCGCTAAAATCGACGATCGGCGGAAGACGGTAGAGGCGTCCGCACGGCGGAGCGCTACGCAGTAGGCCCTGGCTCCGGGGTATTCGGGGGTTCAGGCAACGGAGCGGGTGCGAGTTGTCAGTGGCGTAGCTGACAGTTCTGAGTTCACTACGTCGGGACGTTACTTGTGACCTTCTGGGGCGAAGCGGTCACTCGGGTGCGCAGTCCGTAGAGCATCTTGCGCACTTCGATTGTCTGGGCCGACAGAGATTCGAAGTCGTTCAGGCTGATTGCCCGGATCTCTCGGGCAACGATCAGGTGATATTCGAGCTCGGAGGTCGACTTGAGAGCGATGTCGAGGAATCGCCCGAATTCTCTTCCGCTCTTCTGTCCGGTTCCCTCTACAATGTTGGTGGGGACGGACATCGCAGCCCTAAGGAGCTGACTACGTAGAGACGCGTTGTCAGAGCCGCGGATGCGTGTTGCGACACGGTGCACATTGAGCGCAAGCGCGTGCGCTTTGCGCCAAACCTTGAGCCGCTTGAAATCGCTCACCCGCCAGGCTAGGCGGCAGCTGCCCAACGGTCGTCATTATTTGCCGCTCGAAGGAAGCAGTTCACGTCCGACCGAGGAACGTCCCGGCGTCGTGAACTGGCAACTCCCAGCTTACCTACTGACGACTCGCACCCGTTCTGTTGTCGTAAAAGCCAGGCTTACAACAACCGCTTGGGAGCCGCTCGCTCAGCCTCATCAACAGCGCGGCGCTGCTCCAGCTCGGCCGCCGTCAGGCGCGACTGAGATTCGGCCTCGCCGGGCGCGCGCGTTTCCGCGGTCACTTCGCGCGTCGCGTCGTTGATGTTTTTCTTGAATTCCCTTATTCCCTTGCCCATCGAGCCGGCGATCTCGGGGATCCGCTTCGCTCCAAAGAGCAAGAGGATCACGATCATGATGATCAACAGCTCGGGAAAACCCAGATTGCCAAACATGGAAAACTCCTAGAAGATCGAACGTGCTATGAGATAAGCCACGAGTACCCCCAACAGGCTCAATAGTGACACATCAAGCGCAATTGGGCCAAGGGCGAACTTGAGTATAACCAAATCCACAGGCATTGGCCCGAGGGACGGGGTCACGCCCGTGGTAAAAAACTCCTTTGCGGCGCCGGGTGGCATGAACTTTCGCCCCACCTGCTGGATCACCCCGCCAACGATGAACCCGCTCGCCAGCACTAGTGAGTGAAAGAGGGCGCCCCGCCGATTCTGACCCCGCGGATTATACGGTGGCATTAAAAATGTCTCTCCATAACGTAGGAAATTGACGCGCTGAGGGAGCGGCGCGCCACAGTGTCGGGCAAATCCGACAATGCATCGTGAGCCCGCTCGGCGAATTCCTCTCCGCGCTGGCGGGCGTACTCGAATCCGCCGCTGTCGGCGACGATCTGAACGATTGCGGCGATTTCGTCGTCGGTGACTGTCTCCCTCTCGAACAATCGCTCGACTTCCTTTCGTGATGCCGGCGACATCTCGCGGAGCGCGTGGATCAACGGCAGCGTCACCTTGTGCTCGCGAAGATCGAGCCCCGAAGGCTTGCCCGTTGTCTCCTTCACCTCGCGGTAGTCGAGCAGATCGTCCGTGATCTGAAACGCCATTCCGAGATTTTCTCCGAAGTCGCCGACCGCTTCACAGTGGCTGCGCGCGCCCGAGAGCGCACCGAGCTCGCAGGCAGTGCGCATGAGCGACGCGGTCTTGGAGCGAATCAAATCGTAGTACTCGCCTTCGGTGAACTGAAGCGGCTCAGTGACCGCGAGCTGGCGCATTTCGCCGAGTGTCATCTCCGTTGACGCTCTGGTGAGTACTTCCAGAGCCTTCAGATCTCCGAGCCCAACCAGGTGGGTGAGCGCCGTCGAATAGAGGAAATCTCCCATGATGACGGAGATCTGATGGCTGAAGAGCGCATTCACCGTCGGCATTCCGCGGCGGAGCGCGGAGTGATCGACGGCATCGTCGTGCACCAGCGTGGCGAGGTGGATCAGCTCCAGCGCGGCGGCGAGCGTCACGGCCTGATCTTCGGCAGCGTCCTCGAGCTGGCTCGACAGCAGCAACAGCGTGGGGCGAAACAGCTTTCCGCGCATCGCGAGGAGATGAGCGCTTACCTGGCCGACCAGCGGCATTTCACTCGCCACGATCGTTGCCATGGCGCGCGAGACGTCGTCGAGCTTTGCCCGTACGGGAAACTGAATGGCCTGGAGGGACACTCCACGCGGGACTGCTCCCTTCATTCTTGCTTTGTTTGCGGTGGCGTCCGCCCTCACTTGGAGGCGGCCTTGCCCATCTGCTTGAGGCGCTTGCTCACGTCGCGGAAATCGATGTCGATCGCGAACACCCGGTGATAATAAGCGGCGGCGTCGCGCGGCTTCCTGCCTTCTTCGGAGGCGTAGCCGAGCAGATAGAGAACGCCGATGAGGTCTTCGTCCTCCATTCCCGGCTCACGCAAGGCGCGGCCGAGAATGCTGATCGCGACATCGTACTCGCGACGATCGATGAAGCATTGCCCGAGGGCTTCATAGGCGCGGATGCGATTGGTCGCGCCGCGCAGCGCCTTCTGGAATTCGGCGATCGCTTCGTCGATGAGTCCCATCTCGCGGTACGCGATGCCGAGGTCGTAGTGGCTGTCGAAATCTTCGTCATCCACGTTCGCGGCGACTCCGGCCTTGAACTTCTCCAGCATGTCGGTGAAGTCAGCCTGCTCGTCGCCGACGCGCTTGTCGTCTTCCGCGACCATCCTGTACGACTTCGGACTTGCATCCTCGCGCAGCCAATCCGCGAGATCCACGAGATTGTCGTCACGGGGCGGATGCGAGGAGTTCTGCTTCGGCGTGGCGGCGCGCGGAATCTCCGCGGGAGGCGTAACAATTCGCGGAGAAGCCGGCGGTGACGGATCACGCGGCTTGTTCTTGGAGACCTGACGCTGGAACGGATTCAGTGCGCGCTTCTCGTTCTGCGCCGGCGCTTCCGGCTCGGGCTCCTTCTCGACTTTCGGCTTTGGACGCGTCGGTCGCACGGGAACGACTTTCAGCTTGCTCTGCTTCAGCTGCTCGGGCGCGCGCGGCTTCTCTACTTTCCTTTCCTCTTCCTGCTCTTCTTCCTGTTCGGGCTCGGGCTCTTCACGGGCACGGGGCCCGTCCACCTCGATGCTGTCGAACTCCGCCTCTTCCGCCTCGGCTTCAGGTTCGGCGGTCGCTGCTTCGGAGGCGACAGCCTCGTCCGATTGGCCCCCAAGACCCGCCAGCGGGTCCGCATCGTGGATGTAAAACCGGTCGTCCTCGAGGACGTTCAATCCCGACAGGGGATCCTGGGTGACCAGCGGCTCGCCGAGGCCAGGCTCCTGAAGGTCCGACCCCGCCGGAACCAATCCCTCCACACTGGCCGCGGACGCCGCTGCGTCCACCTCCGGATCGATCGCGAACGCATCCGGATCGGCCGACGACTCGAGGCCCTCGAGCGGAGGCACGACCTCCTCATCCAGGCTGAGATCGAACGCCGGCTCGATTTCAGAGATCGACGCGCCCGATTGAATCTCCAGTCCTGGAACCTGCGAATTGGCGTCTGCAGCGTCGAACTCGGGCAGAGGCTCGAAGTCGGGAAGCGGCTCGATATCGGAGAGCTGCTCGAACTCGGGCGATGGCTTCACGTGGGTCGGCGTGCGCGGGCGCGGACGTGGCTCGAGCGGAACCTTGTGCTCGACGTGGTCCAGCTTCGGCCGAGGCTTCACCGGGGATCCGCCGACGTCGAGGAAGACGAGTCCACCTTCCTGCTTCGGCCGGGGTGTGTTGGACCGCCGCGGCTCAACGCTGGGGTCGAGTGATTGCATCCGCTGCACGGTTGCTTCCGCTTCGCTGCCCCGGCCCTCTGCGTCGAGCGACTCGTGCAGGATCTGAAGCTGCTCGATCGCCTCGCTCTTTTTCCCGGCTCTGGCGAGCTGATCGGCGAGCATCAACCGAATGTCGTCCTGTCCGGGGCACAGATCGGCGAATTCCTGGAGCGCCCTGAAAGCGTCCGTGTCCTTTCCCGCCCGGTGCATGCGGTCGGCGTACTCGAGGAAGTTCTTCTTCGCGTCGCTGTTGAATCCCTTCTTCGCGGAGATCTTTCCCAGCTTGTAGTAGATCTGGTGGCGCGCCGGCGCGTGGCGGAGAATCTTGTTGCAGAGCGCGATGGCGTTGTTGAGGTAGCCGCCTTCCGTGTAAAAGTCCACGGCCTGCTCGTAGTAGTTGACCGCCTGGTCCGCCTTGTTCAGGCGCAGGTACAGATCGCCGACGCGATTATAGACAGTGACGTCGTGATCTTCCTGACCCTCGGAATGCCCGATGATCTGAAGATAAATCTCGAGAGCCTTATCGAACTGTTTCTTCTGCTCGAATTCGGCAGCCTTTTTTTTGAGCTTATCGATGCTAGCTGACATTAAAAGCGGCCGGGCAAATTTGGCTTACCCGGTTGACGAAGCCTCCGGGAAACGAGAGTTCAAATTACTCCCTGTTTCGTAGGGGTGACAAGGCGCGCCCGCCTTCCACGTCCCGACACAAAGACGGGCACCATACCAGTATGGCAACTCCCGCACGTCGCTGATTTGGAACAGCGCGAGATCAGCAGCGAAGCCGGGTGCGATCTGTCCGGCTTCCCCTGCCAGCCCGAGCGCCGCGGCCCCGTTGACCGTCGCCGCTACCAATACCTCGGCCACGCTCATCCGTAACTGGCTCACGCCAAGTGTCAGCACGAGGGGAAAGTTAACAGTCGGAGACGTTCCGGGGTTGAAATCGGTCGCGAGCGCCACCGCCGCGCCCGCTTCGATCAGCGCCCGCGCCGGCGCCTGTTTCGTTTTGCCGAGGAAGAGCATTGTGCCGGGAAGAAGCGAAGCGACCGTGGTTGATTTGGCGATAGCCGCAATGCCCCCGTCCGAGATTGCCGCGAGATGATCCGCGGAGACCGCGCCGAGTGACGCAGCCAGCTCGGCGCCGCCGCAAGGCTTTAGCTCATCCGCGTGGATCTTGAGGCCGAGTCCGGCTTTGCGCGAGGCTTCCAGAATTCGGCGGGTCTCGTCGATGGTGAATACGCCCGGTTCGCAGAAGACGTCGGCGAAGCGAGCGATTCCCTGCTCTCTGACTTTAGGAAGGAGCTTGGCGACCAGCATGTCGAGATACTCTGCGCGGAGCGAATCGCTCGAGCGGAACTCGTGCGGAATCTCGTGCGCGCCGAGCCAGGTGGCGACGATGCGCATCGGCATGGTCGCGGCAAGGCGCCCGATGACCCGGAGCGCCTTCAGCTCATCGTCAACTGAAAGCCCGTAACCGCTCTTGATCTCCACCGTGGTGGTTCCGTACGACGCGAGAGCGCGGAGGCGCGGAACCGCGAGATCGTACAGCTCTACTTCGCTGCGCTCCCGAAAATCACGCACCGACGAGTGAATGCCACCGCCCCGCGCCGCGATTTCCATGTAGTCGTGCCCTTCGGCGCGCAGCTCCTGCTCCTCGAACCTCGGCTTGCCGAATACGGCGTGGGTGTGGGAATCGACGAGACCGGGAGTAAGGACTCCTCCTCGACAATCGATAATCTCCGCGTCCGTGAATGCGGGCTCGATGTCACGCGCGGCGCCGATCGCGGCAATACGCCCGCCGCTGACGGCGACAGCTGCGTTCTTGAGGATGCCCGCTTCGCGCATCTCGCGTCCCTTCCGCGCGCGAACCGGCCCAGCGCAGGTCACGACCTGGGCCGCGTTGACGAACAGGACGTCCTTCAACTTGCCTTGGGCGATGCCATGACATCCCGAACGCGCGAGAATCTCAAGGGCGCCTGGGCCTCGCCGCGACAAGCGTAGTAGCACGCGTTGCAGTTGATCGGCTCGTACTTCCGGAATTCCGTCCAGTGGAAATCGGTCGGAAAGTCGGGACAGCGCTTCACGCGGCCCATTGGATCGATGTGAATTGTCCGCATTCCGGATTGACAGGGCTCGGTGATCTCTCCGCGCACGTAGCGCGGAATCTGCTCGAGGTAATAGTCGGAGTTGGTGATGACGCCACGGGTTTTTCTCTTGTAGGCTAGAAGCTCACGGATCGTTTCTTCGAGCTGCTGCTTCTGCTCCCGCTCGATGACGCCTTCCGCGTTTCCATTCTTTGCGTCGGTATAGCAGCTGAAGTTGACGCCGCAGCCAAGCTCACGGGCGTGACGTACGATTGGCAAGAGCTGGTCGAGGTTGTCGCGCTTGATGACCGTATTGAATCGAATGCCTGTGATTCCCATCTCCCGCATGCGGGGAATCGTCCTCATGATCCTGGCGCTCAGACCGGGAATCCCGCGCGCTCTGTCGTGACGCTCGTCGAGATAATCAAGCGAGATGTTGAACTGGTTGATCCCTGATTTCCACAGCGAGCGCCCACGTTCGGGCGACAACATGCCGCCGTGAGTGATCAGAGTCATGTACTTGAGCCTGACCGCCTTGTTGACCGCGAAGATAATGTCCTCGAGGTCACGCCTCAACGTCGGCTCGCCGCCGGTGAAAGTGATGACCATCGGATTGAAAAAACGCGCCGCGTCGGCAAAGCTGGTGAGCTCGGTCGCTTTTGCTGATGGATCGGTTTTCCAGTAGTCGCAGAAGCCGCAGCGCGCGTTGCAGCGCATCGTGACTTCGAAATGTACCAGCACGGGCCGGCGCGTTGCCGTGAGGTATGCGTACTTGGCCAGGAAAACGGGTACGTGCCACGGCTTGAACTCCCGCGTCAGCACGTCAGCTGCTCATTGGCAGATGCAATCCGTGCTGACGCGCCGTCTTCCGCGCTTCCTCGTATCCCGCGTCGGCGTGACGAGCCACCCCTGTGCCTGGATCGTTGGTGAGCACCCTCTCGAGCCGGATGCGCATCTCGGGCGTTCCGTCGGCGACGATCACCTGACCGGCGTGAAGCGAGTTGCCAATGCCGACGCCGCCGCCATGATGGAACGAGACCCATGAGGCGCCGCTTGCCACGTTGAGCATCGCATTGAGGAGCGGCCAATCGGCGACTGCATCAGTCCCGTCGAGCATTCCCTCGGTCTCGCGGAAGGGCGACGCCACGCTCCCCGTGTCGAGGTGATCGCGGCCGATGGCGATCGGCGCCGATATCTCGCGCGAGGCGACGAGGTCGTTGATCGCCATGCCGAACTTCGCGCGATCGGACTGGCCTAGCCAGCAGATCCGCGCGGGAAGTCCCTGGAATTTGATTTTCTTCTGCGCGAGGGAGATCCAGCGGCGAAGATGCTCGTCGTTCGGGAACAGCTCGAGCGCGAGGTCGTCGGTGCGCTTGATGTCCTTGGGATCTCCGGACAGCGCGACCCAACGGAAGGGTCCCTTCCCTTCGCAGAACAGCGGTCTGATGTACTCCGGCACGAATCCGGGGATGTCGAACGCGTTCGTCAATCCGGCATCGAATGCGACAGTGCGGATGTTGTTGCCATAGTCGAAGGTGACGGCGCCT
>DASYVU010000189.1:0-4885 GCA_035936715.1 Gemmatimonadaceae bacterium
TGCGCGCAGCGATCGCATTCGACGCCGCGTGAGCTCATGTTACGCAACAGTCTCACCTTCATCCCGTCGCTCCGCGTTGCCGCCACTCGGACGCGGTCCTACGCATTCCGAAATCGCCCCATTCGGAACGTAAATGCGCGATGTACGTGTCCGCCGGAGCGGATGGATTGTCTGCGGAATGGGGAGCGATGCAAGCGCAACGACAGCCGCACGGCCGGACGGGTTCTGCAACGAACATTTTTTCTCGTTCGGCAGGATGGCCTGGGCTTCGCCGGTTGCAACTCGGATTTCGATCCGCTGTGGCCGACGGCTCCACCGCGGCGCGGATATTTGTACCGGTGCGGCGTTGGCCGCAAGCTTCGGTAGCATCGATGGGGCGACTGCGTTCGATCCGGCTTTCGTTGCGCTTTATCGCCCCCTTGGCAATTACGTTGGCGTTGCTGGCGTATGGGCTGGTCCCGCTGGTCGACCGCCTGACGCTGCGTTGGTGGGTCAACGACCTCGATACCCGTTCGCAGCTGATTGCAAATACCATGCAGGATCAGCTCGCCGACCTGGTGGCTCAAGGAGCCGGACCGAAGATCAATAGCCTTTTCATGCGCGCCATTCAGGATGAGCGTCTGTACGCGCTCGCCTACTGCGACGAGACCGGCAAGGTGCGCTACGAAACCCCGACCTATCCTTCCTCGCTCGGGTGCCGCCCCCCCGACCCGACCGGCGAAGGCCACTCCGTCGTTCGCCTGCGGCAAGGTCCGCTGCACGTCGTTCAGCATCCGGTGTTTCAAGGCACGGAAAGAATGGGATCGCTCATTCTCGTCCACGACATGAGCTTCGTCGAACGGCGCAGCGCTGACACGCGGCGTTACCTGATCGGCATGTTCGTCGTGCTCGGTATCGTAATCTCGCTGGTCACCGTTTTTATCGCGCATCTTTCATGGCGTGGCTGGGTCAGCGGGGTGCGGGCGTTGTTGCGCGGAGAAGGCATCGTCCAACCGTTCGGCCAGGCATCGTCATCGGAGGACGTCCATCCGCTGGCGAGCGACCTTCGCGCTTTGTTGCGCGATTTGGACATGACTCGCCGCAGCCGCGATCAGACCGCGACCTGGAGTCCGGAGATGCTGCGCGGCGTCCTGCGCGAACAGCTGCTCGGCGACGAGGTACTGGTCGTGTCGAACCGCGAGCCATTTATCCATGTGCGCAGCGACAAGGGAATCGCGCTCCAGCGACCCGCGAGCGGATTGGTCACCGCATTGGAGCCGGTCATGCGCGCGTGCTCCGGGACATGGATCGCGCACGGCAGCGGCAGCGCGGACCACGACACCGTCGATCGCCACGACCGCCTCCGCGTACCTCCTGAAAAGCCGACCTACACACTGCGCCGGGTCTGGCTCTCGCCGGAGGAGGAAAAGGGCTACTACGCGGGTTTTGCCAACGAGGGGTTGTGGCCACTGTGCCACATCGCGCACGTTCGCCCGGTATTTCGCACCGCGGACTGGGAACAATATGTGCGTGTCAATCGGCGATTTGCCGACGTGGTATGCGAAGAAGCGCGAACCGAGGACCCGGTGGTTCTGGTCCAGGATTATCATTTCGCGCTTCTGCCCCGCATTATACGGGAGCGTTTGCCGGGGGCAACGATCATCACCTTCTGGCACATCCCTTGGCCGAATCCGGAGTCGTTCGGCATCTGCCCGTGGAGGGACGAGCTGATCGCGGGACTGCTGGGGAGCACGATTCTCGGCTTTCACACCCGATTTCATTGCCAGAATTTTGTCGAGACGGTGGATCGATTCCTGGAGGCCAGGATCGAGCGTGAATCGTCTACCATCTCCTACGGAGGCGATTTGACCCGAGTCGAGCCTTATCCGATTTCGATCCAGTGGCCGCCGGAGTGGGCAAACGACCAGTTGCCGGTCGCGCTTTGCCGCGCCAAAGTGCTACGCGTCGAGCAGCTGCCGGACGACGTGCTCCTGGGTGTCGGCGTAGACCGAATGGATTACACCAAGGGCATAGTCGAGCGCTTCCTCGCCGTCGAGCGTTTGCTCGAACAGCATCCGGAGTACATCGGCCGCTTCGTTTTCGTGCAGATTGCGGCTCCGTCACGTTCGGCGCTCGAGGAATATCAGCATTTCGAAGCACGGGTGCGTACGCTCGCGGCGCGGATCAACGCCCGATTTGGCCGTGACGGCTACCAGCCGATACGCTTGAAGGTCGAGCACCATCCGCCGCAGATCGTCAACGAATACTATCGCGCCGCCGACGTCTGCGTGGTGACGAGCCTCCATGACGGGATGAATCTGGTCGCAAAGGAATTCATCGCATCCCGGGACGACGAGCAGGGAGTACTGGTGCTCTCACAATTCACCGGTGCCGCGCGGGAGCTGCACGACGCACTGCTCGTGAATCCCTACCACGGTGAACAGTGTGCCGAGGCACTCTATCGCGCGCTTATCATGCCGGCCGACGAGCAGCGCGTCCGCATGCGCAGCATGCGTCGGCTGGTTCAGGAATTCAACGTCTACCGTTGGGCCGGGGCGATGTTGCTCGATGCCGCGCGCCTGCGGCATCGCCGGCGCGTCTCGCAGCGGATCGTCGAGCACCAGCGCGAAGCGACGCCGCTCCCGGAGTGAATCCCGCGCTTTCTAGCTCCGGCCTAGCACGCATTCGCGAATTCGTCGGCGCTCGCTCGCTCCTTGCATTTGACATCGATGGGACGCTGGCTCCGATTGTGGCGCGGCCATGGGACGCACGCATCCCGGACGAAGTACAAGTTCGGCTGGAGGCGATGACCGCAACGCGCACGGTGGCGATCATCACCGGGCGCGCCATTGCCGATGCGAAGCCAATGCTGGCGTTTTCTCCGCGCTACCTCATCGGCAATCACGGCGCCGAAGGAGTTCCCGGCTTCGAATCCGCGTCCGCTGCGTATGCGCGTGATTGCAGCAAATGGCTTGAAGTGCTCCGCGCAGACGATGAGGCGTGGCGCGCGATTCCCGGCATCACACTCGAGGACAAGGCCTATTCCATTGCGTTTCACTATCGGCAGGCGCCGTCGCGCGAGGCAGCGCTTCGGCTGGTGGAAGAACGCGCGGCGCAACTCGTTCCCTGGCCGCGCCTGATCCATGGCAATTGCGTGCTCAATCTCGTTCCACGCGATGCGCCACACAAGGGCGATGCGTTGCGGGCGCTGCTGGCGCATTCCGGATGCGAGCGATCGCTCTATGTCGGCGACGATGTCACCGACGAGGACGTTTTCCGGCTCAAGCTGCCGGCGGTGTTGTCGGTAGGTGTCGATCCGGGGCCGGGGAGCGCGGCCGATCTATTCCTGCCGGATCAGAGTGAGATGATCAGGCTCCTCGATGAAGTTGCGACGATGATCGGGCGCTGAACCCAGGCGAGTCGCCACGCGCCGTCGTTTCTCGGAGTGTCTTCCCTGAGGTGCTCTCGTTCGGGCGCAGTCTCTTCGTTCCAGCGTTTTCGCCCAGCTGTGCTGGATCACGAAGCCCGAAGACGGCGAAGAAGAACGTCGATCGAGTCTTCGCCGTCCGGAGACTTCAGGCGATGCTCGCTCAGCGTCTGCACGAGACCGGCCTTGGCGATCGTCTGGTAGTCGGAGCGGATCAGTATCCCGGCGATGGCCCGCTGCACATTGACCGACTTGGCGAGTGGAAACAAACGCGTCAGCTCTTCCAGACTCTCGCGATCGGAAAACCGATAATGTGCCAGCGTGTCCAGCGCGCGAACTTGCGCATCCGACCCGTTCATTCGTGCGATCGCCGCTGCGACATCGCGCAGCTCGGTCGCATCGGCGATCGGCCGATGGTGCAAATAAATCTGAGCGATCTGAACCTCTTCATCGTCGGAGCTCGACAATGCGCGAAGCACGCGAGCATGAGCCTCGGCGCTTCCCAAGCAGGCGAGCACGGCAGAATGAGCGACCTTGTCAGCTTGCTCCGGTGGCACTTGCAGCCCATTGAGCTCCCGGTCCAATTGGTGGTCCTTGTTCAGCGCGCACACCAGGTCCACTTCGGCCGGGCTCACGGAGCTTCCCGCCAGCCGGTCGCCGATCATGCGCATGAGCTCCGCGCGTTGATCGGCGGCTGAGAGCCAGCCCAGGCTGCGCGCCAACTCGACCATGCGCGCGCGAACCGCAGGCAGATCGGCATCGCGCGCAAACTCGAGGTAGCGCGTACGTGCGACCTCATCGCGTGAGATCTCGTCGAGCGCTCCGGAAACCGCGGGCGCGCGGCGCTCCGCCTCGCTCAGCGACGCTGAATATTTCTCGATGTGGTCCAGGAACATTCGTACTTCCGCCATCTCGCGACCCAACAGCTCATGCACGAAGCCGAGCTTTTGCGCAGCCGACAAGCGGTCATCGGAGAAATGGCAGACGTCCCGGCGAAAGCCCGCCTTTGGATCGGAATCGCTCAAACCGGTCGCGCGGGCCATGGAACTTGGCGCAAACAGACCGAGCAGCTTTGGGCTGGCCCGGCCGCTGCCGATCTCGCCGCCGGACCCCGACTTAAAATAGCGGTCCAGCATCGGGCCCGCCGTCCGCCCGAGCGGCGCCTTCGAGGAAAAGCCATAGATCACCGGCACGTCCTTGAAGATGTGGCGCATGCGATCACGGTTGCTTTCACCGTGCCGCTCGTTCAATACGCGCGACAGGCGCTCAGCGTCCGACTGAGAGTGCCCGGAACGAACCAGACTTCTCGCGATCTCGGCGGATGCGCTTCTCATCGCTTCCGCATTGAGCGTGTTGCAGCCGAAGAGATATACCTCCTTCAGCTGGGAGAACAGTCCAGGGCACGAGTCGCTGCAGGAGACGCGCTCCATCTCGCCGACGGGCAGATACTCACGCGTATCCAGCCGATCCGAATAGAAC
>DASYVU010000190.1:0-4486 GCA_035936715.1 Gemmatimonadaceae bacterium
ACATGACCGAAGCGGATGCGGTTGGAGCTGCATTTGGCTCCGATATAGGTGCGCTCATCGGGTGGGGGGCAGTAGAAGCCATCAGGGGGAAAGAGACGTGCACTCCGAACCCTGACCCGTTCCTGCCACCGGACTGCAGGCGGAGTTTTTCGAATCGCGCTGAAGTGACGGTGGCCCTGGCTTCGGGCATCATCGGCTATCCAATGGGCGTGCTGTATCCGCGCAACGCGCACTACAACGTCACGCCCGGTGACACTCAGACGTTATGGGGCACGACACTCGTTGGCGCGGCAACGGCGGGGGCGCTTTTTCTGGGTGACAAGAGCAGTGGGCGTGCGGTTGCCGCGTCGCTTACTACAGGCGGCGTGATTGGGATCATCGCCGGTGACCGCTTCCTGGTCCGACGCTACGATCACAGCCGAACAGACGGTGGGCGCGTTCTTCTGGGTGCCGTAGCCGGGGGACTGATGGGAGCCGGTATCGCCACTCTTACCAATACCAGCAATCCTGATCCACACCTCGTGCTGGGACTCGCGGCTGCCGGGGGTCTCACCGGGATCATCGTCACCGAGCGCTATGTGGAGCCGGCTTCCGACGCCGGACGGCCCCGAATTCGTGTAACTTTCAATCCGGCTAGCATTCCGCTGCTGGCCGCCCGAACACCAGGGAATCATTCCCTAATCAATGTGAGGTTCTAGTGGACACCACGACGACACTCACCTTCGGCGAAAGGCTTCAGGGAAGCTTCGAGCAGCTCTATCGCTATGTCCCGGCGCTCTTCGGCGCGCTGGTCATTCTCTTTGCCGGCTATCTGCTGGCAAGACTGCTCGAGAAGGGTACCGACCGATTGATGCGTCGGATCCATCTGACTCAGATGCTGGAGAAGGGCGGCGTGATGCAAGCGGTTGAAAGATCCGGCACACGCGTGAATCCGACGCGCGTTGCCGCGAGTCTCGTCTTCTGGTTCGTGATGTTCACAGTGATGCTCGTCGCCGCGAACGCGCTCGGACTCCAGTCGCTGGCGAACGTTTTCTCCGAGCTCGTCAGCTACATACCGAGCGTCATCGCCGCAATCGTCATCATGATCGTCGGTATCGTCCTCGGCAGTTTTGTCGGCGGCCTGATCATGGCCTCGGCGGGCGGACTGCACGGAGGACCGACGCTCGCGCGAGTGGGGAAGGGCGGAGTGGTCGTACTCGCCGTCTTCATGGCGCTCCAGGAGCTCGGCGTCGCTACCGAGATCGTGACGACCGCATTCGCGATCCTGTTTGGCGCTGTCGCTCTGGCTCTGTCGCTCTCCTTCGGATTGGGGAATCGCGAGCTTGCTGCTGAAATCACGCGCAACTGGTACCGCCGCTACAAGGACGAGCGCGACTCCATCGAGCGCGAGAATCGGGAGCTCGACAAAGTCGAAGGAATCAGTAGTACCGAGGAGGAGTACGTGCGACCGATCTTCGGCACCGGCCTCCGGAACTCTGGTCCGCACGACGTAGTTCGCCCACCCGAGTGAGCTCCTCCGCCGCCCCGTTGCCGGAAGTAGAGGCGACGTCCGCGACAAGAGAGCTGGTGAGGGCGTTGTCGCTTCGCGACGCGATCGCTCTCGTTCTCACCGTCATCGGTACCGGCGTCTTCCTCAAGACCGCGCCGATGGCGCAGCTGGTTGGAAGCCCGTCCAAGGTCCTACTCGTGTGGGTCGCCGCGGGGCTCTTATCCCTCGCCGGCGCGCTGACCTACGCCGAGCTCGGCGCGATGGTGCCGGAAGCGGGCGGAGACTACGTCTTTCTGCGTGAAGCGTACGGCGGTATGGCCGCGTTTCTTTTCGGATGGACCAATCTCGTCCTCATCGCCACCGGAGGCGTTGCCGCGGTGGCGACTGTCCTCGCGTCGTTTCTCTCTTACTTTGTTCCGCTCGATGCAGTGTGGGCCACGCGAGACTTCCACCTCCTCGGCCAGGTGGTGCACTGGCGTCTGGGAATCCAGCAACTGGTCGCGGTGGCGGTGATCATTCTATTCTCAGCGATCAACGCGCGGGGGGTAGCCGCCGGAGCGCGCGTTCAGTGGGTGGCCACGCTCGCCAAGCTGGGAGGAATAGGCATCATCGTGGTTGGCGCTTTTCTGCTGTCCCACACTGGCTCGTGGCAACATCTGCGCTCACCAGTACCGACCGGGGTCACAGGAGGAGGGTTGAGCGCTTTCGGTGCGGCAATGGTGGCCGCGCTATGGGCGTACCAGGGCTGGGCCAACGTCGCGATGGTTGCGGGCGAGATAGAAAAACCAGAGCGCAATATTCCGCGCGCGCTGATTTATGGAATGGCGATCGTCATCACGGTCTACCTCGTCACCAATCTCGCCTACTTCTATGCGCTTCCCTTCAGCGAAGTGCTGACCTCGAATTCGACCGCTTATCGGGACGCGCTGCCGGTCGCTGCGAAGGCGGCGCAAACGTTTTTCAAGTACGGATCCCAGCTCGTCTCGATTGCGTTCATCATAGCCGTCATCGGGACGCTCAACGGAATCATTCTTATGAACGCGCGGGTTCCATTCGCGATGGCTCGCGACGGTCTCTTCTTTCGGCGTCTTGGCGATCTGAGTCCGATTACCGGAGTGCCGGTAGTTGCCATCTGGGTCCAGGCGGTCTGGGCGTCGGTTCTGGCTCTGTCGGGAACATTCGACCAGATCACTACGTCGGTGATTTTTGCACTCTGGATTTTCTTCGCGCTCGTCGGCTCATCGTTGTTCGTGCTGCGGCGGAAGCTTCCCGCGGCGCCGAGGCGTTACCGCACGCCGGGTTATCCCGTAGTGCCGATTCTGTTCGTTCTCGTGGCGATCTGGCTCGTGATCAACAGCGTAAAGGCCTACCCGGTCGAATCCGCCGTCGGCCTCTTCCTCATCGCCCTCGGCCTGCCGTTTTTCTTCTTCTTTCGGAGAGCTGGCTGGCTAATGCGGGCTCGGATGAAGGAGAGACCTTTATAGCGCGCGACGCCGCACAGCCCGCAGCCACACCAGTCGAATGATCGCGCTGCCCGGATAGATCATCCGCCAGTAGACCGCAAATCGGCGGCGCGCGCCGTCAGAGCTGGCGAACACGCGCGTCTCGGTTGTTACCAATGAAGCATTCTCGCCACGCGGCGAAACGACGAAGTTCATTGCACCGAGCGCGAAACCGGGGGCGAGCGCGCTCTTGAATACCTCGGGCGTGAGCTCTACGTGTTTGCCACGCGGAGCGACCACCACTATGCCGATCACTGTCTCCTTCGGCGCATCATCAGCGAGATAGATGAAGCCGCCGCGCGTGGCGACGTCCAGTAAAGGCCTCTGGTTGCTCGCGTTCAGGATTCCCTCCGGGAGGGCTCGTCCGCCGCGGCGAATCCAGGTCAGAGTTCGGAAAAGTGCAACCTCGTCCGCGCGAACCTGCTTCAGCGCTCGATATACGCGATCGGGAGATGCGTCCACCGTGATCGAGTGACGCTCATTGAATTGCCAAACGGGAACGAATTCATCGAGCCGCGTTTCTGCCTTGGCGACGCGCGACTCAGGAGCGGGCGCGACGAATCCGATCCCGACGATCACCACGCCAAGTCCCAGAATGGCCAATCCCTGTGAGCGCGTCATGACGTGTAGCCGCTCGATTGGCTTGATGGCCAGGAACACACCCACTGCGGTCACGACCAGACCGGAGTAAACGATGGCAGAGCCTAGCATGTCGGCCGGTAGTCTTCGCTTAGAGGTTTGCATATAATCTGTCCCCATGAACACTGTCAATTCCGCAGACACAGCATGGATGCTGGTCGCCACCGGGATGGTGCTGGTGATGACGCCGGCCCTCGGATTCTTTTACGGCGGATTGGTCAGAGCGAAGAACACGCTCAACACAATGATGATGAGTTACGTCGCGCTCGGCTTCGTCGGGATCGCGTGGAGCGTCATCGGGTACTCGCTGGCGTTCTCGACGGGTTCGAACTGGGTTGGCGGGTTGAATTACGCTTTCTTCAACAGCGTGGGACTCGAGGCGCACGGCTCCATCCCCCACATCCTGTTCGTTGCATATCAGGCGACATTCGCCGTCGTCACCGCCGCGCTCATCTCTGGCGCGATAGTCGAGCGTATGCGCTTCGGCCCCTACCTCACGTTCATCACGCTCTGGTCGGTCGTGGTTTACGCGCCGATCGCGCACTGGGTGTGGGGCGGAGGTTGGCTCGGTAAGCTCGGCGCTCTCGATTTTGCCGGGGGCACCGTCGTTCATATCAACGCTGCCGCCGCGGCGCTCGTGGTCGCGGTCGTACTCGGCGCGCGGAAGGACTACGCGCGGCAGGCGATCATTCCGCAGAACGTGCCTTTCACGTTGATTGGCGCCGGTCTCCTCTGGTTCGGGTGGTTCGGCTTCAATGGCGGCAGCGCGCTCGCGGCGAACGCATCGGCGGCGCTTGCATTCACCAACACCATGTTCGCGCCGATGGCGACCCTGGTCGTGTGGAGTCTGCTCGAT
>DASYVU010000191.1:0-27846 GCA_035936715.1 Gemmatimonadaceae bacterium
CACGATCCCGACGAGCAGTATCAATCCGACGAATCCGTAAACGTCGAGCGGCATGCGGAAGATGAGCAGCGCGAGCAGCGCGCCAAACGCGGCGAATGGCAACCCGGTAAGAATGGTCGCCGGATGGATGAAGCTCTCGTACAGGATACCGAGCACCATGTAGATAACGAAGATCGCGCCTCGGCGGACCCATTTCGCACCCCAACACGCTCAATATCGCTGCACAAATAGTAGCTTGGGGAATTCCAGGGAGCCGTGACATTGTTCCAAATACGGCGTTCAGAGTCATTCTGCTGGTTTTGTGGCCCGCCCGCTTTCACTAGATTTGCGGTTTGCACCGACACTTTAGAGGCCAATGACGAAGTATAAGTTCGCCAAAGTCCCGCCGCGCGGCGAAGCGATCGAATTCAAGAGCGGCGCGCTCAAGGTTCCCGATCATCCAATCGTTCCGTTTGTGGAAGGGGACGGCACGGGGCCGGACATCTGGCGCGCGTCGGTGCGGGTGTTCGACGCGGCGGTTGAACGCGCCTATGGGGGCCAGCGCGCGGTCGCCTGGATGGAGGTCTTCGCCGGCGAGAAGTCGTTTCAGCAATTCCAGGACTGGCTGCCACAGGAATCAGTCGACGCCATGCAGGAGTTCCGCGTCTCGATCAAGGGACCGCTCACGACGCCCGTGGGCGGCGGAATCCGATCGCTGAACGTCACTCTGCGGCAAGTGCTCGACCTCTACGCCTGCGTTCGTCCCGTCCGGTATTTCGAAGGTGTCGGTGCCCCGGTGAAGGAGCCAGAGAAGGTCAACATCGTAATTTTCCGCGAGAATACCGAGGATGTGTACGCCGGCATTGAGTGGAAGGCCGGCTCTCCCGAGGCAGAGAAGCTCGGCGCCTACCTTCGAAAAGAGTTCAAGAGCCAGATTCGCGAGAAGTCCGCCCTCGGTGTCAAGCCTATGTCCGAGTTCGGCTCGAAGCGGCTCGTGGAAATGGCAATCCACTATGCGATCGAAAAGTGCAAGGAGTCCGTGACGCTTGTGCACAAGGGCAACATCATGAAGTTCACTGAAGGCGCCTTCCGCGACTGGGGTTACGAAGTCGCGCGCGAGAAGTTTCCCAACGATACGTGCACGGAGGCGGGGCTCGCCAAAGGCGGACCGACGGCCCGCGCTGATGCGATAGTAATGCGCGACCGCATCGCCGATTCCATGTTCCAGCAGCTGCTGCTTCGTCCGGCCGAATACTCGGTGATTGCAACGCCAAACCTGAACGGAGATTACTTGTCGGATGCGGCCGCGGCGCAGGTCGGTGGCTTGGGAATCGCGCCGGGCGGCAACGTCGGTGACGGGGTGGCCGTATTCGAGGCAACGCACGGCACCGCTCCCAAATACGCGAACCTCAACAAGATCAATCCCGGCAGCGTCATTCTCTCCGGGGTGATGATGTTTGAGTACATGGGTTGGAATGAGGCCGCAGCGCTCATCGTCAAAGGAATGGAGAACGCAATCAAGTCAAAGCGCGTCACCTACGATCTCGCGCGCCAGATGCCCGGCGCGACAGAGGTCTCGACCTCCGGGTTTGGCGATCAGGTGATCGCCGGGATGAAGAGCTAGATAGTGCTCTCTGTCAGCATCAACTCGGTCAACCCGGCGGAAGTCGGCACGGCGCTACTCGTCGTCGCTCTGGGCGAGAATCCGACGCTCGCCGGAATCGCCGGCCTCGACGCAGCGACGCAGGGTGCGCTGACCAGGATCATCGAGAACAAGGATTTCCGCGGATCGCGGGATGAAACGCTGCATCTCACGGGCGTGACCAAAGGTCCGCGGCGCCTGCTTCTGATCGGAATGGGAAATGTCACCGATCGCAAGGCGTCATTTCGGCGAGCGGCAACGCTTGCCGCGCGCAACGTGCAAAGGCTCGGCGTTGGCGAGATGGTGTGGTACTCTGGCCAGATCTCACCAGAAGACACCGAGGCCATCACGAGCGGACTGATCGCCGGCGCGTGGGAGTACCAGGACCTCAAGTCGCCTTTGCCTGAAGCGGAACGAAAGAAGCCTCTCGAGAAGGCAGTTGTCATTACCAGCAACACCGACGACAGTCGTCGTGGTCTGGCGAGTGGCCAGGCAATAGGCGCTGGTCAGAGTCTCGCCCGAACCCTGGCGATGATGCCCGGCAATCTCTGCACACCGGACTACCTCGCGCAGACCGCTGGAGACATCGCGAAGCGTTACGGAATGGGACTCACGGTTCTTGGCCGCCGGGAAATGGAAGCCGAGAAGATGGGATCCTTCCTCGCGGTCGCACAGGGAACGCCCCAGGATCCCAAGCTTATCGCGCTCGAATACAAGGGCGGCAAGGCGAACGCGAAGCCGGTGGTGCTGGTCGGGAAGGGGCTCTGCTTCGACAGCGGCGGAATTTCCATCAAGCCCGCGCAGGGAATGGAATTCATGAAGTTCGACATGTGCGGGGCCGCTGGCGTGCTCGGCACTTTCGAAGCGATCGGACAGATGAAGCCCGAGGTCAACGTAGTAGGGATCATAGGCGCGACGACTAACATGCCGTCGGGCACGGCGATGAATCCGGGAGACGTAGTCAAGGCGCAAAACGGCAAGTCGATCGAGATCATCAATACCGATGCGGAGGGGCGGCTCGTACTCGCGGACTGTCTCTGCTACGCGAAGCGTTTCGCGCCCGACGTCGTGATCGACGCAGCCACGCTCACCGGCGCCTGCGTCATCGCGCTCGGTCACAGCGCGAGCGGAGTTTTTTCGACTGATGACGCTCTCATCGCGGAGATCCTCGCCGCCGGCAAGCGCGCTGGTGAGCCAGGCTGGCCATTGCCGCTCTGGGATGAGTACAAGGACCTAATCAAATCGGATGTCGCTGATGTGAAGAACTCGGGCGGCCGGCCCGCCGGAGCAACCACGGCAGCGATGTTTCTCAAGGAATTTGCAGAGGGGTATACCTGGGCCCATCTGGACATCGCGGGAACCGCCTACTCCGAGACAGACCTCGTGACGATTCCAAAAGGACCGACGGGAGTTCCAACGGGTACCTTCATCGAGTTCATTCGCGGGAGAGTACGCTGAAACTGTGCTCGGGGCGCAGGCGCAGCCCAGCCCGCCTCGGCCTTCTGGCCGGGGCGATTTTGTACGCGGGTGTTTCTCCGGTCCACGCCCAGGTGGCACCGCCACCGGTTAGCCAGGTGCCCATCCCAGCGAAGGCGAAACCGGATTCCAGCCCGGATAGCGCCCGAGTCAAGTCGGACAGCGCGAAGGTGAAGATCGATTCCATCAAGGCGCCCATCGGCAGGTTTGCCGATCCACTCACGTACGAGATCGGGCCTCAGTACGAGTTGAACCGCGCGCAGCTTTTCGCGACGGGCGCGCTCACGCTCGTCGACCTGCTCGATCGAATTCCGGGGATCACGACTTTTCGTTCCGGCTGGCTCTCGACGCCCCAGACGGCAACGTTCACCGGTGATTTTCGCCGGATCAGGATTTTTTACGACGGGATCGAGATCGACAATCTCGACAACAGTAGCGGCGGTATTCTCGATCTTTCGACGATCCAGATCTGGACGCTCGAGCATCTGAGCATCGAGCGGAGCGCGAGCGAGCTGCGGCTGTATATGCGGAGCTGGCGCGTCGATAACACGGATCCTTACACCCGCGTCGACGTCGCCACCGGAAACGAAGACACCAACCTGTACCGTGGGTTCTACGGAAAGCGATATGACAACGGCGGCGTGCTCCAGCTCGGTGGACAGCAGTTTGGAGTCGCGAGCCCGAGATTCTCCGGAAGCGGAGACGCCTTGTCTCTGCTCGGCAGAGTAGGGATTGCTCGCAAGGGTTGGAGCATCGACGGATTCGCCAATCGCCTACACGCAACACGCGACATTGAGCGCGCAGCTCAAGGAAGACCGCCGGTGCTGTCGCTCAACGAGACGACCACAAATGCGTATCTCCGGGCCGCAGTGGGCGCGGCAAGCGGGGGCCCGTGGGCACAAATCACGGTGGCATCGCTCGCCTTCAAGGGGACTACCGGCCCGGATCGCAATGTCTCGGCGACGAGTCAGCCGGACACCCTCGAGCGAAGGGTCCTGGAGAACCAATACAATTTGAGCGGCGGCTACACTGCTGGAATAGCACGACTGGAGATCAACGATCGCGTTCGCGCCCGCGCCGGCAGCAGCACGAACTCGATCTCTGGCAGACTCGATTTTGCTACGCGACTGGGGGTGCTAAGCGGATTTGCGGAACACGATGGGTTCCGTCAAGCGACAAACGCTGACGTGGGGGCGCGCCTACAGCCACTGCCATTCCTGGCGTTATCGGGATCGGTCGCCAGGTCAACGCCCAATGGCAATGGCGGCACGACGTCTACTCTGGCGAGCACGACGACGTTTCGTGGCGAAGCCGGGCTCAGGATTCTAGGGCCCTGGATCTCGGCGGGGATGATCACCACGGACAAGACGCAGGGATTGGCACCGCTCGTGTACGACACGCTGCTTTTATCGACCCCTGCTGGTCGCGTCACTGCTCGCACCGTTTCGATCCGTGGACCTCTCGGGCGCGGATTCGGAATCGATAGCTGGGTTGCCAGCTGGGACCAGTCCCGCGCGTACCACCCCAAATATCAAAGCCGGTCCGAGATAAACTTCACGAACAACTTTCTCAGGCGTTTCCCGAGAGGAGACTTCGAGGTGCACGCGGCTGGCGTCTATGAGTATCGCGGCAGCACGATCTTTCCGCTTGCCGCCGGTGATGTGCTTACGCCGACAGCGAAGACGCTTTCCGCTTTGCTGGAAATCCGCATTTTGCGAGCGGTTATCAGCTACCAGCAGCGAAATATCCTTGGCTACCAATACTCCGTGGTTCCGGGATTCGACATGCCGCGGGTGCTCGCCATCTATGGCGTGAGATGGGATTTCTGGAATTGACAAACCTATTGTCGCGCCGTAACATAGCCCACCTCACATGATATCCAGCATGACTGGTTTTGGCGCGGCGGACGGGCTGGTCGGCGACGCGCGCGCAACCGTCGAAATCAGGACGGTGAATCACCGATTCTTCAGCCCCAACCTCAAGCTCCCAGCAACCTTTGGCCGTTGGGAAGGCGAGATCAGGGAGCTGCTTCGCCAGAAGATCGCGCGGGGGCATGTGACTCTCACCGCGCGAATCGATCGCGACTCGACGGCTCCAGTGATAGATGAAACGAGACTGGCGCACTATCTGACCGCGCTGAAAGCGTTGCAAAAAAAGCACAAGCTTGCGGGCGAGCTGGATCTCTCTACGCTGCTGCGATTGCCCGATGTAATCACCGCACCCGGCGACGAGATCGAGCCCCGCGACGGTGACGCGCTGGTGCGGCTGGTCGCGAAAGCGGTGGACAATCTCACCGCCATGCGGAAAGCGGAGGGCGCGCAGCTCTCCCGGTTTCTGCTCGAGCGCGTGGAGGTCATCGAATCCAGGCTGGCGAAGACCGAGAAACGCGCTCCAGTCCGCCTCAAGGAGCAGCACGACCGCGTGAAGCGCACGGTGGGTGAGTTATTGGGAGGCGCCGGAGGCGATCCTCAACGAATTGCCCAGGAGATCGCGATCCTCGCTGACAAGCTCGATATCGCGGAAGAGCTGGACAGATTCAGGTCTCACCTGTCGGCTTTTCGCGACACAACACGAGCGAAGACCAGCGACCCGGTGGGAAAGCGGCTCGGATTTATCCTGCAGGAGATGCTGCGCGAGGCAAACACAATTGGCAGCAAGGCGAACGACGCGCCCATACTCGAGGACGTCATCGCGATCAAGGAAGAGCTCGAGCGCATCCGCGAACAGGTCGAGAACCTCGAGTAATGCCTTTCCCGGTCATTCTTTCCTCGCCTTCGGGTGGCGGCAAGACGACGATCGCGCACCAGCTTCTGGCGATGAGGCAGGACGTCGGTTACTCGGTGTCCTGCACCACCCGGCCACCGCGCGACGGAGAGGTCGATGGCCGGGACTACCATTTCCGCTCGCCTGAAGCCTTTCGGCGAGGACAGGCAGCTGGCGAGTTCGCGGAATCGGCGGAGGTCCACGGGCACTTGTACGGCACGCTCCGGGCAGAGGTCGAGCGGGTAATCGCAAAGGGCAAGCATGTCATCATGGACATCGACGTGCAGGGGACCAAGCAGTTCTTCACCGCATTTCCTGAGTCGGTCCTCATTTTCATCCTTCCGCCGTCGGCAGAGGCGCTGGTAGAGCGGCTAACGGCCAGGGGCACCGAAGATCCCAAATCGCTTATTCGGCGATTGAGAAGTGCCAAAGACGAGCTGAAAGCGATAGATTTGTATCCGTACGTCGTAGTCAACGATCGAATTGATTCGGCAGTGGCTGCGATATCCAGCATAATCGACGCGGAAGGCGTCAAGCGCTCCCGGAACCGCCGATCCCTCGCTGCACGCATCAGGGAGCTCGAGGACGGGATTCAGCGCGCGATAGATCATTATTCAACGAGGAAGTAAATGCAGGTCTTCATTCCGAACGAAGTCGCGAAGCACGCGACCAACAAGTATCTGGGAGTTCTGGTCGCCGCCAAGTACGCGCGCGTCCTCAATGAATTCCCGCGTGATCGCTCGGCTCCGGGCGAGAAGAAGCTGACCACTCGCGCGCTCGAAGAGCTCACCCAGGGTGACGTCGAGTATCGCGTGATTCCGCGCCGCCGCACGGAGTAGGTACCGCGCGTCCGTTCGCAGGCAATCGCATCCTCCTCGGTGTTACTGGGGGCATCGCCAGCTACAAGTCAGTGTGGCTGGCGCGTTTGCTTACGCAGGCAGGAGCTGAAGTCGACGTCGTGATGACTCGCGGCGCGCGCGAGTTCGTTGGGCCGATCACATTCGAAGCCGTTACCGGACGGCCAGTGCACACGGAGATTTTCGGTCCGGGCCACGCACTCGATCACATCAGGCTGGCCTGTGAGGCAAAGATCATCGTCGTCGCTCCGGCGACCGCCGATTTTGTCGGTCGAGCCGCGCACGGTCTCGCAGACGACCTCCTCACTGCGTGCCTCCTTGCCGCGCAATCGAGGGTTCTGCTGGTTCCCGCGATGAACGACCGGATGTGGGCTCACGCCCAGACGAAGCGCAACGTCGATCACGCTCGGTCCCTGGGCTACGAGATTCTGGAGCCCGCCGAAGGTCCACTTGCTTTCGGAGAGGGAAGCGGGCCCGGTCGAATGCCGGAACCGGAAGAGATCATGAGCCGCATTGGACGGTTGCTGGAATCCAAGTCGTCCTTGTCGGGCAAGAGAATCGTGGTCACGGCGGGCGCAACACGCGAGCCGATTGATCCGGTGCGATTCATATCCAATCACAGCAGTGGAAAGATGGGAGTCGCAATCGCGCGAGCCGCGTGGCGGAGGGGAGCAGATGTAACGCTCATTGCCGGCCACGTGGATGTCCCGCTGCCGGGCGAGCTCACGACGGTGAAAGCCGAGACGGTCGAAGAAATGTCGAAATGCGTCGCGAAAGCTTTGCCGTCGGCCGACGTCCTGGTGATGGCGGCCGCGCCGGCTGACTTTCGTCCGGCGGAGAAGGCGAACGTAAAGATCAAGAAAGCTCGGGGAGCGACGAAGATCGATCTCGAGCAGACCGAGGACATTCTCAGGTCCACGATCCCGAAACGGAAGAAGAAAAGCCTGATAGTGGGCTTTGCGCTGGAGACCGGAGGTGGCGTCACGAATGCGCGAGAGAAGCTCAAGTACAAGGATCTCGACCTGGTGGTCCTGAACGATGCGACCGAGCCTGGCGCCGGGTTCGGCGTCGACACGAATCGAGTGATCCTCATCGACCGCGCCGGAAGAGAGGAAAAATTGCAGCTGATGTCGAAAATCGATCTCGCCGAGGTGCTTCTCGACCGCATCGAAGAGAAGCTGAATGGACGCTAAGGAGCTACTCCGTCGCTATATCGAACAGCGTCGCGAGCTCGGCGAGTCAGAGCTGGTGCTCGACAGACTTAACGTCGAAGACGTGATGCGTTTGATCGGCGCGGCGGGAGCCTCGCGGCCCTCACCGGCAGCGTCTCGCGCCGTGCGCGAGTTTGACTCGTCCGACACGCGGGACTGGCGAACCTCTCTTCGCGATGCTGGCGTGAATGTTGACACCCCAACCGCGACGGTCGCGCCACCGGTTGAGGCGTCGCCGGAGACGGAATTCCCCGCAGCCACAACGACCGACGACATGGCATTCAAGAAAGGGATTGTCGTAGCACCCGGCGAAGGCGATCTGATACCCGACGCGATTCTCAAGCTGCGCGCGCTCGATGAGATCGCGGAGAAGGTGAAGAAGTGCACCCGCTGCCAACTCTATAAGACCGCTACCCACGCTGTCCCGGGCGAGGGTGATCCGCACGCGAAGCTGGTGTGCGTTGGGGAAGCGCCCGGCGCAAAGGAGGATGAGACCGGACGGCCTTTCGTAGGACAGGCGGGTCAGCTCCTTACCAAGATTCTCGGAGCGATCGATCTGACGCGGGAACAGGTTTTCATCTGCAACGTGCTGAAGCATCGACCTCCGGGGAACCGGAATCCGCAACCCGAGGAAGTCGAGGCCTGCAGTCCGTACCTGATCAGGCAGCTCGAGCTCATCAAACCGAAAGTAATCGTCGCTTTCGGAACTTTTGCGGCACAAACACTATTGCAAACCAAGACCCCTTTGGGACAACTTCGTGGGCTCGTCCACCGGTATCATGGCATACCGCTGATCGTCACCTATCACCCCGCCGCGCTGTTACGCAATCCGGCCTGGAAACGCCCCACTTGGGAAGATGTCAAGCTCGCCCGTAGAATTCTCGATAGCGCCTCCCGCTCGTGACCCATACAAGGATCGACGGCCACCGTACTCCGAAGACGCGGAGCAGGCGGTGTTGTCGGCGATGCTCATGGATCCCGACGCAATCCTGCGCGCGACCGAATTCCTCGATGACACGATGTTCTATCGCGAGGGCCACCGGCGAATCTTTCGCGCGATGGTCGCGCTGTCGGAGCGCGGTGATGTAGTAGATCCGCTCACGCTCTCCGAGGAGCTGCAGCGTGCAGGGTCCCTCGAATCGAGCGGCGGCAAGGATTACATCGGATTTCTCGTCGACGCGGTTCCCACCGCGGCAAACGTCGAGTACCACGCCAAGATCGTTCGTGAGAAGGCGCTCCGACGACGCTTGATCGAAGTTTCAACAGCCATCGTCGCGGAAGCATTCGAATCGGCGTCTCCAGCGACCGAGCTGCTGGACGAAGCCGAGCACAAGATCTTCGAGGTCAACCAGAGTCGCGGCTCCGAAGGCTTCATGCGCATCAAGGAGCTCCTCTGGCCGACGATGGAGCGGATCGAGGAGATCCAGCGTGGAAGCGGTTCGATTACGGGCGTGGCGAGCGGATTCAAGGATCTGGACGAGATCACGGCAGGTTTCCAGCCCTCGGATCTTATCATCGTCGCCTCCCGTCCATCGATGGGGAAAACCGCTTTCGTCCTCAACATCGCCCAGAACGCCGCACTCGATCACAATGTTCCGGTCGCATTTTTCTCTCTCGAGATGAGCAAGGAGCAGCTTGTCCAGCGCTTGCTGACTTCTGAAGGGCGCGTGGATGCGCAGCGCCTCCGAAAAGGAAAGCTGCACGACGAGGAATTCGTCCGGCTTGGTCGTGCCGCTGGTATTCTGAGCCACGCGCCAATCTGGATCGATGATACCCCTGCGATGACGCTCCTCGAGATGCGCTCCAAGGCTCGGCGTCTCAAGATGGAGAACAACATCGGCATGGTCGTGGTCGATTACCTCCAGCTGATGCAGGGGCCGACCAATACCGAGAGCAGACAACAGGAGATCAGCTACATCTCCCGTTCCCTCAAGGCGCTCGCGCGTGAGCTGCGCATCCCCGTCGTTGCGCTCTCGCAGTTGTCGCGCGCGCCCGAGCAGCGCACGGGCGAGAACAAGCGACCCCAGCTCTCGGACCTTCGTGAGTCCGGCGCGATTGAGCAGGATGCCGATCTGGTGATGTTCATCTACCGGCCGGAGATGTACGAGCAGCCCGGAGCACTGGACAAGGACGGAAACTCGCTCGAAGGGCGCGCCGAGATCATCGTCGGCAAGCAGCGCAACGGACCGACCGGATTCGTCAATCTGTACTTCAACAAGACCTACACGCGCTTCGAGAATCTCTCGCCCCGCCTGACGCCGCAGTGAGTCCGAAAGCAAAATCGGTATACCGCTGCACCAACTGCGGCGCCGACCATCCGAAGTGGGCCGGCCGTTGTGATGCCTGCGGCGAGTGGAATTCTCTGGTCGAGGAGATGGCAACCCGAACTTCGACTACTGCGTCGGGGCGTCGCATGTCCGGGCAGAAGTCGATGGCCGAAGGTGGAAGCGTCGCGCCGACAGTGCGCTTGCGGGACGTCAAGAGCTCGCAAGGCTGCCGGCTCAAGACTGGAATCAAGGAGTTCGATTTTGTCCTCGGCGGCGGAATCGTGCCGGGCTCTATGGTCCTGGTCGGCGGGGAGCCCGGCATTGGCAAGTCCACGCTTCTCCTTCAAGTCGCGGGAAGGCTCGAGGAGCTCGGTCACTCGACGTTGTACGTCTCGGGTGAGGAATCCGCGCTCCAGGTAAAGCTCCGCGCCGAACGGCTGCATGGGTCGGCGGAAAACGTTTCGCTCCTCAATGAAACGCTGCTCGAGACAATTCTCGCGACGGCCGGCTCGCAGAAACTCGATGCCATCGTCGTCGACTCCATCCAGACGATTTTTACAAGCGATCTCGAAGGCGCGCCGGGGAACGTGGGTCAGGTGCGGGAATGCGCCGCGCGACTGATGCGATTCGCGAAGGAAACGGAGACGACGGTTTTCGCGGTCGGCCACGTCACCAAAGGTGGAGGGATCGCCGGTCCCAAGACGCTCGAGCACATCGTCGACACCGTGCTGTACTTCGAGGGCGAGGGAATGCTCGAGCACCGGATCCTTCGAGCCACGAAGAACCGATTCGGCAGCGTCGACGAGATCGGCGTCTTCCGCATGACGGAAGAGGGCCTCATCGCCGTCGAGAATCCGTCCGAGCTCTTCCTCGGCGATCGGCTGAACAATTCGTCGGGCAGCGCGGTGACGGCACTCCTCGAGGGCTCGCGTCCCGTGCTCATCGAGATCCAGGGTCTCGCAACCAAGGCGGGATATGGCACTGCGCAGCGGGTGAGCACGGGTTACGACGGGAGACGCCTCGCGCTCTTGCTGGCTGTGCTCGACAAGCGGGCCGGCCTATCTTTCTCCCAGCTCGATGTCTTCCTCAACGTCGTCGGAGGAGTCCGGATGCAGGAGCCCGCTGGTGATCTTGCCGTCGCGAGCGCACTCGCTTCGAGCGTCTACGATCGCCCGGTCGCGAATTCGGCGATTTTTCTTGGCGAGGTCGGACTGGGTGGGGAGATCAGGCCGGTTTCTCAAGCCGAGCGTAGGCTCGGTGAAGCCGCGAAAATGGGGATGACGGTCGCTTACATGTCGGAGCGCGGAATCCCGAAGCGCGCGTCGCGCGGTCTCGAGGTCGTCGGCGTGCGCACGATCAACGATCTCTTCCGGCATCTCTTTCAGACGTAGATGAAGCGCGACCGCCATCAACCGTTGGTCGCGTAGATGAAACGCGACGTGGGTGTCATTATCGTCGCTGCGGGCAGCGGCTCGCGCACCGGGTCGCACGAGCTGAAGCAGTTCAGATGGGTCGCCGGCAAGCCGATGCTGTTGCACAGCATCCAGACATTCCAGGCGCGCACCGACGTTGCGATGGTCGTATGTGTTCTGCCGCGTGAGTACGTCGGCGATCCGCCTCCGTGGATCTTCCAGAGCGACGCCGACCGGTTGCTTCTCTCCGTTGGCGGCAGGGAACGGAGCGAATCGGTCGCCAACGGATTGGAGGACCTCCCCACTGAGTGTGAGATCGTTGTCATTCACGATGCGGCGCGGCCGCTGGTGACGAGCGAGACGATTGGACGCGTCATCGACGAAGCGCGTCTCGGCAACGGAGCCGTTGCCGCGCTTCCTGTGATTGACACGCTCAAGCGAGTCGAATCCAACGGAAGGGTGATCGAGACGGTCGACCGATTTGGGCTGTGGCGCGCGCAGACGCCACAGGCCTTTCCGCGCAAAATCATCGAGCGGGCGCACCGAGAGGCACGCGAAGCCGATCGTATCGCGACCGACGATGCCGCGTTGTGCGAGCAGATCGGATTGCCGGTTGTCGTCGTCCGCGGGAGCGAGCGCGCCCAGAAGATCACCGAGGAAAATGATTTCGCGTTAGTGGAGGCGCTGAGTATCTTCCGCGAATGAAGCCGGAGTCAATGGTCGTGCCGTTCTGGTCGCCGCAGGAGGTCGAGTCTGCCATCAACGGAGCGCTCGCCCATCTGGCTGCCGGAAAGGTCCTGGCGTATCCGACGGAGACCGTCTACGGCTTCGGCGGCGCGGTGGATGAGCGTTCAGTACAGCAGCTAGTGACCCTCAAGGGGCGCGCACCTGGAAAACCATTTCTTCTGCTCGTCGCGGCGAGCGAGATGATTACGCGGCTCGGACTGCATTTGACTGGCTACGCGTCGATGTTCGCCGCGCGCTTCTGGCCAGGTCCCCTCACGCTCGTGCTGCCCGGCGGAGAGAAGCGCGTACCGGACAGACTCCGGGGACCCGAGGGCGGCGTAGCCGTACGCTGGACTCCGCACCGCTCGTTGGCGCGACTGATCCTCGCGCACGGCGACCCGATCACTTCTACCAGCGCCAACCGACCCGGCGTCCCCGCCGCGACGTCAGCCGACCAGATCGTTGCCCAATGGAGTGACGCCATCGGTCGCGGCACGCTCCGGGTTCTCGATGCCGGAAGGCTCCGCGAATCGCAGCCTTCGACGGTCGTCGATTGCACGGGACGACTTCCGCGCGTAATTCGTCCCGGAGCTATCCCGGCGGCGAAGCTGCGGGAGAGCGTTCCGGACCTTGTCGGAGACGCCTGAACCATGAATTTGCTCTTTGTGTGCAGCGGCAACACCTGCCGCAGTCCGCTCGCCGAAGCACTGGCGCGCAAAATCGCTGACCGTCGTGGCCTCGAAGATCTGAACGTCTCCAGCGCGGGGACAAACGCGCACGACAATGTCCCGGCGACTGATGAAGCGCTGCTGGTCGGAATGGAACGTGGGCTCGACCTCACGGGCCACCGCTCGCGGAAGCTCACTCCCGGAATCGTTTCCGAGGCGGACCTCGTCTTCGTCATGACGCCGGGTCATCTGGAGCAGGTCAAGCAGATGGGCGGTCGCGGCAAAGTTCACGTGATCGACGAATACGCGTCGGGCATCGTCAACGCGGGAATCACTGACCCGTACGGAGGCGACCTGGAGGCTTACCGCAACACCGCCGACACCCTCGAAGAAGAGCTCGAGAAACTATTTGACCGCCTCCAAAGCTGAAAGCGGGAGTCAGATGACCAAGCGTCCTGGCCGACTCGTATTGCTCGGTCATCCGGTCAGCCATTCGCTCTCACCGATTTTCCAGAACGCTGCTCTCAGGGCTTCCAACATTCCACTCGTTTACGAGGCGCTCGATGTGAGCGGTCGTGAGCTTCGCTCGGTTCTTCGCCAGCTAAAGACCGCTAATGCCGCGGGGAACGTGACCATTCCGCACAAAATCGCCGTTCACGATCTCTGCGATGACTTGACCGATCTGGCGGCCAAGGTCGGCGCGGTCAACACTTTCTGGTTCGACTCGAAAAAGCTTCACGGCGACAACACAGACGTCGGAGGGTTCGATGCCGCCGCTCGAGCGCTCCTCGGCGGTGAAACGACTGGAGCACGCATCGTCGTGCTCGGTGCGGGCGGCGCGGCCGCCGCCGTTCTCGCGGCGGCTGAAGAGTGGCCTGACGCCAGAGTAACGGTTGTAGCTCGACACAATGAGCGAGCCGCGGCGCTTGCCAAACGCTTTCCGGATGTCGCGCGCGCCGAAAAGAGCGTGGAGCGCGCGGTACGCGGCGCCACATTGATCGTCAACGCGACTCCGATAGGTCAGCAGGACGAGGATCAACCCGTCGACGTCGAGCTGATTCCGAAGTCGGCGGCGGTGCTGGATCTCGTGTACCGACGTGGGGGAACGCAATGGGTCAAGACGGCCAGGGAGAACGGGATCCGCGCGGCGGATGGATTGCCGATGTTGCTGGAACAGGGCGCCCTCGCGTTTCAGCGGTGGTTCGGGAGCGAGCCCGACCGCGAAGCGATGCGCTTGTCACTACCCTAACTGACCGGCGCGCGGCAGCCCGGGTTCGTGAGCGTTGCTCCGGCGCGCTCGACCTCCTGCTTCCGCGAGTTTGCGTCTCCTGCGAGCGGCTCCTTGCCCGGGATGAGCGAGGGATGGTGTGTCATCTCTGCTGGGCAAGACTCCCGCGCCTTCCTTCACCGCAGTGTGGACGCTGCGGACACCCGTTGACCTCTCCTGCGTGCCAGTGGTGTGACCTTCTACCGGCGTTCGTGCGCGCGGTGAGATCAGTATGCTGGATGCCAGTCGAGCCCGCGTCGTCCATCGTGCATGCCCTCAAGTACGGCGGTTGGGGCAAGGTCGCCGACGAGATGGCGGAGCGGATGAGCCGTCTCTCCTGGCCCGAGGATGTTGTCGAGGAGCGGGCGGGCATCGTTCCAATTCCCCTGGCTTCAGCGAGAAAAAGAGAGCGTGGCTATAATCAGAGCGAGCTTCTTGCTCGTGGCTTGTCGCGGCGGTGGCAGATTCCGGTTTGGAAGAGCGCGGTTGTTCGCTCGCGCGAGACGGACTCGCAAACGCGGTTGACACCCGAACAGAGACAGGGCAACGTTGCAGGCTCGTTTCAAATTTGCGGCGGAAAGCTCGACGCGATCGAGGGCGCGCACGTCGTGCTGGTGGATGACGTCGTCACGACCGCGGCAACGCTCAACGAGTGCGCAAAGGTGCTGTACGACGCCGGCGCGCGGATCATCAGTTACGTGACTTTTGGCCGGGCTCATGCAAGTGGGGACCGGCTTTAACCGAATGGAGCTCAGGGAATGGCCACACGGGTAGGCATCAATGGGTTTGGCAGAATCGGAAGACAGGTCGTCCGGGCGGCAAAGAATCAGGGCGTCGCTGATTTGGACTTTGTGGCCGTCAACGATCTCACCGACACAAAGACTCTGGCGCACCTCTTCAAGTACGACTCCGTGCACCGCACTTATCAGGGCGACGTCGAAGCGGGCAAGGACTCGATCATCATCGATGGCGACGAGATAAAGGTTCTCGCTCAGAAGGATCCCGGCGCTCTCCCCTGGAAAGATCTCGGTGTGGATATCGTGCTCGAGTCCACCGGGCGGTTCACGGACGCGGACTCTGCCCGCAAGCATATCCAGGGTGGAGCAAAAAAAGTGCTCATCTCGGCGCCGGCCAAAGGCGAGGACATCACCATCGTGATGGGCGTCAACAGCGACAAGTACGATTCGGCAAACCACACGATCGTCTCCAACGCATCATGCACCACGAACTGCCTGGTGCCGATGGTCAAGGTCATTCGCGACACCTTCGGGTTTCGTCACGCCTCGATGGTGACCATCCACAGCTACACCAACGACCAACAGATACTCGACCTCCCGCACAAGGATCTGCGGCGCGCCAGGGCTGCGGCGCTCTCCATGATCCCGACGACGACAGGAGCGGCGAAGGCCACTTCGCTCGTCATCCCTGAAGTGAAGGGGAAAATCGACGGAAGCTCGATCAGAGTTCCCACGCCCGACGTGTCCTACACCATTCTCACGGTGGAAGTGGAAAAGACCGGCGCGACCAAGGAGTCGGTAAACGCCGCGTTCAGGAAGGCGGCCGCGGACGGACCGCTTCAGGGAATCATCCGCTACACCGAAGAGGAGCTGGTGTCGAGTGATTTCATCGGTGATCCGGCCTCGTGCATTCTCGATTCGAAGACTACGAACGTGATCGACGGCACTCTCATTACGGTTCAGGGATGGTACGACAACGAGTGGGGGTACGCGTCGCGCTGCGTAGACATGCTGCGCTTCATGGGGTCGCGACTCTAGGCGAGCGGAAAGTGAAAAAGAAAACCGTCCTCGATCTGAGCGATGCGCAGCTGCGTGGGAAGCGCGTGCTCGTGCGCGTCGACTTCAATGTACCGCTCGATGAGCAGGGTGAAATAACCGACGACACCCGCATCCGTGCCGCGCTGCCAACCATCCGGCTGCTGCTGGAGCGCGGCGGCCGTCCGGTGATCCTCTCGCACCTTGGACGACCGAAGGGAAAGCCGGAGCCGCAGTACTCGCTTCAGCCAGTATCCAACCGGCTGATGGAGCTGATGGGCTGCAACGTGATTTTCGTCGAGTCGACTGACTCGGACGAGGCCCTCAAGGCGAGCGAGGATCTCAAACCGGGAGAGATCCTACTCCTGGAGAACACGAGATTTCTCGGCGGGGAGGAGAAAAACGATCCACGTCTCGCCCGCGCGCTAGCCGGCCTTGGCGATTGCTTCGTCAACGACGCATTTGGCGCGGCGCACCGCGCCCACGCTTCTACGGTGGGTGTTGCGGAACACCTCCGACCAGCGGTTGCAGGCCTTCTGATGGAGAAAGAGCTCGAGTATCTCGGTGGCGCTCTCTTCGATCCCAAGCGCCCTTTCATCGCGATACTCGGTGGCTCCAAGATCTCCGGCAAGATAGATGTGATCGAGCAGCTCCTTCCCAAGGTCGATGGTTTGCTGATCGGCGGAGCGATGGCTTGCACATTCTACAAGGCGATGGGGCTCGAGACGGGCAAATCACTCGTCGAGGAGGACCGTGTCCCCATGGCGAAAGATCTGCTGGAGCGCGGGGGGATGAAGCTCACTTTACCTCACGACGCAATGGTTGCCCCATCTCTCGAACAGGCAAAGTCCGGCAAGGCAGTCCCGCGCAATGCGATACCGAAAGATCAGGCGATGTTCGACATCGGCCCGCAGACGGCTGCGTCGTACTCACGCGCGATCGCCTCGTCCAAAACGGTCATCTGGAACGGACCGATGGGAGTGTTTGAGACACCTCCGTTCGATCGTGGAACTCGCGCGATCGCAGACGCGATGGCGAACGCGACTGCGAAAGGCGCAACCACGATAGTGGGCGGTGGCGATTCAGCCGCCGCCGTCGCCGAAGCCGGGCTCGCGGAGAAAATGAGTCACGTGTCGACAGGCGGCGGAGCATCCCTCGAGTTCCTCGAGGGAAAGAAATTGCCGGGCGTAGAAGTACTGGACGACGCCTCATGAAGCGTTCCGTTCTCGCCGCCAACTGGAAAATGAACAATGGTCCCACGGCGGCGAGGGCATTCATGCAGACATTCCTCGCCGGGTACGCGCCACGCGCCGATCGGACTGTGATCATCTTTCCACCCGCAGTAGCCTTGAGCACGGTGTCGTCCGCCGCTTCTGGCCGCGGTGATGTCATCGCCGGTGTTCAGAACATTCATTGGGCGGAGAAGGGAGCCTTTACCGGAGAAATCTCGGCGCCTATGGCAAAGGACGCCGGTGCGCGCGTCGTACTCGTCGGACACTCTGAGCGGCGACACGTTTTTGGCGAAACCGACGCGCAGGTCGCGAAGAAATGCGTCGCAGCCGCGCGTGCCAAGCTGACTTTCATGCTCTGCGTCGGTGAGACGATCGCGCAGCGTGAATCTGGCCAGACGGAGCAGGTGGTGACGCACCAGCTCCGCGAAGGTCTCTCGCAGACTCCGAATCTCATCTCGGCGGATTTTCTGCTGGCTTACGAGCCGGTGTGGGCGATTGGTACTGGCCTCACCGCATCTGCCGGAGATGCTTCGGCGATTCACACCGTCCTTCGCGCAGAGCTGGGACAGATGATTGGCACGCGCGCTGACGAAATTCCAATCCTGTACGGAGGAAGCGTCAATCCAGAGAACGCCACCGGCCTCCTGGCAGCTCCCGAGGTGGACGGCCTCTTGGTAGGCGGCGCGAGCGTGGAGGCATCTTCATGGCTTACCATCGCGCAGGTCAACCGCACCGCTTGAGTTTTTTCCCGTCAGTACTGATATTCAAGGGTTACACTGAACTTTAATCCTCCCAATGCTTTACACGTTTCTGCTCACGCTGCTCGTCCTGGACTGTATCGTCCTCATCCTCGCGATCCTGCTGCAAAGCGGGAAGGGCACTGGACTCGCCGCTAACTTCGGCGGAGCAAGCTCGTCTCCGGACGCTTTTATTGGAATCAGGCAGGCGGGAAATCTTCTGACCACCGCCAGCTGGTGGGGCGGCGGAGTTTTTCTCGGACTGTGCTTCATTCTTCAGATCATGTCGACGCACACGTCGGCGCCACGCTCCGTGCTGGAGAAGGGCCTGGGTACTCAGCCCGCAAACGTCGCCCCGCCACCGACTTCCGCGCCGGCCGTTCCGCTCGAGCCCGCGCCGTCGGCGACTTCGCCGACGACAACTTCGCCGACTAAACCCGGCTCGCAGCAAGCTCCAGCAGCCAAGCCACCGTCCACCGCGCCCAAACGGTAAGTTGACCGACACTCGGTTCATCGAAGCGGGGTTCCTCCTCCTTGAGGACGGAACCCTTTTTCGTGGGAGAATAGCCGGACCCGCGAATTCATCGGTCCTTCCAGCGGTCGCGGAAGTCGTTTTCACGACCAACATGACGGGCTACCAGGAGGTTTTTACCGACCCATCGTATCGCGGCCAGATCGTCGTGATGACCGCGCCGCAGATCGGCAATTACGGAATCAATGCGGAAGATCCCGAGTCGTCGGCCCCGCAGGTCGCCGGCGTCGTCGTGCGAGAGCTCTCCCAAACCTATTCGAATTGGCGCGCAACAGGCGGCCTGGGCGCTTGGTTAACTGCTGCGCAAGTGCCGGTCATAACTGAGGTTGACACGCGACGTCTCACGCGACACTTGAGGTCAGTTGGAGTGATGCGCGGAGTCATCGGGGCCGGTCAGGAACCGGATGAAGCAAGCCGCGCCGCACTCGACGCGTGTCCGTCGATGGTGGGACTGGATCTCGCCTCTCGTGTCTCGACGCGGGAGCGCTATACCTGGGGAGATCCGCGCGCGCGCCAACACATCGTCGCTTACGACTACGGAATCAAGCGAAACATTCTTCGCCTTTTCGGCGAGAATGATTGCCGAGTGACCGTCGTCCCCGCGGATACTCCGGCCGACACTGTCCTGTCGGAGGAACCGGACGGAATTTTTCTTTCGAATGGTCCCGGCGATCCGGAGGCGGTCGCGTATGCGCCGGGCATCATTCGCGCCCTGACCTCTGCTGGAATCCCCGTTTTTGGGATTTGCCTGGGGCATCAGCTGCTCGGGCTTACCTTCGGCGGATCAACTGCGAAGATGCCTTACGGGCATCGCGGAGGGAATCATCCCGTAAAGGAGGTCGAAACGGGCAAGGTGCTCATCACGTCGCAGAACCACGGCTTTGCGGTAGAGGGGGATGAGCGGACGGTCAAGGGCGCCGGAGAGCTGGAGGTGACCCACGTGAATCTGAACGACGGGACTATCGAGGGCCTCGGGCATCGCGAGCTCCCGGTCTTCGGCGTCCAGTACCACCCCGAGGCTGCGCCCGGTCCGCACGACGCCCGGCCACTCTTCCAGGAGTTTCTAAGCGCCTTGAGGGGCTCGCTGAGGTAGACCGCGCTAGCTTGACAGCATGTCAGTAAAGCCATACTTTCAAAGCACTTACGCTTCTTCAGCGCGTCTCCATTCGGAGTTTTTCATGACCAAAGCCGACCTCGTCGAGCGTGTCACGGCCCAGATTTCACGAACCGCCGGGCCGATGATTTCCAAGAAGGATTGCGCTCGTGTCGTGGACGCGTTTCTCGAGGCGATCAAGGAATCGCTTCAGACGCAGGAGAATATCGAGGTCAGAGGATTCGGCACCTTCAAGATTCGCAATCGAAAGACACGCATGGCTAGAAACCCCCGCACTGGATCGCCTGTCGAGGTTTCCGCCCGGCCGGTGCCGGTATTCAAGCCTTCAAAGGAGCTGCGAGCCTTGGTCGCTGGGGTAGACATGTCGCAGATGTCGGAAGCGTAACGACTTAGCTCCGCACGCGGGGCAGGAGAGGTCAGCACGTGGCTACGGTGACGGTGCAATTGTTTGCTTCCTACGCCGACGTGCTCGGCGCACCGGCGGTCGAACTCCCGCTAACGCCCGGCACCACCGTACAGGATCTCCTCTACCGAATCCGATCTCTTCCCGGCGCTTCGTCGCTGCCACCCGCTCCGCGCGTCGCCGTCAATAGAAGCTTCGCCACATCCGACCAACTCATCGAGGCGAGCGACGAGATTGCGTTGATTCCGCCCGTGGCGGGAGGATGAGGAGAGCTTCGATACTCACGCGCGAGATAGATCCCGCCTCGCTCATGAACGAGGTTGGTTCGAAGCAATACGGCGCGATCTCTCTATTCGTCGGCACCGTGCGTGAAGTGAATAATGGACGCAGCGTCAGCGGCATCGAATACTCGGCTTACAAATCGATGGCAGATGCGGAGCTCGAGCGAATTCTCGACGAGGCGGAAGAGCGTTTTGGCGTTTCTGGTCTGGTCGTCGAACACCGCATTGGACTGCTCGGACTCGGCGACGTGAGCGTGGCGATTGCCGCGGCACACCCGCATCGCGCCCCCGCGCTCGATTGCACTCGCTACGTGATCGACGAGATCAAGAAGCGAGTGCCGATCTGGAAGAAGGAGCATTACGCGGATGGAACGCGCGAGTGGATTGACCCGACCCGGGCCGCGCAACCCGCGAGCCCATGAGCGTCACGTTGCGGGATAGTTTTGGCCGGAGTATCGAGTACCTCCGTATCTCGGTAACCGATCGCTGCAACTTCCGCTGCCTCTACTGTATGCCTTTGGCCGGACTCGAATGGCTTCCCAAGTCGGATATTCTCTCCTACGAGGAGATCGCGCGGGTGGTTGGTGAGCTCGCACCACTCGGATTGAGGCGGCTCCGCATCACCGGTGGCGAGCCGACTCTGCGTCCGCACCTCGAGCGACTGATCGGCATGCTGAAGGAAATTCCTGAGATCGAGGACATTTCTCTCTCGACGAACGGCGTAAGACTGCCCGAGCTCGCCGGCACGCTGAAGCTCGCAGGTCTCGATCGAGTCAACATGAGCGCCGATTCGCTGCAACCGGATCGGATCAAGGCGATCTCCAGGCGAAACACGGACTTCGATCCAATCGCGGCAGCCAAAGCGGCCGAGAGTGCAGGGATCGCGCCGATTAAGCTCAACGTCGTCGTGATGCGCGGAATCAACGATGACGAGGTCACCGACTTCGCGCGTCTGACGTTCGAACACCCTTGGCACGTGAGATTCATCGAGCTGATGCCCGTCGGAGAGATGCGGGAGCTCACGTGGGATCACGTAGTCCCGACCGATGAGATTCTCGCCGCTCTGAAGAAGGTCGGTGATCTCGAGCCCTCGGCGGCGCCCGAGAGAGGCAACGGGCCCGCACGCTACTACCGCTTTGCCGGTGCGGCGGGCACGATCGGAGTAATTACGCCGATGTCGCACACCTACTGCGGGAGCTGCAATCGCGTGAGGCTTACCGCTGACGGCCGGCTTCGCACGTGTCTTTTCGGCGACGATGAGATCGACCTGCGTACGCCGCTTCGCTGCGGACTCCCGCTCGAGCCATTCTTTCGCAGCGCGCTCTCGACGAAACCCAAGGAACACCACCTTCTCCAGATGAGCGTCGGCGGCCTGCGCGCTCTCTCACAAGTCGGCGGCTGAGTCGACGCGGATGCTTCGGAAGTAAAGCGCGGATGCTTCGGATCAGAACGATCCATATAATCCGGCTTCTTCCAGAGCATCCGCGTAACTAGCTTTCGCGCACTACTCTCTCCACAACCAGAAAGCGAAATGGTCAACAAGATTACGGTGGTCGGCGCTGGCAACGTCGGTGCTACTACCGCGCAGCGTCTTGCCGAGAAAGAGCTGGCGCGCACAGTGGTCATGGTCGACGTCATGGAAGGGATTCCACAGGGGAAGGCTCTCGACCAGTGGCAGTCCGCTCCCATTGAAGGCTTCGACTCGCGGGTGATCGGGACCAACGGGTACGAGGAAACTCGCGATTCAGATATCATCGTCATCACTGCCGGCATCGCGCGTAAGCCCGGGATGTCACGCGACGACCTTCTCAATACAAACGCCGGGATCGTCAAGCAGGTGTCGCAGCAGATCAAGAGCACCTCTCCAAACGCGATCCTGATCGTCGTCTCGAATCCGCTAGACGTGATGTCGTACGTTGCGATGAAGGTCACCAGCTTTCCACGCGAGCGAGTGCTGGGAATGGCTGGAGTCCTGGACACGGCTCGCTATCGCGCCTTTATCGCCGAAGCGCTCGATGTGTCAGTACGGGACATTCAGGCGATGGTTCTTGGAGGGCACGGCGACACGATGGTGCCTCTGATCTCCTACACCTCAGTGAGCGGGATCCCGATCACTCAGCTCCTGCCGCAGGCGAAGATCGATGCAATCGTCGAGCGCACCCGCACCGGCGGCGCCGAGATCGTAAAGCACCTGAAGACGGGTTCGGCGTACTACGCGCCCTCGTCGGCCGCGGTGCAGATGTGCGAAGCGATCGTCCTCGATCAGAAGCGAATTCTTCCGTGCGCGGCCTGGCTCGACGGCGAATATGGTATGTCGGGACTTTTTCTCGGCGTACCGTGCAAGCTAGGAAGGCGAGGACTGGAGTCGATCATCGAAGTAGAGCTTACTCGAGGAGAGCGCGATGCCCTGGCGAAGAGCGCGGATGCAGTGCGCGAGCCAATGGGCGCGGTAAAGCTGTGACGCGTTGATGGGCAGGCTGCGCAAGTTCTATGGCTCCATGGTCGGCAAGAAAGTCGTCATGGGAGTCACCGGCCTCATTGGGGTCGGTTTCGTCATCATCCATTCGCTCGGCAATCTTCTCGTCTTTCGTGGCTCTGCCGCGATCAACTCGTATTCGCATTTTCTTAAGAGCACGGGCGAGCTGCTGTGGACGGTGCGTGTCGTGCTCCTGCTCGCGGTAATACTTCACGTGATCGCGGCGATCCAGCTGACCCGACAAAGCCGGGCGGCTCGGCCGATTGGCTACACGAAACAAGAAACCCAGGTCGCGACGATCTCTTCCCGAACCATGCGCTGGGGCGGAGCGCTGCTGCTGGTCTTCATTGTTGTGCACATCCTTCATTTCACGACCGGCAACATCAGACCCGCGGGAGTGTTCAGTCGCGAGGATGTTTACGCGAACGTCGTCACGAGTTTCAGGATCTGGTGGGTCACTCTTTTTTATGTGGTCGCGATGATCGCACTTGGTCTGCATCTCTTCCATGGGGCATGGAGCTCGGTGAGAAGCATCGGAGTGAGCCCACCGTCGCCTCAGCCACTCCACAGACGACTCTCCCTGCTGATCGCAGTGTTCGTGTGGGCCGCGTTCACTTCGATCCCTTTGGCGGTCTTTTCGGGAATCGTACGATGAGCTTGCGCCTCGACGCCAGGATCCCGACCGGGCCGCTCGCTCAGAAGTGGGACAAGCACCGGTTCGAGATGAAGCTCGTGAGTCCAGCCAACAAGCGGAAATACACCGTCGTGGTCGTCGGCTCGGGACTCGCTGGCGGCGCCGCTGCCGCAACGATGAGCGAGCTCGGCTACAACGTAAAGTGTTTCTGCTTTCAGGACTCGCCGCGCCGCGCACACAGCATTGCCGCTCAGGGTGGAATCAACGCCGCCAAGAATTACCGAAACGACGGCGACAGCGTTTACAGACTCTTCTACGACACCATCAAGGGCGGAGATTTCCGCTCGCGCGAGGGCAACGTCTACAGGCTGGCCGAGGTGAGCGTCGATATCATCGATCAGTGCGTGGCGCAGGGAGTTCCGTTCGCTCGGGAATACGGCGGCCTTTTGGCCAATAGATCGTTCGGCGGAGCGCAGGTGTCGCGAACATTCTATGCTCGCGGCCAAACAGGGCAGCAGCTTCTGCTCGGCGCGTACCAGGCGCTCGAGCGACAGATAGCGGAGGGCGGAGTGAAGATGTTTCCGCGCACCGAAATGCTCGATCTCGTCGTCATCGACGGAAAGGCGCGCGGCATCGTGATTCGCGATCTCGTCAGCGGCCGGATCGAATCACATGCTGCCGACGCGGTCGTGATCGCCTCCGGCGGTTACGGAAACGTCTTCTACCTGTCCACGAATGCGCAGGGGTCAAACGCTACCGCGATCTGGCGCGCGTACAAGCGAGGCGCGGCGTTCGCAAATCCTTGCTTCACTCAGATCCACCCGACCTGCATCCCCGTCAGCGGAGACTATCAGTCGAAGCTGACGTTGATGAGTGAATCGTTGAGGAATGATGGACGAGTCTGGGTTCCGAAGAAACCCGGGGACAAACGCGATCCACGACAGCTCCCTGATCAGGAGCGCGACTACTTTCTAGAGCGGAAATATCCGAGCTTCGGCAACCTCGCGCCCCGCGACATCGCATCGCGCGCAGCCAAGGAAGTTTGCGACGAAGGTCGAGGCGTGGGAGAGACGGGTCTGGGGGTCCACCTGGATTTTGCCGATGCGATCAAGCGCCTTGGCAAGGACGTGATCGAAGAGCGTTACGGCAACCTCTTCGAGATGTACGAGCGCATCACCAGCGAGAATCCGTACGAAGTGCCCATGCGCATCTATCCGGCTGTGCATTATACGATGGGCGGGCTCTGGGTCGACTACAACCTCATGAGCACCATTGACGGGCTGCACGTGACGGGGGAAGCAAACTTCTCAGATCACGGCGCTAACCGCCTAGGCGCGTCCGCGCTCATGCAAGGGCTCGCCGATGGGTACTTCATAATTCCAAACACCATAGGGGATTATCTCGCCAGTCAAAAACTGGCCAAGGTCGATGCCACTCACGACGCCTTCCGCGAGGCGATGAGCGCGGTGGCTGAGCGCACGAGCCGGTTCCTGTCGATCAATGGAAAACGGACCGTGGCGTCCTTCCACCGGGAGCTCGGCAAAATCATGTGGGACTACTGTGGGATGTCGCGCAACGACGCGGGGCTCAAGCTGGCGCTCAAGAAAATCCCGGAGCTAAGGGACGAATTCTGGCGCGATGTCAACGTCCCCGGCAGCGACGTCGAGCTGAATCAGGCTCTGGAAAAGGCGGGTCGAGTAGCGGACTTCTTCGAGCTCGGAGAGCTGATGTGCCTCGACGCGCTCCATCGCACCGAGTCGTGCGGGGGACATTTCCGGGAGGAGAGTCAGACTCCGGACGGAGAAGCCCTTCGCGACGACGCCAACTTCGCCTACGTGGCAGCGTGGGAGTTCGCCGGCGAGCGCCAAAGTCCCATTCTCAACAAGGAGCCTCTCGTCTTCGAGAACGTGAAGCTGTCGCAGCGGAGTTACAAGTGATGAATCTCACGCTCCACGTTTGGCGGCAGGCGGCTGCAGGCGCGCCGGGCAAGATGGTCCGGTACGAAGCGCGCGACATCAGTCCTGACATGTCGTTCCTCGAGATGCTCGACGTGGTCAACGAGCGGCTCACTGGGCGCGACGAGACTCCGATCGCCTTTGACCACGACTGCCGGGAAGGGATCTGCGGCATGTGCGGCCTGATGATCAACGGCGTCGCACACGGTCCAATGCGTGGAACCGCCACGTGCCAGCTTCACATGAGAAGCTTCAAGGACGGCGACACGATCTACATCGAACCGTGGCGCGCCGGAGCGTTTCCTGTAGTAAAGGATCTTGTTGTCGATCGATCAGCGCTGGACCGAATAATCCAGGCGGGCGGATTCATTACCGCGCCAACGGGCGGCGCGCAGGATGCCAACAACATTCTAGTGCCCAAGGAGAGCGTCGATACCGCCATGGATGCGGCTGCTTGCATCGGATGCGGAGCATGCGTCGCTGCCTGTCCCAACGCCTCCTCGTCACTGTTCACCGCGGCCAAGATCACGCACCTCGGACTTCTGCCCCAGGGCCAGGCGGAACGGTATCGCCGGGCTCTTGGAATGGTGGAGCAGATGGACCTGGAGAATTTTGGTAGCTGCACGCTTCACGGCGAATGTCAGGAGGCCTGCCCGAAGGAGATCAGCATCGACACCATCACGCGCATGAACCGCGATTTCCTGCGCGCCAATCTGCTCGGCACCCGCCCCTGAGGGCGGTTGGAATCGTCCCCGCCTACGCCGCGGGGATGCCCAAATAGGACTCAGATCTTCGGAATGTGCTGTGGATCGAGGTGACGTCGCTCGATCTCGCGGTTAAGGCGTGTCTTCTCGCTGTTCTTTTCAGCTTCGTCGTGCTGCTGGCGCTCCTCGAACAGACGGTGAGCCGCGTTGTGATGGGCAATGCTCTTGTTGGGCTCGAGCCCGTTTTTGTTCGGATCAACCGCCCCGTTTCCGTTGCCGGAGTGCAGCTGCTCCAGAATCTTGCCGCGCGTTTTTGCACCGTGCTGGCCTTCCGCGTGATCCTGGGGTCCTTTCTGTACTCCGTCGCGATTCTGCATCTGCTTTGCTTCCTCCAATTACGGTTGGTCCATACTCCAAGTGGCAAGCCAGAGGCCACACTACAGTCGAGGCAGCGTGACTCCTTGCTGACCCTGATACTTCCCCTTCTTGTCCTTGTAGGAAATTTCCGGCTCTTCTTCTCCCTTGAAGAAGAGCACCTGAGCAATCCCTTCGTTCGCGTAGATCTTGGCGGGGAGGGGGGTGGTGTTCGAGATCTCCAGAGTGACGAAGCCTTCCCACTCCGGCTCAAAGGGTGTGACATTCGTGATGATCCCGCAACGGGCGTAGGTGGATTTACCTACTGTGATCGTCACGACATTGCGCGGGATCCGGAAGTACTCCACGGAGCGACCAAGCGCGAACGAGTTCGGTGGAACGATACAGATCGGCCCCTCGAATTCCACGAAGGAATTCGAATCGAAGTTCTTCGGATCCACGATGGAGCTCAGCACGTTCGTGAAGATCTTGAACTCAGGTGCCACTCTCATGTCGTACCCGTAGGAGCTCACTCCGTAGGAGATGACCCCCGATCGTACCTGACTGCTCTCGAAGGGCTCGATCATCCGATGCTCTCTGGCCATTCGGGTGATCCAGCGATCCGCTTGAATTGACATTGAGGAAGAATTGATTGCGGTGAGGAAGGCCAGCCTGTCGTCGGTGGCCAGCTGCCGGGAGTTCGCAGCTTTCGTCGTGAATGTACGAATTTCGCACTACGCTCGCCACCGAAGCGAAGCCGTTGAATTACAAGATAGCGGTCGGTAAATTCCTGAAAATCGCGTTAGTGAAAGTCTTCACGAAGTCCGAAACCCCATGGCTCGCGCTTATTTCCCGGTTCTGATGCTGCTCGGCTTCGTGGTGATCAATGGACTTTTGATCATCGCGATCTCGTCGCTGACGATCCGCGCGCGGCCGACGCCTGTGAAGCAGCAGGCGTACGAATCAGGCGTTCCGGTACTTGGCGACGCGCGAGAGCGGTTCTCGGTGCGCTTCTACCTCGTCGCGATCCTGTTCATCATCTTCGACATCGAGACGGTGTTCATGATTCCATGGGCCGTCTACTACAAGCAGCTCTCCTGCCTGGTGCCGCTCGTCGCCGACGAGTGCCCGGTGGGAAACATTTCCCTGTTCGGGCTTAGCGAGATGCTCGTGTTCATGCTGATTCTTCTCGTCGGCTTCATCTACGTCTGGAAGAAGGGAGCACTTCAATGGGATTGATCGCGCCCGCCGACCACCGCACGGTCTCCTACATCCCGGAGTCGCAGGAAGGCTGGGCCTTGACCCGCCTGGACTTCCTCGTGAACTGGGCGCGCGCTAACTCACTGTGGCCCATGCCCTTCGGCACGGCCTGCTGCGCGATCGA
>DASYVU010000192.1:0-7627 GCA_035936715.1 Gemmatimonadaceae bacterium
CCTGATGCTTTTCGTTTATCCCATTCATAAATGACTGAACTCTCCACCAAGCTCCGCTTGCTCTTTCCGGGCACAGCCGTAATCATCGCGCTCGCCTCGCCGCAGCTCCACGCACAGCAGCCGACAGTCCTTCCGCTCTCTCTGGGTGACGCCGGGCGGCTCGCTGCACAGCAGAGCGCCCTGGCACGGGGAGGGAGATTACGCGCCGACGAAGCCCAGGCGCGTGTCCGGCAGCGTCGAGCAGATTTGCTTCCCACCGTCAGCAGCTACGTGCAGGAAGCGGGTAGGACTTTCAACACTTCCACCCTGGGCATCGACTTCCCCACGCCGCCCGGTCAGCAGCCGGTGTTCGATCCGAAGGGCGAGGTACTGGGTCCCATCAACACGCTCGACGTTCGTGGCCGAGTCCAGCAGAACCTGCTCGACTTCGGCGCGCTCGGGCGCGTGCGGTCCGCGCAGGCTGCCGCGCGATCATCCAGCGCCGACGCTGATGCGACCGCTGAACAGGCCGCGACAGTGGCTACCACTGCGTACGTGAGGGCGATGCGCGCTGATGCAGATCTGCACGCTCGTCAGGCCGATACATTGCTCGCGACGGACCTCCTCGGCATCGCGCAAGCGCAGCTCCGGGCGGGAACGGGTGTTGGTCTCGACGTGACCCGCGCCCGGGCACAGCTCGCCGCCACTCGCGCCAGCCTCATCGCTTCGCGCAACGCGCGCGATCATGCGCACCTCGATTTGCTGCGGTCGCTTTCGCTTCCCGTAGGAACCGACATCGTGCTCACCGATTCGCTCTCCCTCGTCGCAGCTGCCACTGAGCCGATTCCAGATGAAGGTGCTCTGCTAGCGGAGGCGCTTCGCGCGCGTCCGGACATTCTCGCCGAGGAAGCGCGTGTGCGCGCAGCCCAGCAGGGTCTCTCCGCGATCAAAGCCGAGCGTTTGCCTACGCTCGGGCTCGTCGCCGACGAAGGCATCATCGGGAAAAACGGAGGGCGCCTTCTCAACACCTACACTTGGGGGTTGCAGGTGACGATTCCGATGTTCGACGGATTCAAGCGCGAAGGAAGGGTGCAGGAACAGCAGTCTGTCGTGAAGGAAGCACAAATCAGGCAACACGACGTCGAGCAGCAGGTCCAGGCTGATGTGCGCGGCGCGGTATTGGATCTTGCCGCCGCACGCGAGCAGCTCGGCGCGGCTAGCGAGCGCCTTACTCTCGCCGAGCAGGAGCTTGCCCAGGCACGCGACCGTTTCAACGCTGGCGTGGCGGGGAACGCCGATGTTGTGAATGCATCGCTTGCGTTGACCGCGTCGCGGACTCTAGTGAACGATGCGGAGACGGCTTACCAGCTGGCGCGGGTGTCACTCGCGCGCGCTACAGGCAGTGTCACAACGCTGAGATAACTCAAAACCACTTTTAGCTAAACTTTATCCAGACCGGCAGGAACACAGGAAGATTATGGCAACCGCAATAGAATCCAGCGCTTCGACGAGCACCCGCAACGGCCGATCGGCCGCTGGCGAGCCAGACAAACCTTCGACGAAAAAGAAATTCGTTGTCCCGATCGTAATTGTGCTCGGGCTCGTCCTCGGCTTCTGGGCGTTCCAGAGATGGAATTACGGACGGACACACCAATCGACGGATAATGCGCAGGTCGACGGGCACATCGTTCCCGTGCTGGCCAAAGTCGGCGGATACGTGAAGACGGTGAACGTCAGCGAGAACGATCACGTGAACGCCGGACAATTGCTTGTTCAGCTCGACGACGCGGACTATCGTGTGCGGCTGCAACAGGCGCAGGCCGATCTCGCCGCGGCTGAAGCGACCAGTGGTGGCGGTGGATTCTCTGGTCAGGCGCAGTCACAGGTTCAGAGCGCCACAGGCCAGCGCGCCACGCTCGACGCCCAGATTGGAGCGGCGAAGGCCAACGCCGACAAGGCTGACGCCGATCTCGCGCGCGCAAGGGAGCTCGCGACGAAGCTGATCATTTCGCAGCAGCAGCTGGACGCCGCAAAGGCAACAGCAGCAGTAGCGCACGCGAATCTCCTCGCCGCGGAACGTCAGGCGTCGGCTGCGGGTGGAACGGTCAACACCGCGGAAGCTGGTGTGCGTGTCGCCAGCGCCCGCACAATGGCAGCACGGGCGGCCGCTGAGAACGCACAGCTGCAGCTCGATTACACCCATATCACCGCGCCGGCGTCGGGTGAGGTGTCGAGAAAGCAGGTCGAAGTTGGACAGCTCGTCGCGCCCGGCCAGCCGCTACTGAGCATCGTCGCCGATACGGGCGTGTGGGTCACGGCGAACTTCAAGGAGACGCAGCTCGCCACCATTCGGCCCGGCCAGCCGGTGGAGTTCGAGATCGATGCCTATGGCGGCTGCGTCGGCGAAGGAAAGGTGGCGAGCGTCAGCGGCGCAACCGGAGCGAAGTTCGCGCTTCTTCCACCCGACAATGCGACCGGAAACTTCACGAAAGTCGTGCAGCGTGTTCCGGTGCGCATCGCAGTCACCAAGCCGTGTTCGGGTAATCATCCCCTTCGGCCCGGCCTTTCGGCGAACGTGCACGTGAACACCGCCAACCGTTGAGCACGGCCGTGCTGCGGTCCTCCGGGGTGACGCAATCCTCCGAGGACCGCTACGCGCACAAGTACATCATCGCCTTCACCGTCACGATGGCGGCGATGCTCGAGCTGATCGACACGTCGATCGTCAACGTCGCGATTCCGCACATGATGGGAAATCTTGGCGCGACGCTCGACGAGATCGCCTGGGTATCCACCTCGTACATCATCGCCAACGTCATCGTCATCCCGATGTCGGGTTGGCTTTCGGCGTACTTCGGCAGGAAGCGCTACTTCACCGGCTCGATTCTTCTCTTCACGCTGGCGTCTTTCTTCTGCGGCTCTTCGCATTCGTTGTTCGCCCTGATCTTCTGGCGCGTGATTCAGGGAATTGGTGGCGGTGCCCTTCTGTCCACCGCGCAGGCCACGCTCTATGAGTCCTTCCCGCCGGAAGAGGCGGGGACAGGAATGGCGATCTTCGGCGTGGGCGTCATGGTCGGGCCGACGCTCGGTCCGACGCTGGGTGGGTGGATCACGGACAATTATTCCTGGCCGTGGATCTTCTACATCAACGTTCCGCTCGGTATCATCGCGGCGATCCTGACCGTCACCTACGTCCACGACGCCGCCCACCAGGAGCGCGCCGACAAGATCGACTATCTCGGAATCATTTTTCTTACGCTCTGCGTGGGCTCGCTGCAGTGGATGCTCGAGCGCGGTGAGCGGTACGATTGGTGGGATTCACGCTTCGTAACTCTACTCGGCGTTACCGCGCTCCTTTCGGGAATCGCATTGATCTGGCGCGAGCTCACCGTCGACGAGCCTGTCATCAACTTCCGGATCCTCAAAAGTCGTCAGCTCTCGGCGGGTGTGAGCCTGGGACTGCTGCTCGGGTTCGCGCTTTACGGCTCCGTTTTCATTCTGCCTGTCTTTCTGCAGCAGCTGTTGCAGATGACTGCATGGCAGACTGGAAAGATCATCCTGCCCGGAGCGATTGCATCGGCCGTTACCATGGCGGTGGTGGGAAGAAACGCGATGCGCCTCGACGCGCGCTACACGGTGGTCGCCGGAGCGTTTCTCTTCTTCTGGTCGATGCTCAAGATGTCGCACCTGACATCGGCCAGCGGCCAGCAGGATCTGTTCTGGCCACTGATCCTGCGCGGTGTCGGACTCGGTCTGATCTTCGTGCCGCTCACGAACGCGACGATGGCAGATCTCAAGGTGAAGGATCTCGCGCAGGGCACCGGCATGTTCAATCTCATGAGGCAGCTCGGTGGCTCGCTCGGGATCGCCGTTATGGCGACTCTGCTCGCGCGCTTCATGGCGAGCGAGAAGGCACTCCTGACCGAGCACGTCGGCGCCAGCGATCCGGAGACACTGAGCCGCCTATCGCTGCTTACCCGCGGGCTGATATCTCGTGGGATGAATCCGCTGGTCGCGCAGCAGCAGGCACTCGCCATCCTCGACAAGCAGGTGACGGTGCAATCGAGCATGCTCGCCTTCTCCAGGATCTATCTGTATAGCGGCCTGGTGCTCATATTCGCGCTGCCGCTGCTGCTATTGTTCCGGACGGGTCGAGCGCGTGGCTCGATGGGCCCGGTACATTAGCCTCTCAACAGTTGACCGTACCCTTACGTATTTCTGATGAGGAGCGAGAGCTTGTAAGCCTGGCCCGAAAGGGTGACGAGCGGGGTTTCACCGGGCTCGTGCGATTGCACCAGCGCCGTGCGTATATAGTGGCGCGATCGATCGTCATGACCCACGAGGATGCTGAGGACGCGGTTCAGGAAGGATTTCTGCGCGCGTACCAGGCCTTCGACCGGTTCGATCCTGCCCAGGCATTCGGCGCCTGGCTCAATCGAATCGTCGCAAATGCGGCGCTCGATCTGGCTCGACGGAAGAAGGTGCGCACCGCCGAGGAGCTCTCGGAATCGATGGCCACGACCTTCCGTGATCCCGCGGAAGACCGTGAGCTGAGCGAACGGCTCGAGGCGGCGCTGGCGCAGCTTCCGCCGCGGGCGCGGTCGGTGATAGTTCTGCATGATGTGGAGGGCTTTACGCACGCTGAGATTGGCGAGTTGTTGGCGATCCCGGGCGGAACGGCTCGCTCGGATTTGCACCACGCAAGGCAGAAGCTCCGGCAGCTGCTGGGGAACCTGAGGGGGTAGAATATTGTGATGGAAGATCGTACCGATTTGCGACCCGGCGATGGAGGCGATGCGAAGATCACGGAGATGCTCCGTGATGCTTATGCACCACCCGCCGAAGGCGCGTATTGGGACGCCCTCGAAGGTCGCATTATGGCCCACATCGCGGAGCACCGTCCGGCTGTCGTTCGGATTCCGGTCAACTGGTGGTCCGATCTCGCGGGCTGGGCCGCGCCGGGACTCGCCGCTGCCGCTGTGCTGTTCGCGGCCGCGGGAGTGCTCTGGTCGCGCCAGAATGACGATGAGCTGCGTTCGGGCTATGAAGCAGTCACGGAGTCAGTCGCCGCGGATGTTCTGCCCGGCGCTGTACAGGTAGTGACGGCTCCGCGCGACGGTTCGTCGCAGCGTGAAGCGACGTTCCGCTACGTCATGTCACATTGAGGATGGAAATGAACCGAACCAAGGGCTACGCGCTGATGTTCCTGCTCGGCGCATTCATCGCCGGTGGGGCGCTTGGCTTTTCAGCCGACCGTGCAATCCGCGGCGGTCACGGTCGCGGATTGCACGGACCACGCGCCTACCGCCAGCGCATGGCGGAAGAGCTTAAGCTCACCCCACAGCAGCAGGTCTCCGTGGATTCGCTCATCGAACAGAAGCATCGGCAGATCATGGCCCTCTACAAGCCGTTGAAGCCGCAGCTGGATTCTACCGCGGTCCTCGCGCGTGTGGTCAGCGACAGCACGCATGCGCAGATCAAGCGGTTGCTCAATGCCGACCAGCAGGTCAAGCTCGACAAGATGCGGGCGGCCGCGCACCGGGAGCTTGCCGAGCGACGTGGCGGAGACACCCCGACAGGCGGGGATCGTCCTCCGGGACCACCGCCGTTCTGACGTCAACCCGTAAAACAACGAAAAAGCGCCGGTGCAATGCACCGGCGCTTTTTTTTGTCACTTCAGGAGCTGCTAAAGTTTATCGGGATCGGCGTTTCTTTCGCCTTTGCCGAAGTTCTTCTGAACTTTTCCCTCAAGCTGTTCAGCGCGACCCTTGATGTGCTCACTCATGTTGTCCGTGGCGTCACCCAAATCGCCGCGAATCTTGCCCTTCGTCTCTTTCACGGTGCCTTTGACTTCGTTCTCGAGACCGCGTTCGTTAATGTCCTTCATCGTACCTCCGCTGTGGAATCAAGTCGTCCCAGTTGTACAACCCTTAACGCAAGCGATGTGCCCCTCGAACATTCGTTTTTTTCAAGGGCGGTATTGACCTTGCAAAGGGTTGCTCGCTTGCGGAAATTCCGAGGTCAAAGCCACCAGCTCTACGGTTGGCCTTTACAACCTCAATAGGTCGCACAAATCAGTACTAACGTAGAAGCTCACCCGAGCGGCCGCCGTCTCGCAAAACTCACAATTCTCGCGCTCGGCGTCGTTTACGGGGACATCGGGACGAGCCCCCTGTATGCCCTGCGGGAATGCTTCAAGCACGGCCTGGACCCCGTTCCCGCCAACGTTTATGGCGTTCTCTCGCTGATCGTCTGGTCGCTGATCATCATCGTCAGCATCAAGTACATCGTCTTCATCATGCGGGCGGACAACAACGGCGAGGGCGGAATTCTGGCGCTGCTCGCCCTCATCCTTCAGAAGCAACGCCGCGACGCTGACACCTTCCGGCGCAAGATGATCATCGCGCTCGGGCTCATCGGCGCCGCCCTGCTCTACGGGGATGGCGTGATAACCCCGGCGATATCGGTATTGAGCGCCGTCGAGGGTCTGGAAGTCGTCGCGCCGTCGTCCGCGGGCCTCGTAATTCCGATCACTATCGCGGTCCTCATGGTGCTCTTCTTCTACCAGAACAAGGGCACTGCGAAAGTCGGCCGGATATTCGGTCCCGTGATGGTGATCTGGTTCGCTACAATCGGCGTACTCGGAATACGTGAGATCATGCTCGCACCGCAGATTCTGGCGGCACTGAATCCATGGTATGGCTTCAGGTTTTTCGTGGACCACGGCGCTTCCGGGTTCGTACTCCTCGGAGCGGTGGTGCTTGCGGTGACCGGCGCAGAAGCGCTGTACGCGGACATGGGACATTTCGGAAAGCGACCTATTCGCCTCGCGTGGTCAGGGCTCGTCCTACCCTGTTTGCTCGCCAATTATTTCGGACAGGGCGCCCTGATTCTTCGCGACCCGAGTGCCGCCGTGAATCCTTTCTACCTTCTGGCGCCAAGAGCGGCATTGTACCCGATGATCGCTCTGGCGACGATCGCCGCGATCATTGCGTCGCAGGCGCTGATATCCGGCGCCTTCTCGCTCACACAGCAGGCAGTGCAGCTCGGTTACAGTCCGCGCGTCAAGATTATCCATACCTCCCAGCAGGACACCGGGCAGATATTCGTGCCCGAGGTGAATCGCGCGCTGGCGCTGGGCTGCATTTTCGTCGTGCTCTACTTCCGTTCCTCCAGCGCCCTCGGCGCGGCCTATGGTATCGCCGTCACCGGTACGATGGCCATCACGACGGTTCTGTTCTACGTGCTGGCGCGGTCACACTGGCAGTGGAGCATCTGGCGAGCCGGCGCACTCACCGCGTTTTTTCTGATCATCGATCTCGCTTTCTTCGGCGCAAACCTCCTCAAGATCATGCAGGGCGGCTGGGTCCCCCTCGCGATCGGGTTGGGAATTTTCGTGCTGATGACGACGTGGCAGCGTGGCAGGCTGATCGTCCGCAGTCTGCTCGTCGACGCATCGATCCCGCTCGACGCGCTGCTCAAGGATCTTGGAGACGAGAATCCCGACAAGCGCTTTAAGCCCGCGCGCGTTCCGGGAACGGCGGTGTTTCTGACCTCCGAGTCGAAAGATGCGCCGCTGGTGCTGCTGCACCATCTCAAGCACAACAAGGTGCTGCACGAGAATGTGGTGCTTCTCTCGATATTGGTG
>DASYVU010000193.1:0-6007 GCA_035936715.1 Gemmatimonadaceae bacterium
TATCGCTCCGTCCGCCGCGCACGCGCTGCACATGCCCTCGCACACTTTTACCCGAGTCGGCATGTGGGAGGAATCGGTCAACACCAACAATCGGTCGATGAAGGTCGCGCTTAGCACTGGCTCCATCGCGGAAGCGTTGCACGCCAGCGACTACGCGATGTACGCCAATCTGCAGATGGGAAAAGATTCCGAAGCGAAGGCGATTCTCGATGGGCTACCCGCACTCGTGGCGCGATTCGATCCCAACGCGATTACCGGCGCCGCTCCCGGTTCCGCAGGCGTGTTCGCGCTCGCGGCTATTCCGGCGCGTTGGGCCCTGGAGCGGAGCGCGTGGGCGGAAGCCGCCGCGCTCGAACCGAAATCGAGCGCGTATCCCTACACCGAAGCGATGACATACTTCGCGCGCGCACTTGGCGCGTCACACACTGGCAATCTCGCCAAAGCAAAGACTTCAATCGATTCGCTGGCGTCGATTCAGCAGCGGTTGAGCGCAAAAGGTGAAGGCTATTGGGCGGAGCAGGTGGCCATCCAGCATCTCGCCGCCCAGGCCTGGCTCGATCTCGCCGAGCACCGGGAGACCGTTGCTCTGACGCGGATGCGCGAAGCCGCCACGCGTGAGGACGCGACCGAGAAGAGCGCCGTGACACCGGGCCCGCTCGCGCCGGCCCGTGAGCTGCTCGGCGACATGCTGATGAAGCTAAATCGGACTGCCGAGGCGGGTGTGGAGTATCGCGCGACGCTGCAGAAGGAGCCAAATCGCCGCCACTCCGCGGATCGCCTGACAAATTTATTGCGTCGTTAGACCGCGTGGCGCCTGTGCGCCGCGGGGGCCCTCTCGGGCTAAAGCTTCAGAATGAAAACCGGTGCAAGTGCTGCGAGCGTGGCGACAAACTGTAGCGCCAGCACGTACGACGCGTGTCTTGGCGCCTGTGGCAGCCACTGGATCGCGAAAAACGCCACGATCGGAATTTGCAGACCCATGAGCAGCTGCCAGATGTGGGCGGCAGTTCCCTCATCGGGCTCTCGCGCAGCGCCGAACATGGCAACGTGAACGACCACCGTGGCGAGGGCGGCCAAAGAAAAGAAAGTGGCTCTCCGTTATCCTTCAACGGCACAGGCGCGCTTCGGTGTCACAACGGGCGGCCGATACGCGTTCCATAATATCCGGTAAGGGGCGAAGCTCCATGAAGATCCCTGGACACATTGGCGCCGTATTGCTGGTCGTGTTATTGGCGGCCACCACCACTCGCGCGTCTGCGCAAGAGCGAGTGGGCGCCGTACCGGTCGACACGGCGTCGACTGCCACTCTCGTTGGTCAGATACTGGATAGCGCGTCCAGAAAACCGCTATCCCAGGCGAAGGTGATTCTTCCCGGGACCAACCTCCGGACAACCACGGATCTGACCGGGAATTTCGTCTTTAGGCGGGTGCCAGCCGGTCGTTACAGCGTCGAAGCACGACGCATCGGATATGAGCCGGCGGTCAGCGCCGAGATATCTGTCCCCGCGGGTGAACAGGTCAGCCTTACGATTCTCATGCGCTCCGCTCCGTTTCGACTCGCCGACGTCACGGTAACTCCGGGTGCGTTCTCTCTTCTCGATGCAGGGCCGGCGCTGGGGCAAACCATCACGAGGGCGGAGATCGAGGCGGCGCCATTCGGTGAAGATCTCTTTCGCGCGATGAGTCGAATCCCCGGACTCTCCTCGGGCGACTATGGCGCCCAGTTCTCGATCAGGGGCGGCCGGCAGGACGAGACACTCATCCTCCTCGATGGACTCGAAATCTATGAGCCATATCACCTCAAGGATTTCGCCGAAGGTGCCCTGAGCATCGTCGATGTAGAGACCATCGATCGCGTCGAACTACTGACCGGCGGATTCCCGGCCCACTATGGCGACAAGCGAAGCGGCGTGATGAAAATCTCTTCGAGGGCGCCGAGTGAAGACGGCACCCATCTGAGCCTCGGCGCGAGTCTGATCAACGCGCATGCGCTGGCGGAAGGCACATTCGCCAACCGCAACGGATCCTGGCTTCTGTCGGGTCGTCGTGGCTTCGCCGATATTCTTCTCCGGTTCCTGAACAAGAAGGAAGCGAAAGCTCCCACGTACGAGGATGTCTTTGGCACGATTCGCTACAGGCTCCATCCGAATCACACGCTGGCGCTCAATGTGCTTCAGGCCGCCGACCACTACAGGTTCACCATCAACGGCACTACCGGCTTCAACGATTCGATCAAAACGGTCGAGACCGCAAATAATGGATACGGAAATTCCTACGCTTGGCTGACGTTGCGCTCCCTTCTCGGGGAGCATCTCACGCTCAATACGCTCGCCTCTGTCGGGTCGGTGAACGCAACGCGCAGAGGGGACGAGCGACACGCCATCATTCCACTCGAGTATTACGGAGTGAACGGCAGACGCGCTTTTTCCGTGATTGGCTTAAAGCAGGATTTCAGCTATCAAGGCTCGGAGAGGAACGTGTTGGATCTGGGTTACGATCTGCGGTCGATGCACGCCGACTTCGACTGGGAAAATCGCGTCACGCAGAACCCGGATAATCCCGTTCCGGACACCACCGGCTACTATCCGCGCATAACTCGCAGAGCCAAGAAGGCGAACGGAACGACGATCGGCGCGTACGTCAGCGATCGTATGCAGCTCGCGGAACCGCTCGTCCTGGAAGCCGGGCTTCGCTACGATGGAGCGACGTACACCCACGATCGGGACTGGAGTCCCAGGATCAATACGCTCTTCAGGCTCTCAGACCGCAATTCGCTGCGAGCTGGATGGGGTTACTACTATCAGCGCCAGGGAATCAATGACGAGAATGCCTTCGATCGCCTGAACCGCTACTTCCCATCCGAGCGCTCGAAGCAATGGTCGATCGGATTCGAGCACACCTACTCCGACGGCGGAACGTTCCGCGCCGAAGCGTACCGCAAGACTGGCTCGCGGTTGCGTCCGATCCTCCGAAACTGGAAGTCGGGACTCAATGTCTTTCCCGAGTCCTCGGAGGATCGCATCCTCGTGTACCCCGACTCGACCTGGTCGAAGGGGCTGGAGATCTACCATGAGCGCAGTCTTGGAAGCCGAGCCAAGCTTCGCCTGGGCTATGCGCTATCGCGCGTTGACGAGCGCGTCAGTCGCATCGATCACGTCAATGATCCGATCAAGCCACCGTTCGACTCGGTACACTCCGGCCCGCAAGACCAGCGACACGCGCTGAATATGGACCTCATCTACCGTCCTTCCAGCAACTGGACGGTCACCACCGCGTACACCTTTCACACCGGGTGGCCTTATACCTACGAACTGGGCGTTCCCGTTACGCGGAGAAACGGAGCGAAAGATCTCCTGGTCAGGCCGGACACGCTCTACAACCGCCGGTTACCTGCATATCAGCGAGTAGACATGCGCGTGACCCGACGGAAGCAGACTCCGAACAGCGAATGGCGCTTTTTCTTCGAGGTGATCAACCTCACGAACCACGAGAACGTTCTGGGTTACGACGTGTACCGCGTTACTGATGCCAGCGGGAGCCTTGCTTTACAACGCGACCCCGAAACCTGGTTCTCCATCCTGCCGTCGCTCGGAGTCAGCTGGAGCACGCGCTTTTAGATGGGCTCGAGCGCGAGGATGTCCTTCATTACTTCCACACGAACTGATAAACCAGCGCGCCGAGCACGCCACCGACAATGGGCCCAACGATCGGAATCCACGCATAGCCCCAGTCGGAGCTTCCCTTGCCATCGATGGGGAGCACGGCGTGCGCGATGCGTGGCCCGAGATCGCGCGCGGGGTTGATCGCGTAGCCGGTGGGGCCGCCGAGTGAGAGACCGATGGCCATCACGATCACGCCGACGAGCAGCGGCCCAAATCCTTTCGCGAGGTCTGAGCCCGGCACAAAGTTACCGGGCGAGATCACCGCGAGAAGCGCGAGCACGAGAGCGAATCCGCCGATGATCTCCGAGAGAAGATTGGCGCCAGGCTGACGGATTGCCGGTGTGGTGGAGAAAACCGCGAGCTTGCTCACCGGATCCGGCGTTGCCTTCCAATGAGGCAGATATGCGAGCCACACGATGACGCCGCCGAGGAATCCACCGGCGATCTGCGCGGCGATGTACATGGGAACCTTGGCCCAGTCGAAAGCTCCGATGGAGGCGAGCGCAATCGTAACCGCGGGATTCAAGTGCGCGCCGCTGATGCTGTTCACGCAGTAGACGGCGATCGTTACGCCGAACGCCCAGCCCGCGGTGATGACGATCCAGCCGGAGTTGTGCCCTTTCGTGCGGTGGAGCACGACGTTGGCGACGACGCCATCGCCGAGCACGATCAGGATTGCGGTGCCGAAGAGCTCGGCGAGGATAGGGGACATGGTGATTAGGTGAAGGGTCTGGCGATTCCGCGCGTCAGCGCCTGACGGGAGCGTAGGTCGCGAGGATCGCGCCCGTGGTTGTCACTTGGCTGTCGACGAGCCGCAACGGTCTGAGCGCACCATCATTGCCGAAGATGCGCTTGCCGCCGCCCACGACGAGCGGGTCGATCATCATCCGGAACTCGTCGACAAGGTCGTGGTCGATGAGCGTCTGCAGTAGCTTCGCGCTGCCGATCACCAGCAGATTGCCGCCGTCTTTCTGCTTGAGCGCGGCGACGGCCGAGGCGACGTCACCCTTGAGCACCGTCGAGTTCTGCCAGGCGAGCGGCTCGGTGAGTGTCGTGGACGCCACGTATTTTGGCCGAGTATTGAGCGGCTGCGCGATGACCTGCTCCTCCGGGGATGCGTTCGGCCAGTGACCCGCGAAGTTCTCGTACGTGCGACGCCCCAGCAGATATCCGCCGGCTTCGTTCAGATTCGCCACCACCCAGTTCCTCGACATGTCGTCGAAGTACGGCAGATGCCATCCGCCGTGCTTGAAGCCGCCGCTCTTGTCCTCATTGGGCGAGCCCGGCGCCTGCACCACCCCGTCGAGACTCACCCATTCCTGCACCATCACCCTGCGCATCCTCGACTCCTTCGTTAAGTGCTCGTCAGCTACAACGTACGTTAGGCTGCGCCTCTAGTCACTCGCCACTGACGGCGTACAGGAAGCGTGCGTAGCCGATCTCGGATGCGTTCTTCGTTAGCTCCACATTTACCCATGCGACGACGTCACCGAACGGACGGTCCTGAAAAGGCCATCGTGTTCGCTGTGCCGATCGCAGGTCGTCGTCGGTGATCTGCTCGAGTACTGCTCGCCACTCGCCATGTAGCCGGTCGAGCCACTCTCGTACGGCGTCGGCATTGCCCGGCCACATCACGCTCTCGCGTGAGACAGTCGCATCGCCGAATGAGTGGTTGAGAACCATGGACCACCAGAAACCCATGTGCCACGTCAGCCACGCGATGCTCGGCGGACCGAGATCATATCCCTCGTGATGCGGCCAGTCGGGGCGCCACCTTCCATCAGGAAGTTGATGCACGTGCAACCCTTCACGAGCAGGGCGCCACAAACATTCCTCGGTGGCAAGTCCGTCGAGGTGGATGTTGGTGAGCTTCCACGCCGTTTCGAACTGCCGGATCAAGTAACCACGGGCTTCGTCAGGCGGCACGCGCTAGGGCGTATTAGCGGCGGCTCTCCGCTTTATGCGCCGGATACGTTCGCGCGCAATGAGCCAGATACCGATGCCTAGCCCGAGAACCGCCTGGATAGCGACGGCAGTTGTTCGCAGATTACTCGCGTCGGGATGACTCATCGGTGTGATGAGCCAGTTGACCGCGTTCGCGCCGAAAGCGGCGAGAATTCCCGCGAAAACTCCCCGCTCAAACTCTGACGAGTCACTCATCCAACCTCCTGGAGTCTGCCCAACGCCTTAGTTCAGCCGCATTCAAAAAGTGCTTGTCAGCCGCAACGTTCGTTAGGCCGCTGGTCGCAGCAGTTGATTTGCCGCCGGCTCCTATGCGAAGGTCGCTCAACGCGGATCACAGGGCAGGAAAAGGCGCGAGGCGAAGCACATCGTATCGGCGTCAG
>DASYVU010000194.1:0-64260 GCA_035936715.1 Gemmatimonadaceae bacterium
CCCATGCAGAACGTGTTGGTAGCACACACGGGCGGTGGTGGCGGCGGTGGCGGCGGAGGGGGCGGGGTGACCGTGCTGTCACCGCCCCCGCCGCACGACGTTAGGCCGATCGCCAGAATCAGAGCACCAAACAAACAAGAAATCTTTCGCATTCTTCCTCCTCCTTCCTCAAACTGGGACGCCTGACGCTCAGCGGCCAGCGTAAACTCGGCCGACGCGGCACGAATCCTAAATAATGCGTCGGTACACGGCGAACGCAAATCTGAACATGGCAAAAGCATGGCGGATCTCGGCGGGTGCCACCGGCCTCAGGGTGAGCGTCTTCAGCTTTTCGGCTAATGTTTCACCGCGCACGTGTACAGCCGCCAATCGGAGTCAGAAGCAGCGACGGCGGCGATGTACCCGGGACACGGTGAAAACAGCTTGTGGGTGAGGTTACTGGGGTTACCCGCGCTTTCCTGTCCGGACCAGACGTTTTTTCCTTCGGCCTTCAGTCGCGCCTCTCTCACCACCCACGATCTGAGGAAGCTCGCGTCGCGCTCTTCGGGATCCGTAGCGGCCAGCGTCCGGACCTCGTCTTCCGACATGAACCGCTGAGCCACATCGAGAAGGCGGCGGACCGGCCGCTCGTTCTCGACATCCACACCGACCGCTCTGTCCGGCGCGAACGCAAACAGCCCCAGCTCGGCGGAATGCGAAATGTTGAAGTTGATGTCGTGATCCACCAGCGATGGCTTTCCTCCGCTTCCGTACTCGAACTTGAGCTTTTGCGCAGGGGTGCCCGTAAACCCCGACAAGAGATCACGAAGGATTCCGCGGGCCACCACGAAGCGCCGCGCAAGGACCGGCGGAAGGTCGTCGGCGCGCCGGCGCTCTTCGACTGCAAGAGTGTCCGCGAGATCCGCATAACGCGAGTCCGTCACCTCGAGCGGCGCTACCCACACCTGCACTTCTTCCGTCATCAGCTCAAGCGATCTCAATGATCTCTACCTCCGCATTTCCGCCCGAAATTGTCAACCGCGCCACGCTCGGCACGAGATTGAAGCGCTTGGGACCCGCGGCTCCGGGGTTCACGAACAGTCTCCCACCGAGTTTAGTCACCAGCGGCCGGTGCGTGTGACCGTAAACCACCACATCGGCACCATAGCGATCTGCCAGTCGCTCCGGTGTTGGACTCCCTACCTCGTGCCCATGACTCACGTGGACACTCATACCCTCGACGTTCATCAGGATCTCGGGAGCGAGCTCCGGGTCACCGGCCGGGTCGGTGTTGCCGAGCACCGCACGGACCGGCGCGATCAATCGCAGCTCATCGAGAATGCCCGATCCACCCACGTCCCCCGCGTGGAGAATCAAGGCGACTCCCCTTAAGGCATCGTGAACCCCCGGCCTCAAGAGTCCGTGAGTATCGGAGATGAGTCCGAGCGGGTGAGTAACAAGGTGTACCATAGCGCTTTCTATATATTACGAGCGTAATGCCGTGGCTACGACTTGCAATGAGACTCAGCCTTCGGGCAATACGCCGCCCCCGATTGGCGCTCAATCTGTTACGGGTTGCCTGGCGTTTCCGGGCCACTAACTGGTACCGCCAGTTCCCCTTCCTTCCGTTGCCTGATGCCACCTACCTCCGCTGGCGCATGTACACGGCGTATGGTGACTACGGCGCAGTACCTTCGGCCGCTGACGTAGAGCGTTACGCACGCTGGGCCAGCGCAAGCGAATGACAGGGGCAGTCGCGGAATTCATGGCGCTCGAAGACATGGTCAAGGCGCAAGCCTACGGCCTCGGCTTCGATCTCGTCGGGATCGCCACGCTCGGCCCGATGGAGACTGCGGGAACATTTGACGCATGGATCGAAAAGGGCTACGCCGGCGAAATGGACTATCTGCCGCGCGGTGCGGCTAAGCGTCGCGACTCACGTCTGGCCTTTAGCGGCGCCACCAGCGCGATTGTCGTCGGTCTCGATTACGGCGGTCGGGAGGCGAGTGGTCCCGTGGCGCGTTACGCGCGCGGTGACGACTACCATGACGTGATGGCTGAAAGGCTGAACGAGCTGCATAGGTGGGTGCAGCTCGAGGTCGGCCGCCCGATTGCGGGAAAGGCCTACGTCGATACGGGACCCATCCTCGAGCGCGATCTCGCGCGGCGCGCAGGACTGGGCTGGTTCGGCAAGAACACGAATCTGGTGAACCCCCGGCTGGGATCCTTCTTTTTCATCGGGTCGCTGCTGGTGGATCTGGATCTCGCTCCCGATTCGCCGTTCGAGTCCGATCGCTGCGGAAGCTGCACGCGCTGTCTGGACGCCTGTCCAACGAAAGCGTTCGTCGAGCCGCGCGTATTGGACGCCACGCGCTGCATTTCGTATCTCACGATCGAATTGAAGGGAGAGATCCCCGAAGCATTTCATGAGGCAATCGGATCGAACATTTATGGCTGCGACATCTGCCAGGACGTTTGTCCTTACAACGTCAAGTTCGCGCGCGAGCTGCGGGAACCGGCATTCGCTGTGCGGGAGGCGATCCGCGACAAGAATCCGGAGACGCTCGCCCGCGATCTCCTCGCCATGGGCGACGAGGAGTTCCGCTCAGCCTTCAGGCGGTCACCGATGAAGCGCGCCAAGCGCCGCGGGCTCGCGCGAAATGCGGCTGTGGTACTCGGAAACAGAGGTTAGAAGTTCTTGGCGCGGGAGCGAGAGAATTCGCTCTTTGACCTCAGTCGGGAGTGTTGCAGCCCAGGATCTTGAGCGCGAGGCACGCAGCGCCAAATCCATTGTCGATGTTCACGACGGCGACCCCAGGGCTGCAGCTGGCAAGCATTGTGTTCAGCGCGACCATTCCGCCTTGAGCCACACCTGTTCCAATGGATGTCGGAACGCCGATCACTGCCGCGCCTATCAGACCCGCAACAACAGCCGGCAGCGCGCCATCCATGCCCGCCACCACGATGCACACCCGGGTTGCAGAGAGCTCCGGCAGCACTGACTGAAGTCGATGGATTCCCGCTACTCCGACATCGAAGTGAGTGGCGGTGGGGACACCCATCGCTTCGAGCGTCGTGGCGGCCTCGAGCGCTACCGGTATGTCCGCTGTTCCGGCAGTGATTACCGGAACGACAGGCATGTCCCTTTTCTGGCGCGCATTGCGAACCGCCATTCGCGCCTCCGGGTAGATCGTCGCCAACTCGCTCAGCACCTGCATCTGATCGTCGCTCAGACGCGATGCGATTCGCAGCTCGGTCGTACCATCGAAGATCTGGCGCAGGTGCGCGCTCGTTTTTCCCGGGCCGTAGACGACCTCAGGGATTCCGGTGCGGGCTTCGCGATCGCGATCCCAACGGATCTGATTCATGACCCTACCAGAGGCAGCGAGAGACTTCCGCTTTGCAATCCGCCGAGATCGAGCGTGACGAACTTGAAACCGGCTCTCCTGCAGGCGCGACGCAGCTCCCCTCTCAGTGGATCGGTCACGACACGCTCGAACATTTCCGCGGGAATCTCGAGGCGAACTACTGTTTCGTGCCATCGGGCGCGTGCAGGCCAAACGTCGTGCAGCCTCAGAAACTCTTCGACGGTCTCGATCTGTGCGAGCCGCTCCGGCGTCACCTCCGTGCCGACCGGAACTCTGCTGGCCAGACAGGGCGCTGCCGGCTTCTCCGCATTCGAGAGATTCCAGTGGCGTGCCAGAGCTCGAACGTCGGATTTATGGAGTCCCGCATCTACCAGCGGCGCCACTACGCCTCGCTCCATTGCCGCCTGCAAGCCGGGCCGGTGTTCGCCGAGGTCGTCAACGTGTGTTCCGACGAAGATCACCTCGTCCGAATTCCTGCTCGCGGCCAGCGCTTGCACCGTGTCGTAAAGGGCGCTCTTGCAGTAATAGCAGCGGTCGCCGGCGTTATTTCGATATCCGGCGAGATCCATCTCGTTTGTCTCCACTTCCTCGACACACGCACCGATCTCATTGGCGATTCGGTGCGCTTCAGCGCGCTCGGAGGCAGCGAGCGATGGGCTCACGCCGAGCAGGGCGATCGTATCCACTCCAGCGCGCACTGAAGCCGCGAGGACAACGGTGGAATCAATTCCGCCGGAGAAGCAGACGTAAGCCACGCGGTCCCGCGCGGCGGAGTTGACTGCATCGAGAAGCTTCTGCTCGAGCTCCAATTCACTTACCTCGGGGAGTGGTGTGCTTGCCATTCGAATCGCTCAGCGCGCTCAATACTTCGGAGCGGATCTCCGCCAGCGGACGCGACGTCTCCTCCGCGACTCGACGCAAATCATCGAATTCGGGCTTCGCACGCTTTGAGCCGTCCGGCAGCGTCGCCACTTTCACCCGAATGTCTCGACCATTGAAGCGAACCATCCTCGATTCACGGGCGAGCGCGCTACGCACAACGTCGAAGGTCTTCACGCCAAGCGTGGTGAAGTGCTGGAATATCTTTTCCTCGATCCGCGAGAGATCCGAAGCCCGCACGAGCGCTTCGACGCGAGTGCCGAGACGCCCCTTCTTCATCGTAGTGTGGAGCAGCACGACATCCAGGGCGCCATCGGCCCGCAACACATCCGCCGCGCCAGCAACCTCTTCAGGCGGCATGTCGTCGATGTCGGCGCTCAGCACATGCAGATGTTCGGTGTGTACATGTTCGCGATGACGGTGGTGTTCGTAGCTATCCACCGCTGCCTCACCAAGAATTATTCGCAGCGCGTTCAGCTGTCCGTGAATGTCGCGGGTGCCGGCGCCGTATCCGCTTCTCAAGGGACTGTACTCATTGGGCGGCTCACCCTTCGATAGAACCTTGAGCAGCGCCGCGCCGGTCGGGGTGGTGAGCTCACCCGATCCAGGCGGACCGTGTCGGACGTTGAATCCTTCGAGCAGACGTATCGTCGCCGGAGTGGGCACTGGAAGAACGCCGTGCGCTGTCTTCACCGTGCCCTCACCAAGCGAGACCTTCGTGTTGTAAATGCGCTCTATGCCCAACAGCTCGACACCCCAGATGGAGCCGACAATATCCAGAATCGCGTCAACCGCGCCGACTTCGTGCAAGTGCAGCTCATCGGGCGCGACACCATGGATCGCGCTCTCTATCGCCGCAATCGTGTCGAACGCCGAGTGAGCTGAGCGCGCGACTTTTTCCGGAATCTTCACCGCATCGATCATCCGATGGATCTCCGAGACAGCCCTTCCATGCGGCTGCGGGGGAATGTCGAAGTCCACCTTGACGCAGTGGACGTGGGAGCGCTCCACATCCTTGATGCGAACCTCGACTCCCGACAGGCCCAGTGTGGACGCCAATCGCTCGACCCACGCCTTATCGAGTCCGACATCGACGAGTGCGCCGAGGAACATGTCTCCGGCGATGCCGCTGGCCGGGTCGAGGATTGCGATTTTCATGAGTGGGTGCTGGGACCGACGCCCGGGAATGGGAGTGAAACCGGCCTTCTCGTGTAAACTAGCGGTTCCGCGGGCGAGGGTGAATCGGTCCGGCAGAATCGATCGGAATGCCTCCGGACTAACGCGTCGTTCGGCGCGATGCGATTTCCGTGACGACCTCGAAGCAGCATTTCGGCTCATCTTCGCGGCTGCAGCAGATGCGCACGGGCGTCGACAGGTATTGCTCCAGAAAACCCTCGAGAACCTTGCAGGCCGCGGGGTTCTCCGAGGTGAGAGCCGACAATGGACAGCCGAGGCTTCTGATCAGCATCGATCCATTGTGCGTCCGCACCTCGGTGATGCCGCCGAACGTCTTGAGGAGTCGTGCCGCAGAATGAACTTTGTCCCTCACCCTCCCCGTGGGCTTCGCGTACCTGTACGCGAGTGATTTTCCGGTCTCGGTCATGAATGAGTCGAGCTGTGTGCCGGCGCACTGCCCTTCAGCCACACGCATGAACTGCGTGAGTACCGGAAGGTAAAGCGTCGAAAACTGGACCTGGCCTGCGAGCGTAATCGCGTACACGGCTGAGGGCTTGCTTGTGCCTGGCCGCGAGCCGGAGCGAAATGCGAGTTCCGCATCTTGGAGTTTTCGGAGCTGATTCCTCACCGCGTTTGGCGTAAGGCGCAGAGTTGCGGCAATCTGCTCGACGGTCCGGGGGCCGTGACGAAGCTCGGCGAGGACCCTTCGGGCAGGACTATTGGGCTTCATGTGAGGGACTGACATAACGAATCTTCAGATCGTTGGATTGTGCGCTAGGCCCCGTTCTACCTCTATCAATTTGAACACTCAAGAACTGATCCGTATTGGTTCGGCGGGGACGAGCCCGGGACTCGGCTGCGCTTGAGAAGATACTGCAGTGATGACTTGACAATCTCCGGGGATCTGCGCAGGCTTAGAGGCGGACAGAGTGCAGCCAATCTCCGGCGAGGGGTGAGCATGTCAATCGATTTTGGACGCTTCGACGCAGGATCGCTTGTTCATCGGGTTGGCGCTGCTCTCTTTGTCGTGTTAGGTGTCGCGTGCGCGACCCAGCCTCCTTCGAGCGAGATGTCCGCCGGCAGCCCAACCGGGGCCGGTGCCGCAAGCGACGACTTCTCCCCTCAGACCTTGGCAGCAGGCCGTCAGGTATTCCGCTTCGACACCTTCGGCGACGAGCAATTTTGGACCGACACCGCTCAGATGCAAGAAGTCGTGCAGAAATCAGTCAGCCCGGTAACCGCTCTTTCGGTGGGCCTCAAGGTCGATGCCGACGCGATTCCGGCAGATGTCGCCGCCGCGATAAAGGCCGGCAAGGTAAATCTCAACGATCCCGCGACCACAGTCACCCTCCTCAAGCTGAACGCAGTGGTCGGACTCATGGGCACCGTAAGCACCGTCGATGGAAAGGACCATCTCACGCGACTCGGCATTACCTGCGCGCTCTGTCATTCGACGGTCGACGATTCATTCTCGAAGGGGATAGGACACCGGAAGGATGGCTGGCCCAATCGCGATCTCAATGTTGGAGCTATCATCGCGCTGTCTCCGGCGATCACACCAGCACAGAAGGCAGTCTACAACTCCTGGGGGCCGGGGAAGTACGACCCGCGATTCAACATCGACGGAAAGAGTACACCGCTCTTACTTCCCCCGGCCTATGGTCTCGCTCACGTGAGAAATGAGACCTACACCGCCGAAGGTCCGATCTCCTATTGGAACGCATACGTGGCTGTAACCCAGATGCACGGACACGGGAACTTCTCCGATCCGCGCCTCGGCATCAACATCCGCCAGACTCCCGATATGGTCGGACCTAAGCTCGCCTCATTGCGCGCCTACCAGCACAGCATCGAAGCTCCTGCTCCCCCGGCTGGAACCTTCGACAGCGACGCTTCGACACGCGGACTGGTAGTGTTCAACCAGAATTGTGTGACGTGTCACGTTGGTGCCAACAACACCGACAACAACTCCGGTGTGTTGCACAATCCTGCGGAAACCGGACAGGACGCTCGCTACGCTCTACGCACCGCGAACAAAGCGTATCGCACCACGCCGCTTCGCAGCCTATGGCAACATGCTCCGTATTTCCACGACGGGAGCGCGGCTAAACTCGAGGATGTCGTCACGCACTACAACAATTTCCGCCGGCTCAATCTGTCGGTCGCGCAGCAGCGGGATCTCGTTCAGTACCTGAAGTCGCTTTGATCCCACCGCCATTGCTGGTGCTCTAGAAGTCCCGCTCCAGGCCCAAGTACATCCGCCGGCCCATCCCGGGCAGGATCCCCGGTCCAGGATATTCCCCCGTTCTCTTCGTGAAGTAGCGGGTGTTCGCGACGTTGTTGATGCCGAAGGTCAACTCCATTCGGCCACCGAGTTTGGCGGCTCCTGACCAATCGAGCAGCGTGTACGCGGGAACAAACCCCGCGACCGCGTCGTCGACCGGCCTGATGCTGTTGTTGGCGTCGCCGAACGAGCTGGATGTATGGCTGACCTGCAGTGTCGAGCTCACTGGCCCAACGCCGTAGGTGAGACCTGCGCGAGCAAGGACACGTGGCGCCTGCTCAACCCTGTTCCCCTTGAACTGTCCCGAGACATAGCGCGCGTCGATGTACGCGAGCGACGTGAAGATATCAAACGCAGTCTTTGCGGAACCCGCCGAGCTAGCCAGCGGATCGAGCTCGATGTACGCTTCCGCTCCCCTATGCACGCTATTCCCGATGTTTGACGACTCGGAAAACGAGCCCGTCGCATCAGTCGATGTGCGCGTGCCAATCCGGTCGTGATAGGAAAGGTAGAATCCACTCAGATCGAACTTGACGACGTCGCTCACGATGCCACGCCAGCCAAGATCGGCATTGTACCCGTGCGCGGCGCGCAGATTGGGATCGACCCGAACGATGCTTCCGAGAGGAACGAGGGAGGCGTAAAGAATGGGCCGATATGCCCCTGAGACGTTGCCGTAAATCTGCGTCGAGCTACTCGCTGCGTACTGAGCTCCGACACCCATCAACGGGTAAGAGTAGCTGCGCGGCGTAAAGACGGAATCCACGTCGGTGTATCCGCGCGACGTCGACCGAACGAACTCATATCGGATGCCCGGGGTGATGGAGAAACGATCGGTGACATGCAGCAGATTTTCGGCGAACGCGGCGGCGTTGGTGGTGCCGAAGCCGAGCGCACGCTCCCATGTTCCTCCGTACAGCTTCATGTCGAAATCACTGCCAGTCGACCCGGGTCCACCCTCGAATCTCTCCAGCGTGCCCTTGAACAGGCGAACGCCCGTCGCGAGCGTGCTCTGCCTGCCGAAGAGGCCATGATCCAGACGAACGCGGGTCTCCAGAGAGCCGCTGCGGAATGACTCGCTCTCCACTTCCCGGGGAACGTAGGTCCCGGTCTGTGGGTCGATCGCATCCAGCGCTCCCGGTCCGCCGTCCTCGTTGCGCCACACCAGGTAGCGCTTGCTGTTCATGTAGGAGAAGACGCTCTCGAGTCGCGCCGTCGGCGAGAAAGCGTAGGTCGCTCGCAGGGCTACCAGATTCCAGGGACTGGCCAACCAGTTCCTCGCACGAAAGGAGGCCCTTGGATCGGCGGAGAACTGCTCGTCGGAGAGACCGCCCGGCATATGGATGCGATTTCTGAAAGCCGTATACTCCAGTCCGAAGCGAAGGCGGTCAGTAGCTGAATAGGTAGTGCTGCCGTAAATCGCGGTCTGACGCGACTCGCTGTTCGGTCTCCAGCCGTCGTCGTCGCGCACGTGAACGAATCCGTAGTATTTCCACCGCTCGCTCACGCCGCCGACAGAGTTGAAGGAGTTGAACAAGCCGTCGCTTCCAGCCGTCTGGGCGGAGAAAACTGTCGGCCTGCTGCGCAGATTGGACCCATCCCTCACGACGTAGTTGACCGAGCCGCCGAACTGAGGGCCAAATGCCAACGATGCTGAACCACGCACGACCTCGATTCGTGAAAGCGCTTCGGACGGCGGCGTGTAGTAAGTCTCGGGATAGCCGTACAGATCAGCGGCGATACCGATTCCATTCTGCCTGGTATTGATCTCGACCGACTGAGTCGGATCCAGACCACGAAAGCCGACACCGTTGGATGGGAAGCCCGCGCCTTCTGTCTCCGAGAAATGTGCACCCGGAATGCGTCCCAGAATTTGCCGCTCAACATCCTGCGCAACGTTTGCGCGCAGGCTGTCCATTACCAGGACCTCGGTCTTCTTCCCCGCGTAAATCACTGATTCCTGCACATCGGGCAGATGCCCGATCACGTGCAGTGGTTTGGTGGCACGGATGACTACGATTCCAACATCCGTCGCCTTTTGGGTCGTATCGGGTCTGACGTCCTGCGCCGTCAGCCCGCTCGGAAGAAAAGTGACAAAGGAGGCGGAGAGCAACGAAACGGCAGTGGTAACTGTGCGGGAGATGCTATTGATCACGTTGCGGCTTTTTTGCATGTGTTGAGCTTAGGGCCAATCCCTAATCCCGAGAATTCTAGTCCCCATTCAGTGAAGGTCAAGTTCTGACCCGGAATTCTTCTTGCACCCGCGCCGCGCATGTGCGCACAGCGTTACGATGTTGCAATTGTTGGCGGCGGCCCCGCTGGACTCTCCGCCGCAATCTGGCTCGCGCGATATCTACATAAGGTAGTGGTGGTGGATTCCGGCGATCCACGTAACTGGGAAACGCGCGCTATCAACGGCTACCTCGGCCATCTCGGCATTCGCTCTCCGGAGCTTCGCGCCATCGGCAGGGAGGAAGGCGCGAAGTTCGGCGTCGACTACGTGAGCGGAATCGTCGACGAGGCATTCAACGAGACCGGGGAGCTCTTCGCGATGAGGCTTCGCGAAGGAACCGTGATAGAGGCCCGCCGCATTTTGCTGGCAATCGGAATCAAGGATGTCTGGCCCGACATCCCGGGACTCGAGCGCTGTTATGGCGAGACCATTCACGTGTGTCCCGATTGCGATGGCTATGAGACGCGCGATATGAAGACGGTCGTAGTCGGCAAAGGACGCAAAGCGGTAGGAATGGCGCTCGCGCTCACCACGTGGACGCGGCAAATCGTGATCTGCACCAACGGCGAGAAGCCGGATATGGAGCAGACGCTTCTCGATCAGCTAAAGGCCCTGAACATCCCGGTGCTGGACCAGCCGATCAAGTGCGTCGTAGCAAAGTCGAGCGAGATCAGCGGGATAGAGCTCGAGGGCGGAATGTCACTCGATTGCGAGCGACTCTACTTCGCGATCGGTCAGTATCCCGCCGATGATCTCGGCGCGCAGCTGGGATGCAAGCGCGACGAGATGGGTCGGCTCGTGATCGACGAGCGCAATCACACTTCAGTGAAGAACGTCTACGCCGCAGGCGATATCGCGCCGGGCCCGCAGATGGCTATCGTTGCCGCCGCGAGCGGTGCAGTGGCCTCAATCGCGATTCACGCGTCGCTGATTCCCGAGACGAGGAGACTGGCGCCTACCACTTCAGGGTGATCGTCTGCGGCTTGTGCTTGCGAATTACCTGCAGTGTGATAGATCGATCATCGGCGCTGCGAATCGCGCGGACCAGGTCGTTCGGGTTGTCGATCTTGATCTTGTCCGCCATCACTACTACGTCGCCGCCTCGAAGTCCGGCCTCTCGCGCGATCGACCCCTCGACGACGTTGGCCACGAACACACCTTCGGGCTTTACGCCGAGGACATCGCTGAGATCGTTGTTGAGGGCGGTGAATTCGGCGCCGGCAAAGGGATAGAGGCCGCGCCCAAGCCCCAGGGCAGGCACCAGAAGTGATGGGAGTCGAGGCGGTGTCGAACCTTCCGTCCACACCCTTACGCCAGACTGCAGGAGCCCTCCTGGCGCCCTCTCTTCCGCGCTTCTCCGCAGGAATATTTGCTCGTTGGGCGACACCTGCACCACAATTCGCTGCTCCCAGCCGTCCGGGCGACGTCCCAGCACGCCACGCACGAGACGAACTCCTTCGTTGCGCCTGACCCGGAGCTCGAACGCAGCTCCAGGCTTCATCCAGTTGCTCAACTGGAGCGTGCCGCCCCGCATGTCGTGCGAGTTGAATGTGAGGATCACGTCTCCCGGAAGAACTCCGGCTTTTGAGGCCGGAGAGCCCGGCTCGACATTGCTGACGACCGGATACCGCTCGAAGAACGCAGCGCCGTTCTCGCTGAATATCCCCTCATCCGAGAGCCGGACACCGAGCCAGCCCGTCGGCGTCTCGAACGGAGGGGACTGCGACGAAGGTGGCGTCTGCGCTCTCCCCACACCCGGAAAAGCGAGCGAGGCTACCAGTGCGACCGCTGTTACGGAACCTCTTCCCATTGCAGACACGTCTTTCCCTCTCATCTTGGCCTAGAATCCCCTGAGCGCGACGGGCCGCGCTACCATCTGCTGTGTCGCAACGCGGGCACCCATCGTCGCGAGATAGTATTGGTTGATCACCGGATCGTGCGGTGCTGTTCTGAGCGCACTCTCCATCGCGGGCCCGACCTTCTCCAGGGCCGCGAGCCGAGTGCGATAGATACCCGAGCTGTCTACGGTGCTGGTATTCGACGAATTCGCCGCGAGAAATGCCGACGCGCGCTGATAGTCGCCGAACGCGCGTTCGAGTGTCGCTGATGCATCATCGACTGAGGCGAAGCTGTCGCCCATCGTCGAAGTGGCCAGAGCGGCCGAAGCTGTGGGAGCACTTGAACTGGTTGCCTGGCCGGGATTCTCCGCCGCCTGGCGCGAGCCCGGTATCGCAATCGTGGTCCGGCCGATCGCGATTCCCCCGACCAGCAAGAGCATCGCGGCGGCTGCCTGAATCCACTGCTGGCCGGCAATCCACGAGCGCGACTGCGACTCGCGAAAGAGTCCCTCCTCTCTTGCTCGGGCGGCAATCGTGCGCCACTCATTGAGCGGCGCCTGCGCTCGCGCTTGCTCGTCGGCGATGATCTGGTCGAGTTGGTCTTCAGACAGGTGCGACATGTGCCTTCCCCTTTCCCACTGGTATTGATTCGTCAACGAGATGTGCCAGCAATTTTTTCAGTTTGGTCCGAGCCTTGAACAACTGCGATTTGGATCCGCCCGGCGTGATTCCGAGCTCCTCTCCGATTTCGCCGTGCGTATATCCTTCAATGTCATGAAGTACGAACACCGCTCTCGCCCCTGGCGACAGTCTCGCCATCGCCTGCTCTATGGATTCCGCCAGGAAAGTCCTGTCCGTGTCCTGTTCGGTGAGCGCGGAGTCGTCTTCAATGTCGGTCTCGAGCTTCGCGAGCCGCCTGATCTTGCGAAGCGCGTTGAGAGTACGGTTGACAGCTATCCGATGAGCCCATGTTCCGAACTGCGAGTCCCCCCTATAGCTTGGGAGTGCCCTGAAGATCTGCATCCAGACCTCCTGCGAGACGTCCGCTGCCAGCTCCGGATCCCCGCAAAGCCTGCGTACGACCGCGTCGATGTGAGGCGCATGCTGCGACCAAAGCCGCTGCATGGCCCTCTCGTCGCCGGCAGTAGCGCGCTTGAGGTCGAGCTGGTCGAATGGCATCTCGGACACTTTCTTAGTCACGCTCCATGTCTCTAAAGTTTCCTTACGAAAGACGGTGACTTTCGTTGTGGGGAATCGTTTGCAACTGTACGCCCTCGCCATACCGCGGAGCGGCAGTCTAAGCCCGGCCGGGTCGGAACTTCGGCTCTTGCGGACAGTATAAATTAAAGTGGTTCAAGGAGTTAGCGTTGCTTAGAGTCATTCTCACCGCACTGACGGTGACGCGCGCGGGCGACGGACTGCCAGTCAAGTCTCCGTCAGACGTCGGCATGTCCGGCAACCGCCTCGGCGCCATTGAGCGCGTTGTCGAGCGCGGAATCAAGGCCGGTGGATACCCCGGGGCCTCGGTCGTGGTGGGCAGAAAGGGCGCTGCGGTGTTCGAGAAGGGTTTCGGAAGACTCTCCTGGAGTGACAATAGCACCCCGGTCGATGCGCAACACACGATCTACGACATCGCCTCCCTGAGCAAGGTCGTCGGGACCACTACGGCGATCATGATTCTCTACGACGAAAAGAAGATCGGCCTCGATGATCCCGTCGTGAACTACATCCCCACATTCGGCGGCGGGGATAAGGACAAAGTCACGATCCGCATGCTGCTGACGCACACCTCCGGATTGCCGGCGGGGCGCGACATATGGCGCATTGCGCAGACTCCACTCGAAGCGAGAGCGCTGGTCCTGGGCACTTCACTCGAAGGTCGTCCGGGCGCACAGTACATATACTCCGACCTTGGCGCCGACGTCCTCGGTCTGCTTATCGAAGTCGTGTCCGGCGAGCCGCTGGACAAATTCCTCGATCGCCGCGTCTTTGAGCCGCTTGGCATGAACGAGACGATGTACCGCCCTGCTGACTCGCTACGCTATCGCATCGCTCCGACCGAAGTCACGCCTCCTCGCGGCTACCCGCTGAGAGGCGAAGTTCACGACGAGAACGCCTATGCGCTCGGCGGCGTCGCGGGACACGCCGGCTTGTTCAGCACCGCGGCGGATCTCTCGGTCTTCGCGCAAATGATGCTCAATGGCGGCGAGTACAACGGCGTGCAGATCATCAGCAAGCCGACCGTCGAGCTGTTTACGCTGAGGGCGTTCGGACACCGCGCCCTGGGCTGGGACACCGCTGACGGCGATTACGGCTCGGGCCGTTATCTCGGACCGACCGCGTATGGTCACACCGGGTTCACAGGGACATCGATGTGGATCGATCCGGAGCGGCAGATGTTCGTGATTCTGCTCACAAATCGCGTTCACGCAGCCCGTGCGCTCCGCCCTGCCAAGGTGATCTCGGATGTGCGCGCGGACCTCTCCGACGCCGCGGTGCTGTCGGTGATCGACGGACCCGAGCTCGCGTCACGCTCCGGGAAGTTCCGCGCTGATCGTGAAGTGGGCTGGAACCCTGCTCCGCGCCGCGCCTCGCGACGCCGTCACGGCTCGTCCAGACACCACACGATCGCGAGCGCTACATCGAAGAGCCGCAGCTCGGCGAAGAAGAGCAGCCGGAAAAAGAGTTCGAAGAGGCGGTAAGGGTCTTCCTCTCCAGGAATAGCTTTCTCGAGCGGGCGCCAATTGGCGCCCGCTCTTGTTTTGGTGGCTGCGACCGGGGATTATTCAATCAATGAACGCAGGATCAATTATGAGCGACGAAAACGGAGCCACTCCACCCGTCACCGCGGGTGAGACGGAGCCGGTCGCGGCCAAGACGACTGGTGTCGTGAGCGAGGATCAGGTGAAGCTCGCGCTCCGGCGCGTGAAGGATCCGGACCTTCAGCTCAACATCATCGATCTGGGACTGGTCTACGCGATCGCCGTCGATGGGAGCACAGTAAAGGTCGACATGACCCTTACCTCACCCGCGTGTCCCTCCGGCCCCGAGCTGATGACCAATGCCGAGTCGGAGGTGAAGTCGTTACCCGGCGTGGAGAAAGTCGAAGTGAATCTCGTCTGGATGCCGTTCTGGACACCGGAGAAGATGGAGCCGCGAGTGAGGGCGTACCTGGGCTTCTAGTAACAGATAGGTCCCAGCATCAGATTCACCGAGTGCGTTGTCATCGCCGGGCTCTGATTCTCGCGCCATTCGCGTTCGTCCTTGCCGCGTGCGTGGCAAACCCATCCCCAAATAGCGGAACGTCCTCACGCCGCCGCGCGGCTACGCAAAACAGCGGCGTCAGCTGTCTCGACACTCTTCACGCGAGTGACTCCCTCGGGACGATGGTGAAGATGAACGTTGCTCCACAGGATCCTAAGACGACGCTGCCGCGCGATTTCGAGAATTTGTTCGCGGATGCATTTCGGCCGCACTTCAGTGTTCCTTCAACGCTGCCCTTGAGCGTCGTCACGGGCCTCGAGCCGTGTGACTCAGTCGGCTCTCGCTGCGTAGGAGGGGTGCTCAATATCGGTGCTGTCGCTTATGTCACGGCGATACGTTTTCCGGGCGCAGGTTCCGCGATACGACGTGCCATTCAGCTACGCGGCGATGCCTCTCGCGGGCGTCAACGCGCGGTATCCTGCCAGCGCTCGGCTCGTCGGAGCCGAGGACAGTGTGACTCTGGCGTTCACTGTCGACTCGGACGGGATGATCGCGCCGGAGTCCATCGAGCTGGTGAGCGCCAGCTATCGCGATTTCGTGATGTCGGTGGTCGACGCGCTGGGCAATACCCGGTACCATCCAGCGCATCTGGGTGATTGCGCTGTGGCAACCAGAATGAAGCAGAGATTCGTTTTCAAAGCGCCGCAATAAACCCGGCGCCCATCTCCTCGATCTGCCAGCGCCGCAGATCTGGAACTGAAGTGAGGTCGTCGATAGTCTTCGCCCCGCTGCGCGCGATGTTCTCCAGCCTCTCACGCGAGCACAACACCCCAGGATCGAGCTCCAGTCTCGTCGCGGCCGAGTCCCGAACAGCCTTTAGCCGCGCGACCCGCTCATCGAAGTCACGATCCTTGTTCCAGCGCTGTCCGCGCGGAAACTTCGGGAGCTCCGACTCCAGCATTTCGACACCTCGCCTCACTGCCGCGACAATGTCGGCACCTCCGCGATCGATCATTCCCTTCGGCATCCCCTTGACTGCGCTCAGCTCCGACACGCTCTTGGGAGCGCGCCGAGCGAACTCGAACAGGACCTCGTTGCCCATCACTCGGAACGTCGCGCGGTCCAGCTGCGCCGCAACAGTGTCGCGCCAGTTAGCGACTTCACGGAGCACCGCCAGCTCCCGGCGCGACAGATCGCGCGCGCCCTTCAGCCTCAGAAACCCTTCCATGCTTTCTTCGGCTTCCCAGCGAGTGCCTTCGATCTTGGCGAACTCCTCTTCGGCCCAGCGCAGTCTTCCGCGACGCGTGAGCTCTCCCTTCATGTGATCCTTCAGCTGCAGCAGGTAGCGTGTGTCCTGCGCGGCGTACTCGAGCATGTCGGCAGTGAGCGGACGCATTGACCAATCAGCTCGCTGGTGCTTCTTGTCCAGTTTGACGTCGAAGAACTGCTCGAGCAGCGCGGCGAGCCCGAACGATTTGATCCCGAGCAGCTGTGAAGCGATCCGCGTATCGAAGATGTTCGTGACGTGCCACCCGTAATCCTGATGCAGGAGCCGCAGATCGTAATCCGCATCGTGGAAGACGACTTCCACCGACGTGCTCTGCAGCAGCTGACCCAGGCCGGCGGGTGCGCCGATGGGAAGTGGATCGATGATCGCGCTGTGCTCGCGCGTGGAGAGCTGGAGGAGATAGATGCGGTCGAGAAAACGGTGAAAGCTCGCGCCTTCGGTATCGAGGGCGAGCTCCTTCACGGCTGATATTTCATTCAGGAAGCGGTCTACCTGCTTCGGCTTGTCGAGGTAGAGCGCGCCGTCCGAGCGGGCTGGAGGCATCGCGGAAATCTAGCGCCTGAATGGTGTCGCGCCCCGGGCGGGTTAACTTTCGTGGGCGACGATTTCCCCTCTTTCCACTGCTGATGCCCGAAGATTTCAAGGTTCATGTCTACCCGAGCGACTGCGACTCGGTGGGGCACGTGAATCATGCCCATATGCTGGTTCTGCTCGAGCGCGCGCGATGGTCGGCCCTGGAGCGGCATATGTCGTACGAACAGTACATGAAGACGAATCTGTGGGCTGTCGTGCGCAAGGTCGAAGCCTCGTACCAGGCGCAGACATTCCCCGGCGACGACCTTGGCATTCGCACTGGCCTGCTCTCGGTTGGCAATACGAGCTTTATCGTGCGGCAGGTCGTGCGAAATCAGCGCAATGCTGTGGTGTGCGACGCCTCGATCGTCTATGTCACGGTCTCGCCGGATGGGAAGCCGATACCTGTTCCCGATCAATGGCGGACTCTTTTTTCTCCGTGGGAGGAAGACAGCGGCGAAGCGGCAGCACGAAAGTGATTGAGTCTCTCGTCGTAGGCAGGCGCAACGCGTGAGCAATCCCACTTCCGAGCCGCAGCCAGTCAGCGCCGCTGAGCAGTCCATTCCGGCACAAATCGGCGCGGTGCTCTTCCGTCATCGCGGGTGGCTGCCGCTCTTGTTCCTCGGCATCCCACTCGTAATGCCGGGCACGACGTCTCCGTTCCGCTGGGAAATCGGACTCGCCCTGATCGTCATCGGCGAGGCGGTCCGCCTGGCGGGCGTCGCTGCGGCCGGTACCGTCACTCGCCGGCGCTCGCGCGGCGTGCAGCGGCTGGTCACTTACGGGATCTTCGCCTGGGCCCGAAATCCGCTCTACATCGGCAACTTTCTCATCTGGATGGGATTCGTCACCATATCGGGAGTGCTCTGGTTTCTACCTATCGCGGTGCTGCTGTTCGCGCTGGAGTACGAGCTGATCGTCCGCTACGAAGAAGGAGTGCTCGAGTCCATCTTCGGACGTGAGTATCTGGATTACAAGAACGAGACTCCACGCTGGATCCCTCGCCCTCCCCGCAGCGAACAGACTGTAGGGGAGTACCACTGGGGCGAAGCCTTCAAGAGTGAGATCAGCACTTTCCTGCAATACGCTGTGCTGCTGCTGGCGTTCTGGATCAAGAGTCATTTGTTGGAGGGCTGCCATGCAGACCGAGGAGTGACTTCATGCTGGGCGTGGGGCTCGGGCAGCATTCCATGACTTTCTAATCGCGGGACCTGCACTCCACGCAGACAGGACGTTCACTCGAGAAGCGCGCCTTCATCTTCTCCAGGAACGAACCATAAAGATGGGTATCACACAGCGCCCGTTTGCATTGAGCGCACACCCCACCTTTTCCCGCTCCGAAAAAGACTCCGCACTTGTCGCATTGCCATTTGAATGCAGACGGGCGGAGGATCGGCACTTACACGAGCGCCAGAGTCTGTGAGCCGCCCCACGACGCGCCGGGCTTGAGCTCCACCGGTGAACCGATCTGCGCCGCTTCCACGCAGACCATCCTCATGTAGTCGTTCGTGTCCAGCCCGATAAATCCCGTAACCTTCTCGGCCCACGGATTCCAGACAACGGCATCCTTGAAGCCCGCGGCCCGCACCTCGATGCGGCGATCGTTGCCGCGATCTTCGATTTCGACCTTCTTCGGCGCCTTCAGGTAAACGCGATCGGTCTCGTCGGATATCACCAGCTTCTTCGCTTCGTCCTTCGTCTCGTTTCCACCCTGCGTCTTGTCGAGATACCACTTGCCGGTGAATCCGCGGATCGCCGACTCCCGGATGTCGGCAACGGCAATGTAGGTGTGCAGCGCGGAAGTGAAGCTGAACACCTCGTCACCGGTGTTGAACACGTCGAGCTTCACCTGAAGCGACTTGTCGTCGATCGTCGCGACGAGTTCGGTGCGGAAGTGGTACGGCCAGAGCTCGCGAGTGCGATGATCGTCCACGAGGACGAGCTTCACCGAGGATGGATCGTCCGACGCGTCGGCGTTCTCGGCGAGCTGCCATTCGGTTTTGCGAGCGAACCCGTGTTGTGGAAGCGGCCCCGTGTTCGCGAACTGCGGAAAGACAACAGGAATTCCGCCGCGGATCGGATCTCCCGTCGCAAACGTCGCCGTCTTTCCCATGAACAGCACTTCCTTGCCGCCCGCCGGAATCCAGGAGGTGACGTGCGCGCCATTGAGATAGACATCCGCCGAGCTGCCCGAGGGGTGCGACAGCAGTACGGTGGCCATTCCGTTTTTTCCGGGAACGATGGGAGGAGTCATGGGATCAGATATTGATGTACGAGCCGTGGATTCTGCCAGTCGCTCGCACTGAAATGGCTACCGGTTGGGCCGTCCGGGAGGGTTCTCGCCCTTGAACACTTCGCGATTGATCTGAACGTATTCCTTCAGGTTCGACGGGACGTCCTCTTCGGGGAAGATCGCCGTGACCGGGCATTCGGGCTCACAGGCGCCGCAATCAATGCACTCGTCAGGATGGATGTAGAGCTGGTCCGCTCCCTCATAGATGCAGTCCACGGGACACACGTCTACGCAGGCGCGGTCCTTTGTATTCTTGCAGGCTTCAGTTATGACGTAAGGCATCTCTTTCCCGATAGTGCGGCGGCGGCTTCAGCGGCGCTAGAGGTGTTTCCTTTGCGAAAAATAGACTCGCAGGGTTGAATATCAACAGCAGGCTTCACCACTTGAGGAAGCCCACAGCCAGACCGAGGAATATTAGGGCGAGAACAGAGCCGATCATGAGCGCGCGACGGCGGCGGTTGCCGCGCACTGCGATCCAAACTTCTTCGTCGAGGTAGTAAAGGCCCGGCGAGGCTTCGCGAATCACCGCGCTGTTATGCAGCCGCTTGACCGCCCGCGCCTCTCCGAAGCCCATCGCTGCGTACGATTGCGCGGTCGAAGGAGTAAGCGCGCCCGCCGCGCGAAAGTCGTCGACGACCTGGCGCTCTTTCAATCTCATTACTGCTATCGCTGCCGCTGCGCCCATATCAATTACTCCATTGAGAGTTCAACGCCCGACTACTGGCGCCAAGGTGGTAAAGCGCCGCGCTTGTTGTCGAGGTCCGGATTCTCGCGGAAAAGCGTAGCGGTGCGCCCAATCACCTGTACTACAGCGGAGTTCGTCGCGAGTGCCAGGGAGTTCGCCACATCCTTGGGTTTTATGTCGTCCTTGTTGCCCAGCTTTACCTTCACCAGCTCGCGCGTGCGCAACGCATCGTCGAGCGAGCCTATCACCGACGGCGTGAGACCGTGCTGGCCGACATGAACGGTCGGATTCAGATGATGCGCTTCCGCGCGCAGTTCCGCACGCTCTCGCCCTTTCAATTTCTCATCCGTCCCGGCTTCGTCATGAAGCCTCGTACATCAATGGGCGTACCGTTCCAGTAATTCGCGTCGCTCCGCATCACCTGAAAGTGAAGATGCGGCGCATTCGGGGGCGCGTTTCCGGTCGTGCCGACGAACCCGATCACATCGCCTTCCCGAACAGCCAGACCTTCGATCACGTTCGGCGCGTAACCCATAAGGTGCGCGTAGTAGTGAACATAGCGTCCGCTCGCGTCCGCGATGTAGATCGTTATTCCTCCAGCTCCTCCGTTCGCCAGCTTGATGATGCGCCCATTAGCAGCCGCGAGAACGGGGGTCCCGCGCATTGCCATTATGTCCGTCGCCATATGTATCCTGCCACCGCTCCGTGGCTCGTGAAACGTGTCGGTGAGATCCCGAGGCTCACCGCCTTCCACCGGCACCATCAATGGATGCGCGCGGAAATACGCCGAGTCCGAGGGAAGCATTGGGCGCATATCAAGACGCACCGGCGCGTCTGCCCCGGGCCCCGAGACTACTACCGGAGGCATTTTTCGCGGACTTGCGTCGCTTGGCGCGCGCAGGTTAACGCACGTCGCGCCGCCGACAACGGCGCAGAAGAGCGTAGCACAAATGCGCGAGATGCGAGCGACACTATTGCATCGTGCGCAAAAGCGCTCGAGCTCAGCTCGCTGAAGCACCAGCTAGCTGTTGTTCGTGCCCCAGCTGCTTCCCTTCCTCCGCCGCCAGCTCCGCTGCCATCTTCGCGATACCCTCCTCGATCGTTTTCGAGTGGTGCATCGAGCAGAATTTGGGACCGCACATCGCGCAGAACTCCGCGCTCTTGAAGTACTCCGCCGGCAAGGTCTCGTCGTGATACTCCTGCGCCCGCTCCGGATCGAGGCTCAGGCGGAACTGTTCCTTCCAGTCGAAGTTGTAGCGCGCGCGAGATAGCGCATCGTCGCGATCGCGCGCGCCCTTCCGTCCACGCGCGACATCAGCCGAGTGCGCCGCGATCTTATAAGCGATGACGCCCTGACGCACGTCTTCGGCGTTTGGAAGCCCGAGATGCTCTTTGGGTGTGACGTAGCACAGCATGTCCGACCCGAACCAGCCGATCATCGCCGCTCCGATCGCGCTCGAGATGTGGTCGTACCCCGGAGAAATGTCGGTGACGAGCGGCCCGAGCGTGTAGAACGGCGCTTCGCTGCAGACTTCCTTCATGCGCCGGACATTCATCTCGATCTGGTCCATGGGGATGTGTCCGGGGCCTTCGACCATCACCTGTACATCCTTCTTCCACGCTCTCTTCGTGAGCTCTCCGAGCGTGTCGAGCTCGGCGAATTGCGCGCGATCGCTTGCGTCGGCGATGCAACCCGGACGGAGGCTGTCCCCGAGCGAGACGGTGACATCGTACTTACGGAGGATGTCGAGGACGTCGTCGAATCTCTCGTAGAGTGGATTCTGCTTGCGGTGGGCCATCATCCACACCGCGTGCAGCGACCCGCCGCGGCTCACGATGCCGGTGATGCGTCCATGTACGAGCGGAAGATGCTCGATCAGTATTCCCGCGTGGAGCGTCATGTAGTCGACGCCCTGTTTCGCCTGGTGCTCGATCATGTCGAGCAAGTCGTTGGCAGTTAGCTCCTCGAGCTGTTTGTCCCACTTGCCGTCCGGTCCCCCCTGCACGGCCTGGTAAATGGGCACCGTTCCGATCGGGACTGGCGAAGAAGCGATGATCGCGCGACGAATTCCATCGATGTTCCCGCCGGTCGAGAGATCCATCACCGTGTCAGCGCCGTATTTTACGGCGATCTGAAGCTTCTCGATCTCGCCGTTCACATCGGACGTGACCTGCGAGTTGCCGATGTTGGCGTTGATCTTCACTCGCGCGACCTTGCCGATTGCCATCGGCTCCAGCGCACCGGCGAGGTGGTGAACGTTGGCCGGGATGATGAGACGCCCGATCGCGATTTCGTGGCGCACCAGCTCGGGAGAGAGCTCTTCGCGCTCGGCGACGAAGCGCATCGCGTCGGTGATCTCGCCCCGACGCGCGTAGTGCATTTGCGTTGTCATTCTTCGACTCCCTACGCCGGTACTAACCGGATCAGGTTCTGAGGGACTTTCTCAGCCGGCGCTGCCGCCTCACTTGGCGAGGCTGCGATACAAATGGCGTCGGCACCCCTGTCTAACGAACAATCTAATGCCTGTAGAGTCCCGTAACTGCAACTGAAGACTACCTGCTGGGGGCTTTGTGCGGGCCAGCTTTTGGCTACGGGCGTTTGCCTCTTGACGTCACTCCAATTGACACCGACACTCCCTCGATTGTGGCGCGACTTCCATCCCTAGCCCGAGGATAGCATGGCCATAAACACAAAGAAGGTGCTGATCGGAGGCTTCATTGCCGGTGTCGTCATGAACGTCATCGATTTTCTATCGAACATGTTCATCCTCGGCGCGCGTATGAAGGCAGAATCAGACGCATTCAAGCCGGGCATGGCCGATCAGATGAATCAGAGCTCGACGACGGTCAGCTACATCGTCATGGACCTGGTACTCGGGATTCTGCTGGTCTGGACCTACGCGGCGATTCGCCCACGCTTTGGTCCCGGGTTGCGGACAGCAACCTATGTCGCAGTCCTGTTCTGGATCCTCGCCGGAATCTTCTATTCGGGATACCTGCACATGGGAATGATGTCGCAGGGACTCTGGTGGACATTCGCGTTCTTCGGGCTGGTGAACTTTCTGGCGTCAGCGTGGGCCGGGGCCAAGTTCTACTCCGAAGAGTCCGTGGCGTAGACGGCCCAGCGTGTACCAATCCCATGCCGCGTTCGTCCATTTGGTATGGGCAAGCTCTTCTCCTTCATCGGCGCGACGATCGGCAGCTACGCCGGTTGGGCCCTCGGCGCGACCATGGGCTTTTATACGGCATTCATGGTAAGCATGGTCGGGACGGGGTTTGGTATTTACTTCGGCCGTCGCCTCGCGAGGAATTACCTCGACTAGCATGACTACCAAGAAAAAAGGCGCGCTCAGATGAGCGCGCCTTTTCTTTTCGAGCCACAGTGAATCAGACCGACTGCTGGACCTGCATCGGCTGAGTGAGCTTGAGCGATATACGCCCGCCGTTCGGAACGCACCCATCGTACTTGCCCGTTGCGCCGGCGACCACAGCACCCGCGGCGGCGCCAGTGGCGGCTCCGATCACAGTGGACTTGGTGTGGTGTCCGAAGATCTGTCCGGCGATCGCGCCGATTACCGCGCCTGTTGCAACCTTCCTGGCATCGTTGCTCGCGTCACCGTTGCGCACCTTGTCCACCTGTGCGGACGTCACCGTCGAGCTCACCGGATACGTGGTGCCGTTGAACGCGATCGAGCGCACCACGAATTCCATCGTGATGTTGTCATTCGCGTTTTCGCTGCGCTTGAGCGAGGTGACTTCAATTACCGCAGTGGCACCCGCTGGAATGGCGACACCGTTCGAGCCCTGCACAGATTCAGCTACGCTAGCTGTAAAGCGATCTCCCACAGCGTAGGTGTTCGTGCAAACACGCTGGCCCGAATAGAGAGAGATCTCCGACCCGCTGGCGATCATGCCGGTAGCGCGAGTGGATCCAGCGCTCGAGCCTTCGTTCGTGGTCACGGTGTTTCCGTTCTCGGTAACCGGCGCCTTTTCCACCGGCTGCGGCGTCGTCGGAGTCGTGACTACCCGACGCGGATTTCTGCTTGGCGTGAGAATCTCCGACGGAGTCTGACGTTGCGCGACTCTTGGAGCCGGCGCGGCGGGATTGACGATCGGAGCCGTCGTGAGCGGAACGTCCTTGAGCTGCGGCTGCGCCATGGTGTCGGCGTTCGCCAAGCTCAGGTCGTGAGCCAATGAGGTATCCTGGGCGAGCGCGTCCTCGGGCCTGTCACCCTGCTTGCAGGCGCCCAAAGCGATCGTAACGGCAAAGAGGACGGGTGTAGCGATCCTCGAGAAAGTGGTTTTCATCATAATCATTTTCGGAAGCAAGAAGGGGCGCGGCCCGATTGGCCGCACCTCAGTTGCCTAGTAGTGCACGCCTCTCGGGACGGTCGCTCTACCGGTAATGACTCGCCCATTACCGATCGGATACGGGTAGCGGTTGCCGATAGTGGTCCGGCTGCGCGGGCGACTGTCGGTGCGTGGATCGCAAGCGTCTCCATCGGTGACAACCCCACCGCGAATCACGACTCCCAGAATCGTTCCCAGTATCGCGCCCGCGGACGAGCCGCGATTTACGCGGCCATCGTCACCACCAGACGACGGACCGCTCGGATAGGAAACCGCGACCGGCTGAGGACGCGGCGACACCGGAGTCGGGTCGTTGGCGACGGGTTCCGGCGCTACAGACTGAGGCTCGCTCTCCGCGACAGTGGCCGGCGCTGTGGTCTTCGCGACCTGCGGCGGGGCCTTTGGAGCCGCCTTATGGCGTCTAACGCGGGTTGAGGGCGCTGGCTGGCGCGTCGGAGGAGCGATGCGCTCAATGGCCGAGATCACCTGCTGACCAGCATTGGGGGAGCTGTTGGCGAGCGTGATCCCATCGGACGACGAGGCAAGCGCCAGATCGTTCTTGAGATCGTCGTTCATGGCCACTTTCTTGTCGCCGCCGCAAGCGGCCAGAAGCACGGCGCCAGCTCCTGCAAGCAGCAGATAACTCTTCCGCATAAAAACTCCTTCCCGATGACAGGGAAATGACTGCTGTGCCACGTTGCTTGCCGGGAAAACGCCCTCCGGCGGCATCTATAGAGGCAACGCGCAAGCCGGACGTTTCCTCTATGAAACGCGGGTTAACTCGGTGTTTTCGGGGAGGATGTCACCGGCGAGGGACAGGCAGTGTCTCTATTACGAGACGGCGCGCTCTTTTGGCGCGCGCTATACTTTTCGCCCATGAGCGGTTTTGTCTCACCTCGTCGGCCGCGTATTTTCCGGCCGCTCACGTGGTCCGGGATTATCGGCGCGATTGTCGTCTTGTTCGCCTGCGGACCGCGATCCGCTTCGGACATGTCCGCCGCGGATAAGAAGGCGATCGCGGACAGTCTCAAGCACCTTGTTGCCAACACCTACGACCTGTCCAAGCCCGACCCGGTGAATCGGCTCATGAGTCTCTACCCAGCCGAGGGTCGGGTGGTTTCAGCGAGTGGTGGAGTGACTACGACGACGCGCCCGCAGCTCCAGCAGGCTATCCAGGCGTTCTGGACCTACATAGGACAGAACATGCGGCAGCCGCGGTGGGAATGGACCTCAATGACGGTCGATGTGCTCGCACCGGACGCTGCGGTGATGACGAGCACCTATAGAATCCCGCACCTGACGCCGATGGGGATGAATCACGTCATCGGCGGGGCGTGGACGGCGGTGTTCCAGAAACGCGACGGAAAATGGGTGATCATCCAGGAACACCTGTCGGATGTTCAGAGCAACCCGAACCTCCAGACCACCCCGTAAAACTCTACTCCTCCGAATCTCCGCCCGTTGCGTTCACCGATGATTTGAGCTGCTGGCCCATTTCGGCCTCGCCGCTGATGATCGCGCGCCAGGTCAGCTCCGGACCCCTGCGAAAGCCCTTCTGCGTCACCTTAACGCCCTCAGGAGAGATCGCGACCATGTAGGCCTTGCCGTCGATCGTGATCTCGCGCTTCAGGGTTTTCTCGAGTTTTGTCGCCATGCCCCCTCCGGGGAGTTGAATTGTTGGTTCGCGGTAAAATACCCCGAGACGGCTCGACCTTCGAGTCCCACCGTCCCATAAGGCGCTTAATGTAGCCTGCCTGAGCCCTCGCTCGTCTATACCACGACGGAGATTCTATGGCTTTTATGGCTTTACAAGCCCCGGGCGATGACAGCGCCCATCTCATTTACGAGTTCGAGCGGCGCGCCTATCCAGTCAGGAATTCTCTTCTGACGATCGGGCGCGACGCTGCAAGCCATATCCTGATTCGCGAGCCCGCCGTGTCACGCAACCACGCCGAGCTGAGATTGGAGGATGGCAAATTCGTTTTGCATCCGTGTGGCGTTAATCCGACCACCGTGAACGGAATGACGCTCGCAGAGCCTCGATCCCTCGCCGAAGGCGACAAGGTCGAAGTCGGCTCGGCGATCCTCACTTTCACGACGAAGCGCCTTCCCCTGGGCGTAGCGGTGATCGAGCCTGCCGGCGCGAGCAAGCGCGAAAAAGACATCAACACCCGCCGCAACACCATCAAGCACCCGATTCTCGCCGGGGATCTCGATCCCGACTCGCCGAGAAGGGTCCCGATGAACGTGATCATCATGGCGGTAATAGTGATCGTCGTGATTCTCTACCTGCTCGGTCGGTAAAATCGCGCTGTCCGGAACGCTCTTAAGTTCCGGAACCCGCGAATCTAGATAGGACCATCCGCTCCAGCTCCTCTTTCATTGGCAGCAGCTCGATAGTCTCTAGAACGTCGGCCGCGAAGGCGTAAGTCAACAGCATGCGCGCCGTCTCGGGGCCGATTCCGCGGCTGTTCAGATAGAACATCGCGACCTCATCGAGTCGTCCAACCGTCGCCCCGTGCGTGCACTTCACATCATCGGCGAAGATCTCGAGCTGCGGCTTTGTGTCCACCCGCGCGTGCGGTGACAGCAGGAGATTGTTGTTGCTCTGCTTCCCGTCTGTCTTCTGCGCTTCGGGGTGCACGTACACTTTGCCGTTGAACACCCCGTGTGACCGGCCGTCGAGGACACCCTTGTAAACCTGGTGGCTCGGGCAGTTGGGCGCGATGTGCTCGATGCTCGTCTGGTTGTCGATGTGCTGGACGCCGTCGGTGAGATAAAGTCCGTTCAGCGTGCAGGTCGCGGCAGCTCCGTCGAGCGAAGTGTAGATGTTGGTCCGCGCCAGTAACCCGCCGACCGCAAAGGAAAACGAGTGCAACTGGCTGTCGCGCTCCTGTCGGATCTGCGTCGTGCCGACGTGAAATGCCTTCTCGCTCTCGCGCTGAATCTTGTAGTGATCGACGCGTGCGCCTTCGCCAAGCGCGATCTCCGTCACCGCGTTGGTGAAGTAGCAGCTGTCACGGATGGAGACGTAGCTCTCGATTATCGTCGCGCGAGAATTCGGGGCGGCGACTATCAGGTTTCGCGGATGCGAGACCGCTTCCCCCTCGCCCTCTGAAACGAATATCAGGTGGATGGGCTCGTCGACGACGGCGTCGGCCTGCAGCTCTACGAACGCGCCGTCTCGAATAAATGCCGTATTGAGCGCGGTAAAGGCGTGGTCGTTGAAATTCGCAATCTTCCCGAGGTGTCGCTCAGGACGGCCGATGCCTGAGCGAATCGCTTTGGCGAGACTGTTCACCCGAACCTTCTCTCCCATGCCCGCGTAGGACGACAGGTCCGGAGAGAACTCCCCATTGACGAAAACCAGCGTGTGCCACCCGGGTTGATCGAAGGTGAAACGCTTGAGATCGGCGCGCGCCACCATTCCCGCCGTGCTCCCCTCCGACGAGATACCCGACTCACTCGTCACCGCGACGTGAAACATCCGCTCAGCGATCGGCGCTACACTGGTGAAGTGCCAGTCCTCGTTCTTCGTCGTCGGAAATCCGAGCGCCTCGAATCGGGCCATCCCTTGCGCCTGCAGCGACTGAAGCCATTCCGGCGCAGTCGGTTGATGCCTGAAATTCGCCCGATACGCTTCGATCGGACTCAAAGCGCGAGTGTTCACTGGAGTTGCGCCGTTGTTGCCGGGAGCCGCGTTGTCACGAAAGCCTTTTCTGGTCGCAACGTCGCTCAAGCCGCGGCTCCCGCACCGGCATCGACGTTCTGTAACCAGTCGTAGCCCTTCTCCTCGAGCTCGAGTGCGAGCTCTTTGCCTCCCGATTTTACGATGCGGCCGTTCGCCAGCACGTGCACGAAGTCGGGGATGATGTGATTGAGAAGACGCTGGTAGTGCGTGACGACGATCGTCGCATTCTCCGGCGAGCGGAGCGTGTTGACTCCGTGCGCGACGATCCGCAGTGCGTCGATGTCGAGTCCGGAATCTGTCTCATCAAGAATCGCGAGTCTCGGCGATAGCACCGCCATCTGGAAGATCTCATTTCGCTTCTTCTCGCCGCCCGAGAATCCCTGATTCACCGAGCGCGAGAGCAACGCCTGATCCATGTCGACGAGCTTTAGCTTCTCTTCGACTAGATCGAGAAACTCGAGTGGATCGATTTCTTCCATCCCATTCGCTTTGCGAATCTCGTTGTACGCCGAACGGAGGAAGTAGGCGATGGAGACGCCGGGGATTTCTACGGGATACTGAAACGCGAGAAAGATCCCATTCTGCGCTCTCATCTCCGGGGCCATTTCGAGGAGATTCTGCCCGTTGTAGCTGACGCTACCCTGCGTGACCTCATACGACGGATTGCCCGCCAGCACCTGCGCCAGCGTGGATTTCCCGGACCCGTTCGGGCCCATGACAGCGTGCACCTCTCCGGCATTCACCCGAAGGGTGATTCCCCTAAGTATTTCCCGATCGCCTATTCCGGCGTGGAGATCATTTATTTCTAGCACGAAACCAGTGATTGAATGTTGTTTGCAGCGCGTACCATGCCTGACTGAAGAGCGTCCAATTTGCCGTGAAGGGATACCCCGGCGTTCTGGGTCCAGAGCGGAGCCAGGCCCAGGCAGCGCGGATTCTGTCGTTGAGGTTGCGCAAGGCGATGAAGAGTTAGTGAATCAGCCTACGCTTCCTTCGAGAGTGATGCCGAGCAGCTGCTGCGCCTCGACCGCGAACTCCATCGGGAGCTCCTTGAACACTTCGCGGCAGAAGCCGCTCACGATCATCGACACCGCATGCTCCGCGCTCACCCCGCGCTGTTTGCAGTAAAAAATCTGATCCTCTCCGATCTTGCTGGTCGATGCTTCGTGCTCCAGCGTCGCGGTGCTGTTCTGCACCTCAATGTACGGAAACGTGTTCGCGCCGCACTTGTTGCCGATCAGCATCGAGTCGCACTGGGTGTAGTTGCGAGCGCCGTCGGCTTTCGGAAGAACTCGGACGAGTCCACGATAGCTATTGTTCCCTTCGCCGGCGGAGATCCCCTTCGACACGATCGTCGATTTCGTGTTCTTGCCGAGGTGAATCATCTTCGTGCCGGTGTCGGCCTGCTGCTTCTTGTTGACGACCGCCACCGAATAGAACTCGCCGACGGAGTTGTCACCCTGAAGGATCACGCTCGGATATTTCCAGGTGATCGCCGACCCCGTCTCGACCTGCGTCCACGATATCTTCGAGTTGACGCCCGCGCACTTGCCGCGCTTCGTCACGAAATTGTAGATGCCACCCTTTCCTTCGGCGTCGCCCGCGTACCAGTTCTGCACCGTCGAGTATTTCACCGTCGCGTTGTCGAGCGCGATCAGCTCGACGACCGCGGCGTGAAGCTGGTTCACATCGCGCTTGGGCGCCGTGCATCCCTCGAGGTAGCTCACCGATGCGCCCTCGTCGGCAATAATCAGCGTGCGCTCGAACTGTCCGGTGTTCGCGCTGTTGATGCGGAAGTAGGTCGAGAGCTCCATCGGGCACTTCACGCCCTTGGGCACGTACGCGAACGACCCATCGCTGAACACGGCCGCGTTCAATGCGGCAAAGAAGTTGTCGCTGTGCGGGACGACGGTGCCGAGGTACTTCTCGATTAGCTCCGGATGGCTCTGAACCGCTTCGCCGAAGGAGCAGAAGATGATTCCGAGCTTTCCCAGCTCTTCCCTCATCGTCGTCCCGACGGAGACGCTGTCGAAGATCGCGTCGACGGCGACGCCGGCGAGGAATTTCTGTTCGGTCAGCGAGATGCCGAGTTTTTCATAGGTGCGGAGCAGCTCGGGATCGACCTCATCGAGACTCTGGAGCGGCTTGACGCTCTTCGGTGCCGAGTAGTAGACCAGCGAGTTGTAATCGATAGCGGGGTATTTGACGTTGCCCCAATGCGGCTCTTTCATGGTGAGCCATCGGCGGTATGCCTTGAGCCGCCATTCCAGCATGAACTCGGGCTCGTTCTTCTTCGCCGAGATCAAGCGGATTATGCCTTCGTTGAGCCCAGGCGGGACGGTATCCGTCTCGATGTCCGTGACGAATCCGTACGCGTACTCGCGGTTGACCAGCGCCTCGATTCCCGAGCCCATTCCAACTCCTTGGCGTTTCTATACTTCCCTTCGTAGATTCAATCTAAAGCAATTCTGTCGGGATAGTCAAGCAAACACCTGCGTCTCTATCCCATTGTCTCGTCAGCACTTAGGCGGCAGCAACATGTTCGGAGCCGGCCAGCTTTCCTACAATAGAGGACCTGAATGACCGCGGCGAGAGGCCTCGAATGACCGTACCGAGAATCCTCGAATGACGAGCGCACCCCGCCCCGTTTTCGATTCGCCTGCCGGCAATCCGGAGTTCGAGCCAGTAGCCTCGGTGAGTGACCTGGCCGACGGAATGGTTCTGCAACGGGTGAGGCCGAGCGGTGATGCGATTTGTCTTGTCCGATATAACGGGGAGATCTCCGCACTGAGCGATATCTGTACCCACGAGCATTTTTCGATGTCGCTGGGGGACCTGCTCGAGGATGGAACTCTTCAGTGCGCATGGCACGGCGCTCGGTACGACTGCAGGACAGGCGAAGTGAGGCAGGTTCCGGCGACGAGCCCTCTGCCGGTATTTCAGGTCCGGCTGGACGGAGACACGATTCTGGTTGGTCCACGCTGCCAGCGGATCGACGGCAAGTACGAACAGTCTACGGTGCGAGTGCCGTGAAGCTGCGCCCGAATTCAGAGTCTCACTCGGACTTAAGGCTTCGGCCGGATTTTCCCCTTCTCGCAAACAACCCGGGTCTGCATTACCTCGACTCCGCCGCGACATCGCAGAAACCGAAAGCGGTACTCGATGCGCTGCGCGATTTCTACGAGACGGCCAACGCGAATCCGCATCGCGGGGCGTACTCGCTCTCGGTGCGAGCGACCGAATGCTATCACCAGGCGCGTGTTCGGATCGCGCAATTTCTTGGTGCCCGGGATACCGACTGTCTCATCTTCACTCGGGGTACCACGGAAGGACTGAATCTCGTCGCCAGATCATGGGGCGAGGCGAACGTCTCGAGCGGTGACGAGATAGTCGTCACCGCGCTCGATCATCACGCGAACTTCGTCCCGTGGCAGGTGCTCGCGATGAAGAAAGGGGCGAAGTTCAGAGTCTGCGAGCTGACTCCCGACGGCAGGATCGATCTCGAGTATTTGAGTACCATGCTCAACACGCACACGAAGATCGTCGCGTTCAATCATGTGTCGAACGCGCTGGGGACGATCAATCCGATCGCCGAGATCGTGCGACTGGCGCGCGAGAAGACCAATGCGATCCTCGTCTGCGACGGCGCCCAGAGCGCTCCGCACTTCCCGGTCTCATTCGATTCGCTCGGCGTCGATTTCTACGCGTTCAGCGGCCACAAGATGCTGGGGCCGATGGGAATCGGCGGATTGATCGGCAAGCGCGGAATGCTCGAGGAGATGCCGCCTTATCAGACGGGCGGCGACATGATCGAGTTCGTGTACGATGACCGCACGACGTGGAACGTGCTGCCGCACAAGTTCGAGGCGGGAACTCCCAATGCCGCCAACGCGGTTGGGCTCGCTGCCGCCGTCGAGTATCTCGACAATATCGGAATGGATCGCGTGCTCTCGCACGAGCGCGCACTGATGTCGACCGCCCAGCAGCGCCTGGAGGCGATCGATGGGCTGCAGATCTATGGGCCACCGGCGAGCGAGCGCAGCGGGGTTGTGAGCTTCACTATGAGCGATGTGCACCCTCACGATCTCGCGACGATACTGGACGGGGAAGGCGTGTGCATCCGCGCCGGTCATCACTGTGCGCAGCCGTTGATGCGGCGGCTCAACGTGGTCGCTACAGCGCGCGCGTCGTTCTACGTCTACAACGACGAGGGCGACATCGACGCGCTGGTGTCCGGAATCATGAAGGCGAGAGAGATTTTCGGATATGTGCCGGCCTAGCGAATTCCGCCGAACAGACGAGCGACATGTCTCCGCCTAGAACCTCGGCCGAGATCGGCGCGTTGTATCAGGAGATGATCCTCGATCACTACCGTCGCCCGCGCAACAAAGGCACGCTCGACAAGGCAGATGCGACGGTGGAGATGAAGAATCCACTGTGCGGCGATGAGATCAGTCTGCAGGTCGTTTTCGAGGGCAACAGCGTCTGCGATCTCAGGTTTTCGGGGCGCGGCTGCGCCATCTCTCTGGCATCGGCGTCGATGATGACGCAGCTGGTGAAGGGCAAGAGTACGGAGGAGATCGACTCGATCAGGAAGCAATTCCGGGATCTGATGCTCGGCAATGCTCCTGCCGCGGATGACGCTCAGCTCGGCTCACTTCGCGCGCTTTCCGGTGTGGCGAGATTCCCGGCGCGGGTGAAGTGCGCGCTACTGGCCTGGAACGCGCTCGAAAGCGCGCTAGGAGAGAGAGTACCCGATACGCCGGAACTCGCTTGACTCGCATTCTCTTGGATACGCCCGCAACTTAGCAGGACGTGTCCAGGCTTCGCTTTAAGATCTCGATCTCGCTCGACGGCTTTGTCACCGGCCCCAACCAGAGCGTGGACAACCCGCTAGGGATCGGCGGGATGCGGCTGCACGAGTGGGCTTTTGGGCTAGCGGTATTCCGCGTGCAGCACGGCATGGAAGACGGTGAAGTCAACGAAAGCACCCGGGTCATCGAGGAGTCGCTCGCCAACATTGGAGCCACAGTGATGGGGCGCAACATGTTCGGCGGCCACCCTGGCCCCTGGGAGGCGAAGCAACAGGCGCGCCGAGCAGCGGGAGGCAAGGATGTATCGCTCACCGGAGGAGCCAAAGCCTCGCAGCAGTTTCTCGCCACCGGCCTCGTGGACGAGATGGAGATCAGCGTCGTGCCGACGCTCCTCGGCAGTGGCGAGCGGCTTTTCGACGACGTCGGCGACGACCTGCACGGGCTCGAGCTCGTACGAACCGTCGCCGCACCGCAAGTGACACACATCAAGTTCGCAAAAACGCTGAGGGGGAAGGGACATTGAGGACCTATGTCATCACCACCGGTGCAGTTTTTGGCCTGCTTACTCTGGCGCACATCTGGCGGGTCATCGAAGAAGGGCCGCACCTGGCGACGGACCTCTCGTGGGTTCTCATCACCGTTGCCGCAGCAGCTCTCTGCCTTTGGGCTTGCCGCTTGCTTTGGCACTCGTCACGCCCGTGACGCGTATCCCTGAACCGTATCTCAGGCGCGCTTTCGCTGTTGGCGCTTCGCTGGTGTGCGCGTGCAGCACGGCATCAATTGTGTCGACTGGCCCTACAACCACGTGGGTTCAGGTGTGGAGCGATGAGTTCGACGGGGCGGCTGGCGCACGCATCGACAGCACGAGATGGAGTTACGAAACGGCGGATGGGTGCAAGGAAGGAATCTGCGGCTGGGGCAACAGCGAGAAGGAATACTATACCGACGCATCCGAAAACATCGCGCTGAATGGGCAGGGACAATTGATGATCGTTGCCCGGCTCGCTCCGGCGGGCCTCACCTGCAGCTACGGTCCGTGTCTGTACACGTCCGCGAGAATCACCACCCGAGGCAAGATGCTCGCGGCACCCGGCAGGGTGGAGGCACGCATCAAGCTGCCCGCGGGACAGGGGCTTTGGCCCGCATTCTGGATGCTGGGACACAACTCTCCCGTAATGCCGTGGCCGGCCTGCGGAGAGCTCGACATCATGGAGAACAAGGGGAGCCAGCCGACCACAACGAGCTCGGCCGTGCACGGTCCAGGCTACTCCGGGGAGACGCCGTTCGCCCACGGGCATAGTCTCGCAAGTGGCGTCCTCTCGGACGACTACCACACGTTCGCAGTCGAATGGGATTCGCTCGCCGTCCGATTCTTCGTCGACGGTACTGCCCACTACGGGATCACGCGCGACGCAATCGAGCGCTATGGTAAATCGATACTCGACCAACCGTTCTTCCTGATGCTCAATCTTGCCGTCGGTGGGCACTTCGACGGAGATCCGCAGTCGGACGCGATCTTCCCGGCGACGATGCTGGTCGACTACGTGCGAGTCTACACGCGGCAGTGAGATGAAATCCGCCTCATCATCAAGAAAGGACGGCAAGGGGGCCGGGTTGAAGGTGCGAACCTACTTTGCGTCGTTGCCGGCGGATGCCAGGAGGCGCCTCAAACAGCTGCGCGGGGCCATTCGCGCAGCAGCCCCCGGCGCTACGGAGGTTATCAGCTACGGAATTCCCGCCTTTAGACTCAATGGGCGAGTGCTTGTGTGGTACGCCGGCTGGAAAAGCCACAGCAGCCTCTACCCAATGACAGCAGCCGTGAAGCGCGCCAATGCGGCTGCGCTCAAGGGATACGAGACGTCGAAGGGAACGGTTCGTTTTCCACTAACCAAGCCGCTGCCATCAGGTCTTGTGAAACGACTCGTGAAGGCGCGCATCGCTGAGTTACCACAGAAGAAGGGAAAGGCCAAGTAACCCAATTGACGATGAAGAAAAAAGCAGGGCGATCAGCGAGAAAACCAGCGACGAAGCGATCCCGGCGGAAGTCCTCGACTTCGTCTACCAGGAGTCATGTGCCGACGCGTGGACTATATGGCTGGATCACGCACACTGAGCTCGCGAGCTCGGACCCGACAGCGACGAAGGCCTGGTGCGCCAAGGTTCTCGGCTGGACGTTCAAGCCGAGCGTTCCCATGCCAGGCGGCGGCGAGTATATGCTGTTTGCGTACTCCGACAAAGGCGGCGGGGGAATCCGGCCGACCAATCCGTCCGAGGCACCGGGCAGCAGCTTCACCGTGCACGTCGCGGACACACGGGCCGCTTTCGAAAAAGCGCTGCACGAAGGAGCCGAGGCGATGGTCCCGCCCACGCCCATCATGCCGGGTGTGACGATCGCAGTCGTACGCGCACCAGGCGGAGTCCCCGTCGGCTTCTCGGGTCCATAGTCATTGGCGGATCGCCGATGTCAGAAAGTGTGTGACAAAATCGTCTGGCATGGAATCCGCTTCTTGGCTGTCTGTCTACCTCAATTCGTGCCGACATGACCAATCCGATTTTGCCAGTCTCCGAGCAGTATTCAACATCTCTTCTGCCGCGCGATACTCTCCGTACCGTGATCGCGCTGGCGATTATCGCGCTCACCATCGGCGGCTGGATTTACGTCCTGATGATTCCCGTCGACCGATTCGCTCTCAGCGCCCAGACGCGCTTGTGGTGGATCGAGCAGGTAGTGAGCTTCGTGCTCGCCATAGTCTGCACCGGAATAGTCATCCGTAAGCGCTCGTTTCTCACTCCTGCGTTCTGGCTGACCATCTACTCCCTGCTCTTCGATGTGATGCGCTGGATATTCGAGTTCAAGGAGGGACAGCTGAGGATTCCGATCGCGCTCATCCTCTATGCGCTGTTCATCTGGCGGCTCCAGCTTGCCCGGCGCACGGTAGCTGCCGAGCAGCATGCGGTAGCGGTCTAGCGCCTGAGTCCCAGGCCGGAGTGGCGGACTCCGGCTCCTGCTGTAACTATTCATCGTGGGCAGCTGATATCGATCCTTCTCAGCGTGCTGTCATACGTCTTACCGCGCAACTTCTGATTCTCGCTTACACCTGACTCCGGGCGACGGGATATGCATCCCGCGCCGGGCAATCGCGCTCGCGTTGCTCGCGATCGCGACGTTCCCCCACAATTCGTCAGCGCAGAGCAGGCTCCAGGAGACGTCGCTCCAGAACCGACAAGCGCTCGTCGATTCGACCGAGATCTCCCACCGCGCGCGCGATCTCCAGGCCCGGTTCGAGAGCCGGCGCCGGCACATGCTGCCGAGATTCTCCGCTGGGCAGCCGGATCGCTGCCTCATCGTCGGACGATTCTGCGAGTGGCATCCAAACACTCAGGACTACGTCGTTCCCGATGAAGGGAACGACATCCGTCGCGCGCGCGCAGAGCTCCTGCGTGATCTCGAGAAGGCAGGCAACGCGGTTCCCGGCAACGACTGGATCATCGGACAGCGGATCCGTTACCTGGTCGAAGGACACGACAGCTCCGCGATCAGCGCTGCTCGGTCGTGCAAAGCGACCAAATGGTGGTGCGACGCGCTCGTCGGACTCGCTCTTCACGTCAACGGGAATTACGCCGCGGCAGACAGCGCCTTTTCGGTCGCTCTCGGAAAAATGCCGTCTCCGACGCGCTGCCACTGGCTGAATCTTTCGCCGCTTCTCGACGACGACCTGCGTGGCACGTATCGAAAGATGTCATGCGCGCAGCGCGAGGCCGCCGATGCGCGCATCTGGTGGGTGGCGGATCCACTTTACATTACACCGGGGAACGAGCGTCGCACCGAGCACTTCTCTCGCGTGCTGCACACGGCGCTGCAACAGGATGCGGCCAACACCTATGGCTCCAGGTGGGGCGGCGATCTCGCCGAGCTGATTCTGCGGTTCGGATGGGCGGAGAAATGGACGCAGGAGCCGGTTGGGAGCATGCAGGGGGCGCAGGTCTCGGTCACCGGTCACGAGCCCGAGCCCGGATTTCATTTCTTTCTCACCCAGCGGGCCCCCGATACCCTCGCCCAGATCGTTGACTCGCTGTTCGAGATCAGGCAGTTCCCACCAAGGGAGCAGTATGCACCGCCTTACGCGCGCTCGTTCACGGGGCTCGATGCGCAGGTCGCGCGGTTCCGCCGTGGCGACTCGACGCGTATAGTCGCCGCCTACGACGTGAGCGCGGACACTATCTTTGGCCGGCACAAGTTCGCCGCGGCGCTCGTCGCGATGGGGAACGAAGCGGCGCCGCCCTCTATAAGCGAAGTCGAAGAGTCGCCGGCGAGAAACGTGATTACCGTTTCGACGCCGTGGAAGTCGCAACTGATCGGTGTGGAGCTGCTGGCGAAAGACAGCGCTGGAGCGGCGCGTTGGCGGACGGGCTTCGCGGAGATTCCGCTCGATTCCGGGAAGATCAGCTTATCTGATCTGCTGTTTGTCGACGGCGGTCCGTCACTTCCATCGGATCTGAGTGAGGCCATTCCACTGGCGCACGGCGGGACCAGATTCAGACGCGACAAGCAGGTTGGGTTGTTCTGGGAGCTTTACGGGAAAACGCCGGCGGATAGCGCTCTGCCGATCTCTCTCACCATTACTCCAATCGATGAGGGATTTTTTCGTCGCGCGTTCAGGGCACTACGAATCGTGCCCAAAGTTGCGCCGCTGAATATCCGTTGGCAGGAGAATGGAGCTTCGGGCGTGCTCTCAGCGAGATCGGTGTTACTGGATCTCTCGCTCATGCCTGCGGGGAAGTACGCAGTCAAGCTGGAGGTGGGGAACTTCCCACTGGCGGTGGCATCGCGAATCATCGAGGTTCAATAGCAAATGGACGCCTCTGTGTGCGTCGCCAACATCGGCCCGCGAGAGCGCCGCAAGCGACTAGTGTTCGGAATCGTGACTCTTGCCGCAAGCGTCGTGATCTCATTTTTGTTTGTGTTTTATGGAGTCCGCCCGGTGTTCAGGCTGCCGCTGTTCATCCCGCTTTTTGTCGGCGCCCTGGGGTTCTTTCAGGCACGGGATCGAACGTGAGTAAAGCTCGCGTCGCGCGGTCAGCGCGACATGGATGCTGGTCCTCAAGCGATCTCTGACAAGGCAGAAGCCGATCAGGTTCGCCGGCAGGCGCAGGCCGTCTACATCAAGGCGCTCATTTCAGCCGCAATCCTTACCGCGCTCGCTCTCATTCAGTAACCTTCGAGCGATAGTCGTACAGCCGCCCACACGCCGAGGAAATTGATGCGCTCAGGTTTCGCTGCAGCTTTTATGGGAATTGGAGGGATCTTCCTTTGCTTTTCAGTCGTGGTCTTCGTCATCGAGATTTTCGCCAGACGAAGTGACGCCGGGCACCAGCTGGCCACGATGAGCGCATTGGCAGTCGCCACCTTCGTGGGGGGCGTAATCCTGTTTGGACTTGGGTATCTCCTGAACCGAATTGGCCGCAGCACCCGAAATGGTGCGCTCACCGCAAATCGCTAAGTCTCGAATCAAGCTCCGTTAGACGTCGCTCCAGTCTCGTTGGCCTTAATGCGGGAACAATACAACTGAAGTTGACCGGCTTCTACGTCATTTGACGCATAGAGCCCTCTCGGCGATCAGGCGATCATGGAGCTGTAGCAAAGCTCCCTATCGCCCGAGGACCCGATGAATCTCGACCAACGAACCCGACCGACCCTTAAAGAGCGCTTCGAGTTTGCCCTGCAGGCGCCCTGCGATTGGATACTCAAGGCGTCCTGCGTGAAGTACGCGACGTTTCTCGCGATGTTCAGGCTCTTGCCGCCCAGCTATCTCGCCTGGGCATCCCGGGTCAAGGCGCGTAAGGCCTATTACCGCGCCCTCCGCAAAGTGCCTGCGTACCGCCAGTTCCTTCGCGCCGGAGGTGGTCTGCTCGTCCCGGAAACGGACAAGGAGAACTACATCAAGCCCTATGAGACTGGTGCCCGGTGCGTCGGCGGCTCCTTCCTTCACGGGCGGACGATGATCGACGAGTCGTCCGGCTCCACTGGCACGCCGTACAACTGGGTGCGCAGCGAGAAGGAGCGCCACGAGAGTCACACCTTTGTCAGTTATTTCGCGACGTACTGCTACGGCCGCGAGCCATGGATCACCATCAACGGCTTCAGCATGGGCGCGTGGGCCACCGGGATCAACATGGGGATCTCGCTGCAGCGGAACGGGATCGTCAAGAACACCGGTCCGGACATCGCCAAGATTCTCCATACCCTGCGCTTCTTCGGCCCGGAACACACCTACCTGATCACCGGGTATCCGCCGTTCCTCAAGCATCTCATCGACGTTGCCGATGAGGAAGGTTTTCCCTTCGAGAAGTACAAGCTGTACGGACTCGCGGGCGGCGAAGGCATGTCGGAGGGACTGCGCGATTATCTGCTCCGACGCTTCACCAAGGTCTACAGCGGCTACGGTGCAACAGATCTGGAGATTGGCATCGCCGGCGAGACGCCGATATCTGTCGCCATCCGGCGGCTTGCGCGCGAGCGTGAGGACGTGAAGCTCGCGCTGTTCGGCTCCGACTCCCGCCTTCCGATGGTCTTTCAGTACAACCCCGTAATGCATCACGTCGAGGTCAACGAGAACGACGAGGTGGTGTTCACGATCTCGCGCAAGTCGCTTCTGTCGCCGCGCATCCGGTACAACGTGCACGATCTCGGTGGCGTTCTCACCAGCGACGAGATGGCGGAGCGGCTCGCTTCGGTCGGTGTCGACATCGAGCAGCTCCGACACGAGCACGGTGACGGGAACGTGCGCCTTCCCTTCCTGTGGATCTTCGGCAGGCGCGATTACACGATCAGCGTCATGGGCGCGAACATCTATCCGGAGGACATTGAGCAGTGTCTGTATCACGACACCGCGCTCGCCGAGATGACGAACTCGTTTTGCCTCTCTCTGGCGGAGAGTCCTAACGGCGACGTGCGCCCGCGCTTCCTGTTCGAAGTCTCCAGGGAGCCCGACGCCGAGCTCGCTCGCCGTTTTTCGGCATCGATCCTTTCGCGCCTGGTCGAGCTGAATGCGGATTTCCGCGAAGCGTGGCGCGAATACCCGCAAACCCTCGTCCCCGAGATCCAGCTGTATCGGCTTGGCGAGGGTCCATTCGCGGGCGATGCGGGAAAGATCAAGCAAGCGCGCTTACTCCCTGCCGCCTGAGGGCGACTCACGATGCGATCTCTCATTCAATTCGCGCTCCGCCGGCCGAAGCTCGTCATCTTCATGTGGATTGCGATGCTCACGGCGGCCGCGCCTTTCGCATCCCGGCTCGCGGGCGCACTTCGCGGAAGCACGGACGCGGTTCCGGGCAGTCCCTCGGAGCTCGTATCCCGCAATCTCGATCACGCATTCGGGAAAGGCTCCGCATTCGTCTTTCCGGCCGTTCTAACCTCGTCCAGTGTCGCGACCACAGATCCGCGATTTGCCGCGGCGGCGGTGAATCTCGAGCGGGTGCTCGATTCGGCAGGAACGATCGAGGTGCGGCACTACTGGAATACAGGCGACAAGACGCTGCTCGGACGCGACGGCCACTCGGCACTCGTGCTGGTAAGGCCGAATGCGGAGACTTTCTTCGATGCGGAATCGACGGTAGACCAGATCAGAGGAGCAGCGCGCGGAGCCGAACTCGGCTCACCGTTTGACGTCAAGGTGACGGGTATGATCTCGCTCTTCCACGATCTCGATGTGAATGCGTCCGACGATCTCCTGCGCGCGGAACGCATCGGTATTCCGCTCACGCTCATCGTGCTGCTGATCGTGTTCGGTGCACCGATCGCCGCGGGATTGCCACTAGTGCTGGCTCTGGGGACGATCGCGATCACACTCGCCGTCCTTTTCGCACTGTCACGTGTGATGCCCGTGAGCGTGTTCGCGCAGAACGCCGTGACGATGGTCGGACTCGGCATTGGTGTCGATTACGCGCTTTTCCTGGTCAGTCGCTGTCGCGAGGAGCTGTCGCGGGGTGCTTCCTTGCGACGCGCCGTCGAAACTGCCGCCAACCAGGCGGGGCATGTTGTGCTGGTGTCGGGCCTCGCGGTGTGCACCGGATTTCTGGCTCTCTTCCTGGTCCACATTCGCTTTCTGCACACACTCGCACTCGGCGGCGTGGCTGTTGTCGTCACATCGGTGTTGATGACGCTGACTCTGCTCCCGTCGTTGCTGCTGCTCATCGGAGAAAAGCTGAACTGGCCTCGCAAGTTGTCGCGGCGGCCGCATGGCAATGGCGGGTTGTGGGCTCGATGGGCGCGTGAGACGATGACCAGGCCGTGGCGATATCTCGTTCCCGCTGTGATCGTGCTCGCGGTGTTGATCGTACCGACGCTGCGGCTCAAGGCCTGGAACATGGGGGCGGACGATCTTTCTCCCGCGATGGAGGCTCGCCGGGGCTACGATATCCTCGCTCGCAACTTTGCCGCCGGTTGGATGGGTCCGATCGCGATACTGGTGAAAGGTCGCGAGAATGGAAATGTCTCGACCCGTGAGCGCGAGACGGCCATAGCAGCTATCTCCTCGCGTCTTGCGTCCGATCCACGCGTGCAGATAGTTGGTGGGTATCCCAGTCGGGACGGGCGATCAGCGCTCGTCTTTGTCGTTCCGCGGTCAGCGCCGGAATCCGAAGAGGTGATGATGCTGGTGCGAGAGCTTCGCGCCGAGCCGTGGAGGGCCGCAAGTGATGCCGGCCTCGCGATTCAGGTTGGCGGGTTCAGCGCCAGCATACTGGACTTCGACGCCGAGCTTTTCGGAAGTCTGAAGCGAGTGATCCCAGTCGTGCTTGCGATCACCTTCATCGGTCTGGTTTTCGCCTTCCGGTCCATTGTGGTTCCGATCAAGGCGATCACGATGAATCTGATCTCAGTGCTCGCGGCCTACGGTTTTCTGGTGTACGTGTTTCAGGAAGGCGTTGGTGCCGGTTTGATCGGTCTCGTGCCTCCGGGCGGACTCAACTCATTCATAGTTCTGATGTTGTTCACCATCCTCTTCGGATTGTCGATGGATTACGAGGTGTTTCTGCTTAGTCGCATCCGAGAGGAGTATCAGCGCACGGGAGACAACAGGAAGTCGGTTGTGAGCGGCCTTTCCCGAACCGGCGGACTCATCACGAGTGCGGCACTCATCATGGTGGTTCTGTTCGGCTCGTTCGGATTCACGCGACTGACCGCCACCCGCGAGTTCGGACTGGGGCTCGCCTTCGCTGTGGCGCTGGACGCGACGCTGATTCGCGTCGTCCTCGTTCCAATCCTGATGGGACTGCTCGGCCGCGCCAACTGGTGGTTCCCGGTGGCGCTTCTACCGCGCGGGAGTCGCGCTCGGCGGGGAGCCGGTCAGAATGCCGTGGCGTATCCTTGACGCTTTCGCTGACGCGTTGGGTAGAGGGACAACCCGCGTGCGCACCCTCACGCTGAGTCTTACCGGCAACTCGAGCGTGAGCGACTCGGAGCCACGTCGAACCACGAGTGGGAGGGTCGTCAGAATCGTCCCGTTGTAACGCGTTCGGAATTTCTCGAACGAGTCGTCGTTTGTGATCATCACGTCGCCAATCGAAACAATCTGATCTCCCACGCGGGCGCCGGCCGCCGCGGCGGCGCCTGTCGATCCGAGCTGAGTTACCCGTACGCCAGTGCTGTCCGAGGCGGTTCCGATCCCCAACCTCGGCTCACGGATCGTGTCACTCTCGAACCGAAGCCCCGCGAGCGACAGCACTGATTCTACCGGCAGTGGCTCGCGACCGTCGACGTACCGGCGCGTGAAATCGGCGAATGATTTCCCCCGGGCGGCATAGCTGACTTCTCCCCACCAATCGGCGCCGGTGAATCCTTTCCCCCGTTTGTAGGTCGCGTAGTACAAGCGCCGCATCACGTCGTCCAGAGTGCTGCGATTGTCGCTCGCGTCGCGTATCAGCACATCGAGCAGAAAGCCGGTAAGGCCGCCCTTCGGGTAGTAGAGCCCACTGCTGCCGTCGGTGGGATTGATCCATGAGTTGAGTGATGCATCGCTGACCGAGGTTGGAGGGGCGCTGGCGACGGAAGAAATCTCATTCGCGATGAAATTGAAGAAACCGGTGCTGTCCTCGACGCCGCCGCGTACCAGCGCCAGCGCCCCGTAGTAATCGGTGACGCCTTCGCTAACCCAGAGCCACGTGGTTGGCTGCGCATCGTCGTAGCGATACGGAACAAGATCGGCGGGGCGGAGGCGCTTCACGTTCCAGGCGTGGAAGAACTCATGTGAGTAGAGGCTGGACGCGTTGCCGTCGAGCTGGGAGGAGAGCACTTCGTCTACCTGCGAGCTCTGATGTTCGAGGCCGCCCCCATTCACGAGCGTGTCAGAGCGCTGGAAGATCGTGTAGTTGCGAAAGGGAGCGTCGCCGAAGACGGCGACGTGGGCCGGAACGAGCTTCTGCAGCCACCCGAATGCACGATCGCGGCGCTTGGGTGTGAGACTGGCGGCAGGATACCAGGCGAGACGGACCCAGCGGTTCGCTATCCGGGTCGAATCGATGGCAAATCGCCCGACGTAGAAGGGCATGTCGGTGAGGTCGTGATAATTCCCGGCTGTGAAATTGTTAACGCCGGGGGTAGGATCCATTCCGCTCGTCACACGCCACGTCGGCTCGGTTCGCACGGTTACGCGCGCCGGCCAATCGAACCCGCGTCCAACGGGATACATGAAGACATTCGTGCCGTTGAAGAAAGCGAAATTGGGCGCTGTCCACGCGACGGCGCGATCGACCGCATCCGCCAGATATTGGAACGACACACGAACCGTTCCGGCCGCGCGCGGCTTGATCTCCCACGTCTGGAAATCGAGCTTGCGCCAATCGAGCGGCGCCGCGCCGGCCTGAGCCGAAAAATTCGAGACGCGGCGGGCGAACCAGAGCAGCGTGTAGTGCCCCGGAGACCAGACAGGAAGCGAGAGGATCACAGGAGCATTGCTTGCCACGCGAAACGACATCGCGACGCCCAACTGGCGGCGGCCCACTGCGGCGGAGTCCGCAGTGATTTCGTAGCTGATGCCGGTGATCGGTGCCGATACTCTGGGAGCCTGCGCGCTCAGCGATTCCGCAACTGCGACGGCGAGGACGAGTGCAGCGGTAGTGCGGACCATGGATTCTCCGAGGGCGTTCAAGCTCTTAAACAACGCATTTTGAACATAGGGTTTTCACCGAGGCGTCGAGCGGCGAATCCGTGAAGGCGTTCAGGTGTAGATCATACGTTAGCTTCTGTCCCACACTCTCGATACATGGGGCACCTCGTGATGATTGGTCGGACAACGGTTGCCCTCGGCGCTCTCGTTGCCGGGACACTCGGCGCTCAGACGACGCGACTTTCAATTGCGCCGGCGCGTCCGGACCCTGGCGCGATCGTGCGGCTGACGCTCGCGGCCCCCGCTTCACGGGCAGACGCGATCGTGTCGATTCACGGGTCTATGGCGGGTGAGCCCCTTCACTTCCTTCCGTCAGCGCCGGGAACGTGGCACGCGATCGGTGCGGTTCCAGTCGACGCCACTGGCACTCTGTTGGCCGATGCTGAAGTCCGTCACGCGTCAGGGAAAATCGAATCGGTGCGGGCGCGGCTGACCTTGCCCAAGCTTCCCCCGCCGGTAGCGCAGCCACTCGCGGTGGACAGCAGCTTCACGCGTCCGCTCGATCCCGCCACCGCGGCGAGGGTCGAGCGCGAAAACGCGCGCGCCCGCGAGGTCGGAAAGCACGCGCACGACTCGCCGCTGATGTGGACCGCGTCGTTCCTTCGTCCGCGGACGTCAGCAATCACGAGTGAATTTGGATCCGGCCGTTTGTTCAACGGAAGGATGACAAGTCGCCACCTGGGTGTTGATTTCCGCGGTGCGGTAGGCGAGCCCGTGCGCGCCGCCAATCGCGGCGTCGTCGCGCTGGTCGACAACTTCTTTCTCGCCGGCAATGTCGTCTACATAGATCACGGCGGCGGCCTGGTCACCGCGTATTTCCACCTCAGCAAGCAACTCGTGTCAGCGGGGGACACCGTGACTCGCGGGCAGGTCATCGGCTTAGTCGGCGCGACCGGTCGCGTGACGGGCCCGCATCTCCATTGGGCGGCGCGTTACGGCACGATCACCGTGAATCCGCTCGACCTCGTTTCGCTCAAGCGGAATTGGTATGGGACTTCGAGCAGCGTAAGTGATTCGCCTAAACGCTCGCCGACTCGCACGGCTCCAGAGTGAGCGCCAGGTCAGCTCTGATACGATCTGAGTAGCTCGTCAACTTCCGCGTATCCGGATGGAAACCTGACCCCGCTCACTCGCGCTCCGGCGCGGAGCAGCGCTTCGACCGATTCGGGCGTCCGTCTCTCCGTCCAGTACGAATCGACGCAAGCCTTCACTGCGAGCGCCAATGGTGTGCGTCCTTTCCCGTCAGAGACGTCGATCGGCGAGCCGCGCTCGATCAGCAGCTTGACTGTTCCATGGTTCGCTCGCCAGGCGGCGACATGAATCGCCATGCTGTTCGGCGCCACGTCGAAATAACCGTCGCCCTCCTTGAAGAGCGCCCCGACATTAACGCCGAGGTCGAGGAGCTGGCGGACGCCGTTGGTATTCTCAACGCCTGAGAACGCAGCGAGCAGCCGGCCTCCCTCCGCCACGAGCTCGCTCACGAGTCGAGGGTCGTGACCTACGATTGAACGGACAGCCGTAGCATCGTTCCTGGCGCAAGCGGCGATCAGTCGTTCGAGCCCCTCGAGAACAATCGGAATTCCTCGCTTCTCGAACAGCTCCAGCACATCGGATCGTCCTCGTCGCGCGGCTATCGCGATCGCGGATTTTCTCTCGGATCCGGTACTACCCCGGCCAGGGTGGATTGCGAGTATGGTCGGGTCGGCTCCATGGTCCATCAACACCTCGATAATCTCGAGATCGTTGTCGCTCAGCACCGCGTTATGGAGCGCGGTCTTGCCCCACCGGCTCATTCGATTCGGATCGACGCCGTGCTCGAGGAGCCATTTGATTCCGTCGTAGTCGTGCCAGTCTGTTTTGCGCAACAGGATCATCGTTAGGCTGTCCTCGGTGAGCTTCCCACTCTCTACAAGGACTTTCAAGGCGGCGCTGTCGTGGGTTTCCGGCGCGTGGTACGGGGTTTCCTCATCGTTTGGATCCGCGCCGCGCTCCAGCAGCAGGCGAGTGAGCCCGGCGTGGTGCGCGACGCCGGCGGCCCCGTAGATCGCGCTCTCCCACTCCGGTTTGGGCTGATGGTTCATCTCGAACCAGCCGGTATTCGCGTTCGCGCCGGCATCGAGCAACACAGTCGCGGTTCGTACAAAGCTGTCGGACCGCGCACGATCGAGACACAGGTATCTCGAAAAGCAGAGGTGCGTGAGCACATCCCACTCGCGCGGACCACCCTTCGCTGTCGCGGCAGCTCGATCACGCTCGAGAAGCCGCCGAACGCTTTCGTCGTCACCGAGTATGGCGGCCGTGTGGATGTTGCTGCTCGCGACTTCAGGATGCTCTGCCAGGATCGACCGCGCCCGGTCGAGCGTGCCGGAAGCGTGCCCCGAATCGAGCGGTACACACGCGGCCTCGATGAAGGCTGCAACGGGATCAAGCATTTCTTCCGCAGTCATATCACTATCGGACGAATAGGGGAGGGGGTTTCATAGTTCACATCGTCCGCTGGAGGTACCGTTCCACATTTCCGGCGAGCCGGCGCGAGGCGAGGTTTGCCTCGAATAGGTGCCCGCGGAGGCTGTGCGTGTAACCCATAAAAAAGATGCCGGGACAAGCCGTCGGTTGTCCCGATAGCTCAATCGGCTCGTCAGAGTCGTTCAGCACGTCTTTCGTTTCGAGGAGCTCGCTCAATCCCGTGCTGAATCCTGTCGCCGCGATGATGGCATCGAATGGCTCCGCGCTGCCGTCTTCGAAGACGGCGTCAGTGGCAGTCAGCCTGCTGAGCGCCGGTCGAATTTGCACCAGGCGCTGCTTCATGGCATTGACGAAGCCTACATCAATGACGGGAATCCGTCGGGCCGAGTACGGCATCCACTCCGGTGTCGGGAGACCGTGACGAGTGAGATCCCCGAGCACGATACGCGCGGTCAGTCGCGCGAGCCGATCTGCGATCGCAGGCGGCAGGAAGCTCAGCAGAATTCCAGTCCGCTGGACCGGCATGCCGAACGGATCGCGCGGAACGATCGGAGGCGGCGTCCGGATGCTGAGAGCCACATGCGGAGCCCCATGCTCAGCGAGATCGGTGGCGATCTCAGTGCCGCTGTTGCCGGCGCCGACGACGAGCACTCGTTTGCCAGCGTACGGAAACGCGCTCGTGTGACTCGAGGAATGGACGAGACTACCGCGATATTTCTCGCGTCCGTCCCAGTTCGGCATTATCGGAATGCGATACTGTCCAGTCGCGATGACGATGACACGAGAGTGCCAGTCGCCACGAGGTGTTGCGGCCACCCACGATGACGGCCTGTCTGACTCGATCCGGACGTTCTGCACTGGGCAACCGGTCACGACGCGCAAATCGAAATGCCGGGCGTATTCACTCAGATACGCGACGAACTCTTCGCGCGAGAGGTATTTGGGATAACGGCGAGGAATGGGGTAGTGAGCAAGCCCCGAGAACCCACGCACCGTATGGAGGTGGAGCCGATCGTATCGCCGGGCCCAGGTGCCCCCCAGCACTTCATCCTCCTCTAGAACAACCGCCGTGATTCCGCGCCGCTGCAGCGCGCCCGCTGCGGAAAGACCCGATGCTCCTCCGCCGACAATGACGACAGTGGATTCTGGCATTACACCGAAATATCAAACGAGCCCGCTCATTACAAGATCAACTTTACTCCGGCCACGATCAGCACCAGAGACAAGAGTTGTCTCAACACCGGCGCAGGCGCGCGCTTGCTTCCATAGCTCGCTCCAAACCATCCGCCCAGCACTGCCGCTGCGCCCCAGATCGGAATGTTCGCCGGAAGCTGTGATACACTCGAGAAGTGGCCGAGCAGGCCAGCGATCGAGTTGAGGAGGATGAAGGGCGCGGCAACTCCGGACGTCGCACGCGTCTCTGCCCATCCCATGTAGAGAAGGAGCGGACTCAGAAATATTCCGCCGCCGACTCCCGTGAGTCCCGACAGGAAACCGATCGCCAGCCCGGTTACGATTGCGGCCCAGAGTGGAGGCGGATGCGTTTCCCTTGCGATGGGTCTGAGCGCCGAACGGAACATCCACACTGCGGCATAGAGGAGAACCACCCCGACGACGACTTGATACCAGCGAGCTGGAAGCATCATCGCACCTCCAATGAACGCCGCCGGAATCGACGCCACGGCGAATGGCCAGAACAGAGACCACGAGAACAGTCCGGCACGATAGAACTTCACCGTCGCCACCGCCGCCACCAGGATGTTGAGCGCAAGCGCGGTCGGTTTCATCACGCCTGGCGTGAAATTGAACAATCCCATTACCGCGAGATACGCCGACGCGCCCGCGTGCCCCACCGACGCATACAGCGCGGCGGCGGCAAGAAACAAAATCGCGATGATCAATGTCTCTGAAACGGACATTCCCTTTCCACGTATATTTTGTTTCCGCGCCACTCCTACCCGCGAAAGTACATGACCGAATACGCAATCGACATAGTCAACGTCACCAAGCGGTACGCCGAACATACAGCGGTGCGTGACCTGACGCTTCGCGTTCCGTCCGGAAGCGTATACGGATTACTCGGCCCCAACGGCGCCGGCAAGACGACGACGATCCGGATGATCCTCAACATCATCGCGCCTGATTCGGGCACGATTCACATCTTTGGGCGTCCGTCCAGCGATCCGAAGATCACCGAGAGATTGGGATACCTCCCCGAGGAGAGGGGACTGTATCGAAAGATGCAGGTGAAGCGCGTCCTCAAATTCCTCGCCGAGCTCAAGGGCGTGAAGGGAAGCGAAGCGGAGAAGCGCATCGACGACTGGCTCGAGCGCCTGTCGCTCAAGACGCCCGAGAAGGACTGGGGTCTGTCCAAGGTCGACGAGCTGTCGCGCGGAATGCAGCAGAAGGTTCAGTTCATCGGAACACTGCTGCACGACCCTGATCTCGTCATTCTCGACGAGCCGTTCAGCGGACTCGACCCGATCAACGCGCAGGCACTCAAGGACACGGTCGTCGAGCTGAAAAAGCGCGGAAAGACCGTGATCTTCAGCACTCACCTGATGGACAACGCGGAGCGCCTCTGCGATTCGGTGTGCATCATAGCTCGCGGCGAGAAGGTGCTCGATGGGACTGTGACCGGCGTGAAGGAGGAGCACGGGCAGCGGAACATCGCTCTCGCTCTCGAGGGCGATGGAATGCACGGGATCGCTTCGATCCTGCGCGATCACTCTCTGGTGAAGCGCGCCGACGACTCGAATCGCTTCTTTGAGATCGAGCTGGTTCCGGGTGGCGATCCCCAGGTGCTGCTGCGGCGCATTGTGGAGTCCGGTGCATCAGTCCAGCGATTCGAGATGATCCAGCCTTCACTCCATGAGATCTTCCTGAAGAAGGTTGGCGCCACCGGAATTGAAGAGGGAATGACGGGACATGGCTAAACTCTGGGCAATTATCAAGCGCGAATACGTGGAGCGTGTCCGCTCCAAATGGTTCGTGATCGCGACCTTGTTCGGGCCGATTTTCTTCAGCGCGATCATTATCGTTCCGGCGTGGCTATCGTCACGTAGCAAGGCGACGAGCGACATCTACAACACCACGATTCTCGACGCCACCGCGAGCGGATTCGGCCATCGGCTCGCCGTCAACATTGCCGGTGACAGCACAATTCCGGGACGGGTGCCCGAGGTCAGAGTCGTCGCGCCGAGCATGCTGAGCCGGGCGGAGAGCACGGCAACCCGCGAGGTGATGCAGAAGGAGAAGACAGGCTACGTCGTCGTCGACCAGCAGACGCTCGCAGGCGAGTCAGCGCGGTATGCCGGTCGCAACGCGACGTCGATCGCGGACATGGCCCAGATCAAGGGCGCGATCCGCGAGACTATACTTGCATCACGTCTGGAGAAGGTCGGGCTCGACAATTCGCGAATGAAGGAAATCACCTTCATCCCGCTGGACTTCAGCACCGAGCGAATCACGGAGAAGGGACGAGCGGGCTCGGGGTTAGCGAGCGTGATGTTCGGCTTCGCGATCGGATTTCTGCTCTATGCTTCCATCGTGATCTACGGTCAGACGATCTTGAGCGGTGTGCTCGAGGAGAAGACGACGCGGGTGGCCGAGGTCGTGATGTCGAGCGTTCCGACTGACACGCTGCTTGCCGGAAAGGTTCTCGGTGTGGGCGCGGTTGGGCTCACTCAGCAGATAATCTGGATCGTGACGACTTACGTGCTGCTCAAGCTGAGAGCGCCGATCATGGCGAAGCTTGGAGCGCCGACGATGAGCTTCACGTTGCCGGACATCTCGCTGGGTGCGGGAATAATCTTCCTGCTGTTTTTCCTGTTCGGGTTCATCTTCTACTCGTCGCTTTTCGCCGCGGTTGGTTCGTCGGTGAACAGCGAGTCCGAGGCGAGGCAGGCGGCGAGCCCGTTGATGATCATGATCATCAGCACAGCCGTGTTCATCCAGCCGGTGCTGCTCAATCCGACGGGAACGACCGCGAGAGTGTTGTCGCTCGTGCCCTTCTCGTCGCCGATCATCATGCCGATACGAATGGCGGTAATAGGAATTCCCCCACTAGAGCTGGCGGCGAGTCTCGGATTTCTCGCGATCGGATGCATTGTCGCGCTGTGGCTTGCATCGCGGATCTACCGCGTCGGGTTACTCATGTACGGGAAGAGGCCATCCATGAGGGAAATAGCGCGGTGGGTGTCCTATGCGCGATAGAGCCTTCGGTGTATCGATCGGGACGCTTCGACTGGCATCCACAAAGCTGAAGCAGGGGAACTGTCAGCTTGTAAGCTGAAGCTCAGAGTGTGGGTATCAGATAGCGAGTCAATCCAGACGCCGAAGCAGTTATTATTCAGGTACCAACCAGGTCATTCGCCAAAACCGAGGCTATAGACGATGTACGATGAAAGATTCGTGACCCCGATGCGCCAGGAGCTCACTCAGCTCGGCGTCGAAGAAATGCGCACCGCTCAGGAAGTCGATGCCAAGCTCAAGGGTGCGCAAGGCACCACGCTCGTGGTTGTCAATTCCGTCTGCGGCTGTGCCGCGAGGAATGCGAGACCCGCTGTAGCGAAGGCGATCCAGCACGACACCAGGCCCGACACGCTGACCACCGTGTTCGCCGGACAGGACGTCGACGCCGTGCAGAGAGCGCGCAGCTACTTCACGGGCTACGCGCCGAGCTCACCGCAGATTGGTCTGCTCAAGGATGGGAAGCTCGTCTTCATACTGGAGCGTCATCAGATCGAAGGCCGCACCTCAGATGACATCGCGCAGGATCTGATGGGCGCGTTCGACAAGTACTGCGAAAAGACTGCTGCTGCGTAGGCGAGACTTTAACTACAACTGAACGGGTGCGAGACGTCAGTAGCACAGTTGCTAGTTGTCAGTTCACTACGCCCGGACTTTACTAGCGCTCTTCAGGGTACAGGCAAAGGCCGGTACCGTAGGACTACTCAGGGAAAGTCTGGGCGTCGTGAACTGATCACTGGCAGCTACGCCACTGACGACTCGCACCAGTTCCGCTGCAGTCGAACTTCAGCCGCGAGCAAGAAGCCTGGAGCCTATAGCTCGTTCCGCTGCCTTCGCTCGATGAAGGGCTGGCCATCGGGAAGCGTCTGGGGCTCTACCTCTCTCCCCGTCTCCTTGAGCACGCGCCCGCGGATGAACGACACCGTGAGGCCGAGCAGTAACGCCCACACCGTTATGCCGAGCACGCGCCAGAATACCACGCCGGTGGCCATCGCCTGCCAGTCCACGAACTCCGCGCGTGCCGTGCCCCAGGGCTCGCGGTGCAGCGCGATGAGCGCCAGGCTCACCAGCATCTCGCCCGCCGTCTCGAACACGGCGAACAGCGGCGCGCGCCACGGCCACTCTCGCACCGGAAATCTCCCCAGGTGCAGCGTCGCCATTCCGAGCAGGAATAGCGTCCCCAGTACGAGCGACGCGACGAGGTAGGAGCTGGTCGCCGTGCCGTGGGTGAGGACGACGGCGCGGAAGAGACGGATGACCACGCCCGTGATCACCGCAAGCTCTACCGGTGATCGCGCGATCCTGGTGAATGCTGCCGGCTCTTCGAAATCCCATTCGCTCGACTTGAACAGCCGGCGGCGCTTCTCGACGGGATGGGGCTTCGTCACGGCCTCCAATGTAACTCCCGAGTAGATGTCGTCCATAGATTGTCCTGCTGAATCATGGGAGGAAAAAGCTCTTCCTCTCGATTCGACGCCGTTCCCCCGGGATGCGTAACTACTTTATCCAGTGTCCGATCCTGCTCCACCTGATGTCGGTGAGCATCGGCGCGGGGCGATCGCTGTCGTCCGCGTTGTACGAGTAGTACACGAAGAGCGGCTTGCCGCGAACGTTTTCCCTCGGCACGAATCCCCAGTAGCGGCTGTCCTTGGAGTTGTACCGGCTGTCGCCCATCATGAAAAGCCTGTGAGCCAGCACGACGAGCGGACCCCAGTTGTCGTGGCTCGGCTGCGCGGGCGCCGCTCCAAATCGTGATGACTTGAGACCGACCTTCTTCTGCCAGTTGAACAATGGATCGACAGAGCTCGCCATCGCCGGATCGATCTGTGTAGCGATGCCGTATCCCTGACGCTGAGCGATTCCGTTTACATACAGAACTCCGTTCCGCATGAAAAGCGTGTCGCCCGGAGTTCCGACCAGCCGCTTCACCAGCGTCGGCGTCGGATCTCGCCCCGCGGAATCCTCGTCTGCCTGGTATGGCGAGACGAATACCACGACGTCACCGCGACGCGGCTCTCGGTACGCCGGAAGGCTCGTATGCGTGAATGGCACATGAGCTCCGAAGATCGCCTTGTTCACGAAAAGCCAGTCGCCCACGAGGAGCGTCGGGATCATGCTGCCCGACGGGATGCGGTAAGCCTCGACGAGGAATGCCCGCAGGAGGAGAAAGATCGCCAGCGCGCCGACGATCGACTTGAAATTCTCCCAGAGGTTTTTGGCGCGGGACTGCTGCGAAACGGGGCGCACCTTTTGAGCGCGCCCCGCATTTGACGGAGTTGCCAAAGGAGCTTAGGGGTTTCTGAGGTGTTTGTTGACGAGTCGGGTCATCTCGAACATGGAGACCTGGCCGCGGCCGAAGATCGGACGGAGGTTCTCGTCGGCGTTGATCATGCGGCGGTTCTTCGAATCCTGGAGACCTTTCCGCTTGATGTACTGCCAGAGTTTCTTGGTGACTTCCGTGCGTGGCATCGGTGAGCTGCCCACTACCGAGGCGAGATCGCTGCTCGGTTGCATCGGCTTCATGAATGCCGCGTTCGGCGTGCGCTTCTTGCCCGAGGATTTCCGGCGGCTGCTCTTCCGACCGCCTTTCTTTGCCGCTTTTCTAGATGACTTTCTGGCCGAAGACTTCCGGGACGAGGACTTCTTCCTTCCTTTGCTCTTCTTTTTTGCTGCCATCTTGTCTCCTGGTTTGGTGATCGGATGCGAGTTGCTACAGAGAGTGAAGCGCCGTCCGTCAGGGGAGCAAACTATAGCGCCGTAAGGCGAAAGCAATAGGGAATCGAAAGACTTTCCCTATGAGAAACACGGAATTCCAGAGGGGAAAAGCAGGATTCTGCGCCCACGACCACCGGGGCTCCTCCTCATTCCCCCGTCAATTCCTCCAGCAGATTCACCATTTTTACGTCGTACGGGTCGGGCGAATCGTCGTCGTCGGCTATGTCGTAGTTCTGCTGGGGCGTCTCCAGAATGAGAGGAATTCCGCTGCTGCGCGGGTCCTTCATGAGCCACTCGAACGGCTGCTTGCCAATGCGTCCGTCCCCTATGAGAACGTGCCGATCCCTGTTGGACCCGAGCTCGCCCTCGCTGTCGTTCAAATGAAAAAAAGAAGGTGGCTCACCTGTGGTTTCTTCGAACTCCTTGAGTGTCGCGGTGAACGCCTGCTTCGACTCGGTGATGTCGTAGCCCGAGGAGAACAGGTGGCAGGTGTCCAGTCCGTAGCCTGTTCTCCCCCGGAGAGACTTGGGAACGTGGGAGAGAATCTCTCCGACTTCCTGCGCTGTCTTTCCCATCGTCTTTCCGGCTCCCGCGGTATTCTCCACCAGCAGTCGCGTCTCCGAATCAATCGTCTCGAGAGCAACGACAATCGCCTTCGCGATCCGCTTGGCCGAATCCGCGCGGTCGCTCGCGCCGGCTGAACCGGGATGAAAGCAGACTGAGCCGACGCCGAGGGCGCTCGACCTCTCCAGCTCCTTGGTGAGTCCCGCGCTAGCCCTCGCCCATTTTCCGTCGTCGGGCGTCGCGACGCTCAGGACGTAGGCCGCGTGGACGACAACATTCGCCGGCTTGATCTTGGTTTTCGCCAGCGCCGCCTTGAAGCGGGCGACACGCTCCGGCTTGATTGTTGACTTGTCGCCGTAGAAGCGCGGGATGGCGGTGAAAACCTGGAGCGCGGTCATTCCTGCTTTCCCGGCGCGAAGGACAGCCATGTGGATGCCGCCGTTGTCGATTGTGTGCGCGCCGAGGTAGCGAGGCATGTCGCTGGCCTTTGCAATTACTCTACCGTGGGTCGAACGTACGGAGCAAAATCCCTGTGGGTGTTGCGACTGCGCGCACAGAGTCTGATAATAGAAACGTATCTTTCGCTGGACCATGCGAGATCTAACCGTTCACCTCTCTCTGCTCTGCCTGATACCGGCAGCCCTTCAGGCACAGGCCAACCCCGTGAGCGACATCCTCACGGGACGCGTTACGGATCTGACCGGTAGACCCGTGACGGACGCACAGGTCGGTGCGACATCTCGGCGCACCGGCGTGACACGCTCGTGCGTGACTGATGTCGAGGGTCGCTACAAGATCTATTTCCCGGAGACCGCGCCAGAATACACTCTGCTGGTGAAGCGGATGGGTTTTAGTCCGGTGCAGCGGAAGATCACCCGGCGAACGGCCGGTCCCGAAGAAATGACCGTCGATGTTCAGTTCGGCGGCGCGCCGCTGGCGCTTTCGGTAGTGGAGATTTCGGGCTCAGAGGTGGCGGCTCCGCCTCGGCCGGAGCAGGCTCTCAGGTTCGACGCGACCGTTCCGAATCCGGTATCGGATATTCTCGCGCTCAAGGACACCCTGCATCTGACTGCTGTTCAGATCGTGGGACTCACCGATCTGGCCGACACGCTTCAGGCGAATAACACCCGCATCTACAGGAACATCAGGATGCTCCTGGCGAAATCTCAGGAGGCGGGCGACGCAACCCAGATGGCCGGCAGCGTTGCGATAATGCTGGAGGAAGCATCGGGCAATACGACGCGCGCCGTGGCCGGAGCGGAAAAACTCCTGCGGCAGGAACAGTGGGCAATTCTTCCCCCAGAGATCAGGGACCGGCTGGATACGGAGAACAAGGCACAGGCTTCCCTGAAGCAATAGCGGTTCTTTCGCATCCTCTGGCGGCCGATCTACATCACCGCCAGACCCCGACACGATACCCGATCCGGTCCCCGGATTTTCCAGCAGCGTTCTCGCCGGGCTTCCACCAGACAGTGATCTTACGATGATCGAGAGTGACCCATGGTCCGACGGCTGGCACGTCGTCTGGAGTTGCTTCGTCCCGCGCCTCGAAGATGTGCCCCGTGGAATGCGACAGCACTATGCCGATCCTGGGCGTCATCGCATTAGGATCTTCAAAGACGACGACGACGCTGTCGCCATTCGCCGCAACGCTCGCTGCCACAGGCGCGTTGCCATAGACCACCGGGACGGGTGAGTGAAACATTCCGCCCTTGTCCATCGAGTGCGCGAAGAAAACACCCGCGCCGTCTTTCGCCTCGATGAAATAGACGAGGTGCAGGTAACCGCGCGCGGGATCGTAGAAGATTCCCGACGCGGGTCGGTCACATCCCCGGCGGCCACGGTCACGAGTTTCCACGACGACGGGAAGCTCCCAGCTCGCGCCACGATCAGGGGAGTGCTGTATCGACAGCACGACGCTGCTGTCGCTCCGCGCCGTCCACCACACCCGAAAGAGATCCGAGCCAACGTTCGCAGTGCGAATCGAGCTGAGACATTGAGCGACGCCTCCGCTGACGGAGGGGAGATTGGCGCTCAGGACCACGCTTCGCGTGTCGGGATCGCCCAACTGCGATCCGCGGTAGGAGATATCACCCCAATCGACGGGCTCGGCCAGACACGCGGTCACGAGCAGCACGGCCGGGCAGGACAACGCCACCCGAGAGTAACGCGCCACCGCGCACCTTAATCCATATCTCATTCGCCCACATTACTCGGCCGCACGAGAGGGGAGAAGGCTAGCGGCCTCGCCGCGAAGGCGTCTGAGAGTGCGCGCACGCCCGCAGGGGTGGGTTTTGAGGCAGCACGCCGTATCTTTCGAATAGTTGTTCCGCCCGCCATCTCGAGGAATTCAGGAATGTCCGCCTCCGCAGTCCGTCCCGCGCGCACAACTTCCGGCGCACCTAGCTCGTCCGGCACTTCCAGCAATGACGACAAACTTGGCGCTGAGAGTGTTTCGCCCGAGATCGCGGCGCGTGCACTCACGGGGTTCAACGGAAATCGGCGAGTCCCGCCGCCCGTCAACGAGCCGATAAAAACCTATGCACCGGGATCACCGGAGCGCGCTGAGCTCAAGGCCCGCCTCCAGACGATGTCGAATGAGCGAGTAGACATCCCTCTCATCATCGGCGGAAACGAGGTACACACCGGCGCGCTCGCCGAATCAGTGATGCCGCATAATCACCGGCACGTTCTGGCCAGTTGGCATCGCGCCAGCCCCGAGCACGTGGACCAGGCGGTGAAGGCTGCACAACACGCAGCAAAGGATTGGGCGAATTGGGCGTGGGAAGATCGTGCCGCTGTCTTCTTGAAAGCGGCAGAGCTGCTGGCGACGACCTGGAGAGCCACGCTCAACGCGGCAACGATGCTTGGTCAGTCGAAGACGGCCTTCCAGGCGGAGATCGATGCCGCGTGCGAGCTGATCGACTTCTGGAGATTCAATCCGCACTACGCGCAGAGCCTCTACGACGAGCAGCCACTCAGCGACCGCACGATGTGGAATCAGCTCGACTACCGTCCGCTCGAAGGATTCGTCTATGCGGTGACCCCGTTCAACTTTACGTCGATCGCGGGAAATCTTCCGACCGCACCGGCGCTGATGGGAAATACGGTTGTCTGGAAGCCGGCCTCGAGCGCGATGCTGAGCGCGTACTACATCATGAAGCTGCTCGAGGAAGCGGGACTTCCTCCGGGCGTCATCAACTTCGTCCCGGGCGATCCGGGCATGATCTCCGACAAGCTGCTCTCGAATCGCGATCTCGCCGGCGTGCACTTCACGGGCAGCACGGCGGTCTTCAACAGCATGTGGAAGACGATCGGCGCCAGCATGTCGCGCTATAAGTCGTACCCGCGGATCGTTGGCGAAACCGGCGGCAAGGACTTCATCGTCGCGCATCCTTCAGCCGATCCGGCCGCGCTCTCGGTCGCGATCGCCCGGGGAGGATTCGAGTATCAGGGACAGAAGTGCTCCGCCGCAAGCAGAGTCTACATCCCGGAATCAATCTGGCCGGAAGTGCGTGATCGCACCGTCGCCATCATGAAGGACATAAAAATGGGGGACGTCACCGACTTCCGGAATTTCATGGGCGCGGTGATAGACAAGAAAGCGTTCACCAAAATCGGCGAGTACCTCGATCACGGTCACAAGAACGCTACAGTCGTCTCGGGAGGAGTCGCGCGTGGCGAGGATGGCTATTTCATCGAGCCCACACTGATCGAGACGAAGGATCCGGGTTATCGCCTGCTCTGCGAGGAGATCTTCGGGCCGGTGGTAACGGTACACGTCTATCCGGACTCCAGGTGGGCGGAGACGCTGCGTATTGTCGACGAGACTTCTCCCTACGCGCTGACGGGCGCGGTGTTCAGCAGGGATCGGCAGGCCATCAGGCAGGCAGCGCTGACTCTGCGCAACGCGGCCGGAAATTTCTACATCAACGACAAGCCCACCGGCGCGGTCGTTGGACAGCAGCCATTCGGAGGCGCTCGCGGCTCGGGAACAAACGATAAGGCCGGTTCGAAGCTCAACCTCGTACGTTGGATCAGCCCCCGAACCATCAAAGAGACCTTCTCGCCACCGACTGACTATCGGTACCCGTTCATGGCCGAGGAGTAAGCGCCGACTAGAATCGCGCTTCGACGTACAGGTTCGTGCGCACCGCTTTTTCGGGATAGATGCCTTTCGCGACGTCGATCCGAATCAGACCGTCCATGAACGACGCGCCGACTCCCGCGCCACTCAACGGACGCCCCGGATGCGAAAAGTTTGTACGGCTCCCCGCCCAGCCGACATCGCCGAAGACGATCTTGCGGAAACCCGGCCACCCCGTGCCGAGCTCGGCGCTCGTCATCCAGAACGAATCGCCGATCGCCGCGCCGGTTTTCTGACCGCGCACCGTCTGAACGCCGCCGAGGAAGAATTGCTTCTGTATCGGCAGATGTCCGCCTGAGGTGCCTCCACCCAGTGTCAAAGCTCCATCGACCGCGTGACCCAAACCGTGCGACAGAGTCGTCTGCGCCGATCCACGCGAATAATCGAACGTCCCCGCAGCGCCTTCGAGCTTGATGTCGGTCAGCGCACGGAATCCATGGGGATCGAGCCCGAACGAGGAGTGATGCCCTACTGCGAGCCCAACGATCTTCCCATTCAGAGCATCGATGTTCATAAGAGTGCCTTTCACGCCGCCAGGGTGCGCAATGGAGAATTCCGTCTGCACCGTCGCGTCGAACTGCTGCTCGGCGAAAAGCCGCCAATTGTTGATGAGCCCATGATCCTTCTGACCTTTCAGCTCCGCGCCCCACGTCCGGTAGTAAAACCCTTCGTCGCGCCCGAAGAACAGAGCGGACAGAGAGCTGCTAAAGCCGAGTGGGTCGCCCCAGTCGTTGGATGCGACGAGACGACGGTAAACGCCGACACCAATAGTGCGCCGGCCATCGGTGCGATCCAGCGACAGCTCGCCGTTGGGAGAGAGATCCGCTGCACCCAGCCGAAAGAGCGCGTGCGCCGAATATCCGCCACCCAGTACCTGGTCCGCGGCGACCGCTGTGGAGAACCCCTCAATCCGATTGAAGCGGGTATACGGCAAGCCATAGGAAATGTCCGCGTGCTGTGGCGCGAACTCCGGTTGCGCGCCGAGGGTAAGCGCCTCTGATACGAGCGCATCCCGCTCTGCCGATCCGAACACTGCTTCGCCGTCGTCGTAGATCGATTTCGGAAGCTCGGGCGAATGTGCGAGCGCGACCGAATCGCAGGGAGTCACCACGCGAATACGCAACGTTTCACTAGATCTGTATTGCGTGCGAATCCGCTCCGTTCCGTTCTTGCACTCGGAGCTGCGCCGCTCCCTTCGCGCCGCACGGGAGACGGAGTCCCGCGCGGTGTCGCCGACCACGATCGTCAGATCGGGCATCGGATCGGTCCCGTTCACGCTTGCGTAAGCGAATCGCTGCTCGAGCTTGAACGGGATGTGCAGGAAGCTCACCTGCGCGTCGCCTTCGATCGTCTGCGCGCGCGGCAGCCAGAACCTTCCTTCGTGCAGCCCGTACTCGACTGTTATCGCGCTTACCATCGCCTTCATGGGCATGATCATCGGTTTCACCCAGCGCGGTATGTCGTCTTCTGGGTCTTTCGTGTCTTCGTTCGTTTCCTTGGCGACGGCCATGATGTCCATCTCCTGCGCCATGCGGTAAACGGCGCGCACGAGATGGGCAGTCGATACGTCGAACCAGAGAGAGCCGACGGCGACATTCCATTTCGGCTGACGTGGACGGATTAGCAGCTCGCGCAGCTCGATGCGCTGACCGCCCGGCAATTGAAAGCTCACCGAGTCGCCCGACGCATAGGTGTAGTACGCCTCCGCGCCAGCAGCGAGCGGATGAATGATCTCATCTTCGCTGACGTCCGCCTTGGCGAGCCCGGAGCCGATCCACAGCGTTTCACGTCCGGGGGAATACGGAATGTCGCCGCCACAGCAAAGGTTGATGTCCCCGTTTCCCACTCCCTCGATCATCGGGAATGCGCTGCGCTGCCCTTTGACCTCCACCACCGCGCCTTTGTCGCGCTGCCACATTACGTGCGTCGCCCGCTCGGCGCGCATCAGCAGCCGGTCGCGACCGATCCGCTTGAACCCCATCCCGACCGACACCCGCTCATATGCGCTCGCATCGTAAGCCATGAGCGTCGAATCCTGGATGAGTCTCGCTTGGCGCGCCTGAAGGAGAAGGTCTCTGGCGCGCGAATCCTTGAATGCAGATGCAAGAACGGCTGGAGTAACCGCTGGGCGCCTCGCGATTCGAATCGCCTTCCGCACCGAGTCTTTCACGCGGGCTCTCTCGATCATCGAATCCCGACGCGCCTCGCGCCGGACGCCGATCGAGTCGCGTTTGGCCCGTGCGGCACTGTCCGGGTTGTCTTTTCCGATTTGCAGGCTGACGTGCGCCTGCGCAAAAACGAGGACACCGAGAAACGGAAGCATTCCTATTGTCTGGTCGCGCGAGGAATGACGAAGGAAACGCCCAGCTGCCAGAGGACGAGATCCGTTTTGCTGCTGCGCGGGTTGAGGGTAATGGTCCCGTCGGGATTGTCGGTGATGTCTCCCTTTCTCAGATACGTGGCGTGAGCACCGTAGTGGTATCTCGCACCAAGATTGAGCGCTCCCATTGACTGTCCGAACGGAATCATCAATCCGCCACCAAACACCCACGCATGCGACCAATCGTCGTAGTTGGTCGTACTAGCGGCGGGGTAGGAATTATCGGTTCCCGAGAGAGAGGACTCGGTCCAGAAGTAGGTTGTCGCTATCGCCGCGTTGGCGTAGGGACGGAACCATCCGTCCGGGACCTGAAGCTGCGCGCCGATCGCGCCGAATCCGATGCGATTGTCGGTCTCGAGATCGAGTGACACGCGTCCCGTGTTGGGGAAGTTGATCCGCTGCCGCTCGCGCCCGTACTGGACGCCGCCAACATCAGCGCGGATGTTGAAATAGCCCTTGGGATCGAGCCGGAACATTCCCGTCAGATCGAATCCGTAGCCGTTTGGAACGTTGTTCGCGAACTCGCCCTTCGGTTGTGAAATGGCGAGACTGCCGCCGAGCGAAAAGCGCGAAGGGAGCTGGGTGGAGTTGTAGACGATTTGTGCATCGACAACAGAGGCCGATGCCAGAATACAAGCAGTGCTCAGTACCAACATTGCTTTGGACTGCATAGTTTCTCTCCCTCTGGTTGGAACCAGTATTGGCACGGACGGTGCCCCGATCCATAGCCAACGCTATATCATTTTACGGTAAGAGCTTATAACGAGTTTCAGGTCGTCTGAAACAGGTTTATTGCCCTCTCGTCGTGACACCCCGCGTCCCTCGATGATGACACCTGCAGAGCTGTTCACTCCCGCGTTGCGAGTCCAGGGACTTCGCAAAGCGTACAGCGACGTCGTCGCCGTCGACGGCCTGGACCTCCAGGTCGACGCTGGAGAATGCTTTGGGCTGCTCGGTCCCAATGGCGCCGGAAAAACGACGACGATCGAGATATGCGAGGGACTTCTGGCCGCTGATTCGGGGGATGTCGAAGTACTGGGCAGACGGTGGGAGACTGACGAGAAGGATTTACGCGAGCTGCTTGGAATCCAGCTTCAGGACACACAGCTCTCCGAGAAGCTGACGGTCGACGAGACGCTCACGCTCTTTCAGAGCTTCTATCGCGACGCCCGCGATATCGCCGAAGTGATAGATCATGTCGAGCTTGGCGAGAAGCGCCATTCGCGCGTCGGTGGACTGTCGGGGGGGCAGAAGCAACGCCTCGCCATCGCCTGCGCACTGGTCGGTAACCCGCAGCTGCTCTTTCTCGACGAGCCGACGACGGGACTCGATCCCGTCTCGCGCCGCCAGCTCTGGGAGCTGATCTCAAAATTCCAGGCGGAAGGAAAGACGATCGTTCTCACGACGCACTACATGGAAGAGGCGGAGCGGCTGTGCGATCGCGTGGCAATCGTGGATCACGGCAAAGTGATAGCGATGGGCACGCCGCGCGAGCTGATAGAGTCCGTGGACATCTCTCACCTACCGCCGCCAGAGCCGAGGGAGACTTCGGCAACTTTGGAAGACGTGTTCGTGTCACTCACGGGCAGGGCGTTGCACGATGAGTGAGCGAATCCCGTTTCCGATCACCGAGGAGATGGCGCGAGCGCAGCTAAAGCCTATGCCCCGGCGAAGCTTTATTAAGAGGTCGATGGTGCAACTCACCCTCGTCCGGTTCCGCGAGTTCATTCGCGAGCCGGAGGCTGTTTTCTGGACTTTCGTCTTCCCGATCCTGCTCGCGGCGGGATTGGGCATCGCATTCAGACAGCGTGGGCCGGACAAGGTCCAGATCGGCGTCGTTACGAGCGCGCCCGGCAGTGCCGCGGTAGTTCAATCTCTCACGAAGGATTCCACCGTCGTGGTCACGACCTATGACGACAGCGCCGCCGCCCTGGCCCTTCGCACTGGGAAAGTTGCGCTCCTTGTCGTCCCGGGATCCGCGAAGGACAGCGTTCGCTACGTCTACGATCGGGGGCGAAGCGACGCGGTGAGCGCACGCGTTCTCGTTGATCGTGCCGTACAGTCTGGGGCGGGCCGAGTTGATCCGGTTCGCGTGTCCGACAGTTACGTCACCGAAGCGGGCTCGCGCTACATCGACTTCCTCATCCCCGGCTTGCTCGGCATGAATCTCATGGGGAGCAGCATCTGGGGACTGGGATTCGCCATCGTGACGGCGCGTAGCAAGAAGCTGCTCAAGCGTTTGATGGCAACGCCAATGTCTCGCGTGCAGTATCTGCTTTCGTTTCTGTGCTCGCGACTGGTTTTTCTGATTCTGGAAGTCGGGACTCTACTTGGCTTCGGACACTGGGCGTTTGGCGTTCCGCTTCGCGGGTCGCTCGTCACGTTGTTTCTGATAGCGCTGCTCGGAGCAGTCTCCTTTGGCGGGTTGGGGCTTCTCACCGCCTCGCGTGCTCGCACCACGGAAGCCGTATCAGGTATCATGAATTTCATCATGCTGCCGATGTGGATCTTCTCCGGAGTGTTCTTCTCATCCTCGAATTTCCCGAGTGCGGTGCAGCCTTTCATCAAACTGCTGCCGCTCACTGCACTGAATGATGCGCTGCGCGCCAACATGCTCGAGGGAGCGTCGTTCGCCGCGGTCAGTCCACAGATACTGGTCATACTCGTCTGGGGCGTCGTCACCTTTGTCGCTGCGCTCAAGCTGTTCCGCTGGCGCTGATGAGCGATTCCGCTCCTGTAGCCGCCGAGAATCTTCTTCAGGTCAGCGACGCTCTTTCAATTCCCCGCGGTGAGCTCGACGTGCGGGTGTCACGCTCTTCCGGCGCCGGCGGGCAGCACGTGAACAAGACATCCTCTCGTGTAGAGATCTTCTGGAACGTTCGTGGCTCGCGCGCGCTCAGCGAAGACCAGCGCGCGCGCTTGCTCGACCGGCTTGCATCGCGGCTCACTACAGAAGGAAGCGTACGGATAGTTGCCAGCGACATGCGGAGCCAGAGCAGGAACCGCGATCTCGCGGAAGAGAAGCTCGCGGATCTCGTTCGTCGTGCGTTGGTGATTCCGAAGAAGAGGCGACCAACTCGACCCACAAAAGCGTCCAAGGAGGCACGCCTCGAGGGAAAGAAGCGGCGGTCGCACACGAAGCGCGAGCGCCAGAATAAATCGTTCGATTAGATTCTCCGTCATTCCTGCCGCCACCCGACCCATTTTCATCCCCGAGTGACTGAGAAACGCGCCTCGCGCGCGCAGATAATCGCTGCGTTCGCGTCGATTTACATCATCTGGGGCTCGACGTATCTCGCGATCCGATATGCGATCGAGACGATGCCGCCGTTCATCATGGGCGGTGTGCGTTTTCTCGTCTCGGGTGCCCTTCTGTACATCTGGGCGCGATACCGCGGCGCGCCCAGGCCGACCAGGCTGCATTGGCCCAACGCAATCATCGCCGGCGGCTTTCTTCTGCTCGGTGGAAACGGCGCCGTCGTCTGGGCCGAGCAGTTCGTTCCCTCGGGACTCACGGCTCTGCTCGTCTCGATCCTTCCGTTCTGGCTCGTGATCATCGAGTGGGTGAGACCGCCGCGGAGGCGTCCGAGCGGTGCCGTGTTCGTCGGGCTGGTGCTGGGTTTCATCGGAATAATCGTCCTCGTCGGCCCGGGAAACGTCGGCGGACATGGCGATGTCCGACCGCTTGCTGCACTGGTGCTGATACTCGGCTCGCTCTCCTGGGCGATCGGATCGTTCTGGTCGCGCGATGCGAACCTGCCGGATTCGGGACTTCTCACTACAGGCATGGAGATGCTCGGCGGCGGCGTGATGCTGCTGATCGTCGGAGTGTTGAGTGGCGAGCTCTCTCATTTCGACGTTCACCGCGTGTCGCACGCATCCACTCTCGGTCTCGTATACCTGATCACGTTCGGATC
>DASYVU010000195.1:0-5787 GCA_035936715.1 Gemmatimonadaceae bacterium
CGCTTGGCGATCACTTCGGTGTTGACGTCGAGCGAATCGTAGCCGGTGAATATTGTTGACTCGACCGATCCAGTATTCACCGTCGGAGCGAACTCCTGGACTACGAGATTTCCAGTCCCCGGGCTCAGCTTGGTATCCCAACCTTCGCTGCCAAGACTGTCCTGACCAACTCCAACCTTCTTTGATTTGCGCTCCTCCTGCGACTGTACGCGCTGCCCCTGGAGCGCGGACTCGAATCCCGCGATGTCCACGGAATACGCGCGCTCGCGCGCCATCAGCTCGGTGAGATCGATCGGAAACCCGAAGGTGTCGTAGAGTTTGAACGCATCTTCGCCGGAGATCGCACCGTGAATTGCGGTGGATCCGTGAATGGTTTTCTGGGGCGCGAGCTCGTCGAACCGGCGCATGCCGCCTTCGATCGTGGCGAGGAAGCGCTCTTCCTCTGCGCGCGTGGTATCGATGATGTGATTGGAGCGTTGCTTTAGCTCAGGATACACATCGCCCATCTGGTCGATGACGACGCGCACGACTTCCACGAGCGTAGGTTGCCGGCGGCCGAGCAGCCAGGCGTGGCGCACCGCGCGGCGAAGGATTCTTCGGAGAACGTAGCCGCGACCCTCGTTCGAGGGGAAAACACCATCCCCGAGCAGAAACGCGACTGCGCGACTGTGGTCCGCTATGACGCGGAACGATGCGCCTTTTTCGCCGCGATCGTATTTTTGTTTGATCGTCTTTTCGACGGCTTTGATCAACGCCTGGAATACATCGGCGTGGAAATTGTTCGATTCGCCCTGCATGATCGCGGCGATGCGCTCGAGGCCCGCTCCGGTGTCCACCGACGGCTTTGGGAGAGGAACCAGCGTTCCATCGGGCTGCCGATCGAACTGCATGAAGACGAGGTTCCAGAATTCGAGGAACCTCCCCGCCTCCGCTCCTTCGACGAACGCATCCTTGGAGAATTCCTTGCGGTCGATTTCGGTCCACTCGCCGCTCGCGCCCGCTGGCACCGCGAAATCCCTGGCGACGTGAGCGAGGTCGATAAAGATCTCGGTACACGGGCCGCAGGGGCCGGTGTCCGCCATCTGCCAGAAGTTGTCGTGCGCACCGAGTCCGTAGATTCGGGAGTCGGGCAGACCTGCGATCTCGCGCCAGAGTGCGCGCGCTTCGTCATCGTCCTCGAACACTGTGACGCGGATGTGCTCGGCCGGAAGCTTCAGCTCTTTAGTCACGAACTCCCACGCAAACCGAATCGCGTCGCGCTTGAAGTAGTCGCCGAAGCTGAAGTTGCCGAGCATCTCAAAGAACGTGTGATGGCGGGCGGTGTGGCCGACCTGCTCGAGGTCGTTGTGCTTACCTCCTGCTCTCACGCACTTCTGCACCGTCGTGGCTCTTCGGCTGCCGCCCGGCGGACTTTCCTCGCCGAGAAAGACCTTCTTGAACTGCACCATTCCGGCGTTCGTGAACATCAGCGTCGGGTCGTCACCCGGCACCACCGGCGAGCTGGGAAGCACGAGGTGCCCCTGCTTCTCAAAATATTCCGTGAATTTCCGCCGGACTTCGGACGCTTTCATGGGGGAAATATACGCGATTCGAGCGAGGCTTCAGCGGTGAAGAGCCGCTCGGGCTGGCTACCGAGTTCCAAGTTTCATCCGGATTTGGCGGATTTTCCGGATTACTCTGATCGCCTAACGAGGCGTTACAGCTGCTATTGCCGGGCCGGGATTTTTTTGGGAAAAGCCGCTCGGGATGCTACAGTCGCGGATCAGAACCGTAACCCGAAACAAACAAAACAAAAAGATCACGGCCTACCTGATGGAGCTGTAAGACTGCTTGGAGCGATCCGAGTAATCCGGCCAATCCGTTTAATCCGGATGAAACTTCGAACTCGGTAGCCGGCCCGAGCGGCTGTCAGCGAACGAGACGCGCTACGACAGCCTTGATCTCATCGACGTCGTAGCCGCGCCGGGCGAGAAACGCGAAGAGGCGGCGGCGTAGGACCAAGGGTTCGAGATCACCGAGCTGCGCCAATTTCTTCCTTGCCACACGCTCGACCACCATGGCGGGATCGATTTCGTCCTGCTCGAGCACGGCGGCGATCGCATGCGTCGCTACGTCGCCCTTGATTCCTTTGCGAAAAAGATCCTGCTGCAGACGGCGCTTCGACGCGCCTGTGCTCAGGATTTTGGAACGCGCGTACTGCTCGGCGAATTTCGCGTCGTTCAGCAGGCCATTATCGACAAGACGGCGGATCGCGTCATCCGCGTCCGCCGCCAAGTACTGCTTCTGGATCAGTTTCCTGTGCAGCGCGCGCGTTGCGTACGGGCGCGCCGACAGCAGGTTCAGCGCGTAGTTGTACGCCGACGGCGGCGTCAATCCGCCAGCTCTACCTCGGTCTCGGCGGGCAACGGAGGCTTGATGCCGAGGACAGTCTTCACTTTTTCCTCGACTTCGGCGAGGAGCGCGGGATTGTCCTTGAGGTACATCTTCGCGTTCTCGCGGCCCTGACCGATTCGCTGCGCGCCGTAGCTGTACCAGGCGCCGGACTTGTCGATGATACCCGATTCGGCGGCGATGTCGAGCACGAGAGAAGCGTGGCTGATTCCTTCCGAGTACATGATGTCGAACTCGGCCTGCTTGAACGGCGGGGCGACCTTGTTCTTCACCACCTTCACGCGAACGTGGGAGCCGATGACCTCTTCCTTCTCCTTCACCGGAGCGATGCGGCGGATGTCGAGACGCACCGATGCGTAGAACTTGAGCGCCCTTCCGCCGGTGGTCGTTTCGGGGTTGCCAAACATGACGCCGATCTTCTCGCGGAGCTGGTTGATGAAGATGACGGATGTTCTCGACCGGGCGATCGCGCCGGTGAGCTTGCGCAGCGCCTGGCTCATGAGACGCGCCTGGAGACCCATGTGCGAGTCACCCATGTCGCCCTCGATCTCGGCCTTGGGCACGAGCGCGGCAACAGAGTCGATCACGACGACATCGATGGCACCCGAGCGGACGAGGATCTCGCAGATCTCCATTGCCTGCTCGCCAGTGTCGGGCTGCGAGACGAGAAGGTTTTCGACGTCGACGCCGAGCTTGATCGCGTATTCGGTGTCGAGCGCGTGCTCTGCGTCGATGTAGGCGGCGATTCCGCCCGCCTTCTGGGCGTTCGCTACGACGTGGAGGCAGAGCGTGGTCTTGCCGCTCGACTCGGGGCCGAAGATCTCGGTAACGCGGCCGCGCGGAATCCCACCGACGCCGATAGCGGCGTCGAGGTTGATCGCGCCCGTCGAGATCGCATCGACGCGAACACGCGCGTCGGTCGAGCCCATCTTCATTATGGCGCCCTTGCCGCAGGTCTTTTCGATCTGAGCAATCGCCAGGTTCAACGCCTTTTTCTTGTCGTCCTGAACCGTTGAAGCACCCATCTCATTCACCCTGTCGTTAGTCGTTTATGGCTTGGTAAGGCAGGTAAAGTGCACCCGAACAAAATACGAAACTACTGTCCCAAGGGCAAGCATCAAAACCGATTTGTCTTCAGCATGAGCAGAAATCGCATCAATTCTTGCTCTGAACGAGGAAGGCGTTCTCGACGTGTTGGACGCGGACGTTGTCCGCTCGAAGAATGACTCCGATCACGTCGAATCGAAAGGTGTCGCCCGGCTTCTGGAACCTCGACATCCACACCTTTGCCGAGCGGCTGAGCTCGCGCTGCTTGCGCCAGTTCACGGCGCTGACGGGACCGCCGAAATCCGCGGAGGCGCGGGTCTTCACTTCTACAAACGCGACTGTTCGGGCGTCGCCATCGAGTCTGGTTGCGACCAGGTCAATGTCGCGGTGACCGTTCCTGAATCGGCGCTCAGCGATTTGCCAGCCGTGGACGGTTAGCCATTTCTCGGCGACGCGCTCCCCGCGGATTCCCATTTGCTGCCTGGCCGCTGCCATGGGCGTGAACTTAGAACGCGCCCCGGATCTCGCGACATCATATACTGGCGGGTGGAAACAATCAGCCGACGAGCAAATCGGCGGGAATCCCAAGTGCTCGCTTGAGTCGCGCTATTTGTCCGAGGGACAATTCTCTTTTTTCGTTCAGGAAGTCCGATAGCCGGCTTCGCCCACCAAAGAGCTCGGCCAGGGCTGTTCTATCGATCCCTTTCTGCTCCGCCATGAACTCCACCAGCTCCTGAGGCGTGGCTTCCGGAAGCAAGTCGGTGTTCTCGTCCTCATACGCCTCTACCAGAATGGAGAGAAGCTCAAGTCGGTCGTACTCTCCGGTTCCCTTCCTGGGACTGGTATCGAGCAAACTCTCTATCTCCTTAAGGGCTGCATTGTGCTCTTTCTCCGTTCGAATCGCGTGCTCGATCGGATTGCCGATTGCCTTGTTCCGCGGGTGCATCGCCGTGGCGGTCGCTGGCATTTTCCACTCTCCACTATGATTTGTGAATCTCACGTTTGCTGACTAAGGGTGAGGCTAGAGTCTTAACTTGTCGTATTCCGCATGGGTGACAACGTGCTTGATGTACACGATTCCAATGTCGTATCTGAAGTGAGCCACCAGGCGATATTTGTTCCCGCCTATGTTGAATATCACGATCCCGTTCTTCCGCAAGTCCGCCGTCCCAAAATCCGCCTTCACCTGGTGCGAATCGACGTACCGCTTGGCCTTTACCATTGCGTACCATGCCGACAGGGGCGTCGCAGCTAGCCTGTGCTGCCGGCCGAACTCGGTTAGCACCTTAGGGCTTATGACTCTCATGTTACCAATATGGTAACATCACAACGTCTGAAACAAGTATCGAGTTACTTCGCCTCGGCTCATATTGCCGCGGTGTATGCCGAAAACCTGAGAGGCCTACTCAACCCACGCGATGGGCCCCGAGTACCGCGGTGATGGCCGAGCCGTCCCACCTGAAGATCAATTGCTTCACCGGTCGGGCTGGTCCGACGCAGCGCGGGCGAAGCACTGCCACGCACTCTCCCTCTTCGCGACGAACGCTGTCGTACGCGATGCCGTCCGCGTCTTTCCCGCGCAGCTCGACACCGAGCCGCTGGGACGCCGAATAGTCGCTCGGAGAATAGACGTCAGGGAAATCGCGCTGGCGCCCGCGCAGATCGTAGAAGTGCGTGCCCTTCACGGGCGCCCTGAGAACTTCGAAATCCAGATCCTGCGCCGGGGCGCGCATCGCCTCGAGAAAAGCGACGCGATGATGCTTCACTTCTGCGATCGCGGTCGCCTCGTCCCTCGCGGCGTAATAGACGCCAAACGAGTCCGCGGTGAGTGCCGGCGGGCCGAAGCGCGTTCCGTCGGGGGATGGATAGACGAAGGGCGCCATCACGTAGCCCGCGCCGGGTCCGTACGCGCGGTCCTTGGGTGGAATCGCGAGCGCCGGTTCAATCCGAGCATTCACCAGAGGGTCGGTGCGAGCGCGTAGGGCCATAAGCGCGTCGAGGTCGTCAGCGTCGGCGACTTCCTCGAAGAGGTCTATCGGCGGAAAAATCGTCGCGACGAGCTTTACGGATTGCTTCCAGGCGAGCCGCTTCGGCGAGAGGCGGGCGCTCTTGTCAGACGAGGGCAGCGGAGATTACCAGGCTCGCGCGGCGACGAGGTGCGCAAATGTCTGATACAGCCCGATCATTCCGGATCGCATGATCTCGATCGGTGATCGCCCGCCGAAAAGGTGCGCGGCGTTCGCGCGGGAGACCCACTCGTTCCTGCTCTCCTCGCTATGGGGAAAGAGCACTCTCATGGCCGCGTAGATCCCCAACAGATACGAGAGACGATCGAGCTGGTCCTTGCTC
>DASYVU010000196.1:0-1711 GCA_035936715.1 Gemmatimonadaceae bacterium
CTCGGTCATCGTCGTCGGTCCCGAGCTAAAGCTGCATCAGTGTGGTCTGCCCAAGGCGATGGCGCTGGAGCTGTTCAAGCCGTTCATCATTCACAAGCTCGTCGAGAAGGGAATCGCCGAGACGGTGAAGCGTGCCAAGAAGATCGTCGAAAAAGAGTCTCCTGAAGTTTACGAAATTCTCGAGGAGATCATTCGCGATCACCCGGTGCTGCTGAACCGCGCGCCGACCCTTCACAGACTCGGCATTCAGGCGTTCGAGCCAGTGCTCGTCGAAGGAAAGGCCATCAGAATTCACCCGCTCGTCTGCGCCGCATTCAACGCCGACTTCGACGGTGACCAGATGGCCGTGCACGTTCCACTCTCGTTCGAGGCTCAGCTCGAGTGCCGTCTGCTCATGCTGTCGTCGAACAACATCTTGAAGCCGTCGGACGGACGTCCCGTCGCCGAGCCCAGCCAGGACATCGTGCTTGGCTGCTACTTCGCTACCAAGGCGCCTCCGGGCTTCGACAAGTTCGACAAGAACGCGAAATCGTACACCAACGTCGCCGAAGTGGAGCTATCGCTGTCGCAGGATCGCGTGACGTTCCACACTCCCATCCGCTACTTCGTGCAAGATGTCGAGGGAGCGCGCTGGGTGGAGACAACCGTCGGTCGGGTGCTCTTCAACGCCATCATCCCGAAGGAGATCGCTTTCCAGAATCGGGACATGAAGAAGAAGGCACTCGGCGAACTAGTGTTCGAGAGCTATCGCCGCAGTGGGCTTCAGGGAACAGTACCGTTCCTGGATCGCCTGAAGGAATTCGGATTCCGCTACGCCACGCGCGGTGGAATCTCCATTGGAATCGAAGACCTCCACATCCCGGCCGAGAAGGAGACACTGCTCGCAGAGGCCGAGGAGCGCGTCAACAGATTCCAGAAAGCGTATCAGACCGGCAACATCACGAACGGCGAGCGCTACAACAAGGTGATCGACACCTGGACGCACGCCAACAACGACGTTGCCGACGCGATGGTTCGCGCGATGCGCGAGTCGAACGACGGGTTCAACCCCGTTTTCATGATGTTCGATTCCGGATCACGTGGGTCGCGCGATCAGATCCGTCAGCTCGCCGGAATGCGCGGACTGATGGCGAAGCCGCAGAAGAAACTGACCGGTGGCATCGGCGAGATCATCGAGAGCCCGATCAAGTCGAACTTCCGCGAAGGTCTATCCGTGCTCGAGTACTTCATCTCGACCCACGGCGCACGTAAGGGTCTGGCCGACACCGCGCTCAAGACCGCGGACGCCGGTTACCTCACCCGCCGCCTCGTCGACGTCGCGCAGGATGTGACGATCACCGAGGAGGATTGCGGAACCATCCTTGGCCTCGAGGTCGGAGCGCTGAAGGAAGGCGAGGACATCATCGAGCCGCTGGCCGAGCGGATCGTCGGCACCGTGGCCGCAGAAGACATCTATGATGTTCACGAGATCGATGAGTCCGGCCAGCGGGCGCTGCTGGTCGAGGCAGGTCAGCTCATCGACGAAGACATGGCTCGCGGCATTGAGGAGTCAGGTCTTGAAACGGTGAAAATCCGCAGCGTTCTCACCTGTGAGGCGAAGCGCGGTCTCTGCCAGATGTGCTACGGCCGCAACCTCGCGACCATGGGAATGGTCGACAAGGGCGAAGCGATTGGCATCATCGCCGCGCAGTCGATCGGCGAGCCGGGTACG
>DASYVU010000197.1:0-2513 GCA_035936715.1 Gemmatimonadaceae bacterium
TCTCACACCCCTTCGATTTCTTTCGCCGCGCGGTCGAGGATCTCCTTGATCTTCTTTATCTGCTCCGCGGATCTCGACGAGCTCTTCGACACGTAGATGGCGCGGCCGATGTCCTTGAATGCGCGATGCACTTCCATCATCGGCTCCCCGAAGAGGTTGTTCGCAAAGTCGGCGATGCGCGAGAAGATGTCATCGATCAGCGGCTGGTTCTCGGCCAGATGCGCGCGACCTTCGTCGGTGATCTCGTAGATCTTCTTCCCGCCCTCTTCCGGCCTCGCTCGTGCGTAGCCGAGGTCCTCGAGCAGCGTCAACGTTGGATAGATCGTTCCTGGGCTCGGTGAATACATCCCGCCAAAGCGCTCCTCGATTTCCTTGATGATCTCGTAACCGTGGCGCGGCTTCTCATCGAGAAGACGGAGAATCACGAACTTCAGGTGACCCTGGTCGAACATCCTCCCCCCACCGAACGGACCGCCGCGCGATTTGCCGCGACCACCCCAAAAAGCGCCGGAGTCAAACCCAAAGTTCTCCGGCCGCATTCCGAACGCCCACGCGAACTTCGGCCCGCAGTTTCCACCATGCATTGACTTAACCCCGCAGAATCGGATCTATCGAGCCAGTCAGGCGTCAGTTGGCGCCTATGATAGTACTGGCGATATATCTTTGCGCCCAGAAGTTATATCGGGCGATATATCGGCGCAAGGCCCGGAAAAGCGGGTAGCGGGTGGCAACCAGCCAGCCGCGGGCAGCAGGTAGTTTTCAATTGCAGTTTCGTTTTGTGAGCACTCACCAGCAGTCTTCGCAGAAATTTTCACCTTAACCACAACGAACCAAACGACTTACCATCGTCAGGGAAACCGCACCTGTCGGGCTTGCATCTTGCCGGTTCTTCCCTGACAATGCTCGACCACTCCTACAGCCTGAATCTCGTTGTTCTCTCAGTCCTGATCGCCACGATCGGGGCGTACGTCGCAATCGAGATCGCGCTGCGCGTTCGCGCCGCTGTCCGTCGGCGCCGACTTATCTGGATTTACGGCGGCGCGCTCGCCATGGGACTCGGCATCTGGAGCATGCACTTCGTCGGCATGCTCGCTCTGCACCTGCCCGTTCTCGTCTGGTACGATGCGCCTCTAGTCTTCCTCTCCTTCGTCGCGGCTGTATTCGGCTGCGCCATCGCGTTCGCCATCTTCAATCGCGCCGCCGTAGGCTCTGGGCTTCTGGTTCTCGCCAGCACCTGCATGGGATTCGCCATTGCCGGCATGCACTACACCGGCATGGCCGCAATGCGAATGAGCAGCCACGTGATCTACGATCCGCTCATCGTCGCCGCATCCGTCGGCGTCGCGATCGTAGTGTCGTTCGCGGCCCTCGCTCTCACTCGCAATCTCATCGCGACAAGCTCGGAGCCACGGTCCTGGCTCAAGAAATCGGGGGCGTCTTTGCTCATGGGCCTCGCCGTCGCCGGGATGCACTACACGGGGATGGCCGCAGCTTTCTTCACCCATGGCCCCACCGGCTGGAGACCGACTGATCACGCCCTCCTCGGCTCGTACGTGCTTGGATTGGTGGTGGCCGCCACCAGCGCTGCCTTGCTCGGCATCGCCCTCGCGGCAACCCAGTTCGAGCGTTGGACCCTGAGGACAAAGGGAAGATTCGAGAATCTGCTCGAGCTCTCGCCCCAGGTCGTGTGGTTCGGCGATCCCGACGGAAAGATCACCTACTTCAATCCATACTGGTACGAGTACACCGGTCTCTCCGAGAAAAGAGCGCTCGGCGACGGTTGGATTTCCGCGATTCATCCCGAAGACCGCGAGCGCGTAGTCGAGAGCTGGCAGACGGCCGTGAGAGAGGGCAGCGACTATGTGGCCGAGCTGCGGTTGCGGGGACGCAAGGATGAATACTGCTGGTTTCTCGCGAGGAGCCGGCCCGCCCGCGATGAATCCGGAAAGGTCGATGCCTGGCTCGGCATCGCGGTCGACATCGAAGAGCGGAAGAAGGCGGAAGAGGAAGCCTGGGCGGCGAGCCAGGCAAAGTCGGAGTTTCTCGCCAGCATGAGTCACGAGCTCCGGACTCCTCTCAACGCTATCGGCGGATACGCCGAGTTGTTGGCAATGGGTATCCGCGGTCCGCTCAACGCTGACCAGGCTCAGGACATCGCGCGCATCAGACGGAGCCAGCAGCATCTCCTGACACTCATCCAGGACGTGCTCAATTTCGCCAAGGTCGATGCCGGTCAGACTGAATACCACATCACCGCAGTCCCCGTCGACGAAGCGCTGCGCGACACCGAGTCGATGATCGCTCCGCAGATTCTGGCGAAGGGTCTCCACTACTCCTACAAGGGAGTCGGCAAGACGGCAGCGGTGCTCGCGGATCCCGAAAAGATGCAGCAGATCGTGCTCAACCTGCTGGCCAACGCGGTGAAGTTCACCGAGCCCGGCGGCACCATTACGCTCTCGGCCGAGCCCGGTGGAAACTGCATCGAGATAAAGGTGGCGGATACGGGACCTGGA
>DASYVU010000198.1:0-1827 GCA_035936715.1 Gemmatimonadaceae bacterium
TTCCTCTACGGCCGCCCCGGCGTCGGCAAGCTGACGGTCGGCGAGCTGCTCTCCGCCGAGACGGGGTACCGCCTTTTGCACAACCACGCGGTGGTGGATCTCGTCACGTCGCTGTTCTCGTTCGGATCTCCGCCGTTCGTCGCGCTGCGCGAGAGGATCTGGATCCAGGCAATCGACGTCGCGCTCTGGGCGAAATCGTCCGGGGTGATCATGACCTTCGCTCCTGAGGCCACCGTCACCGACGAGTTTATTCCGAGGTTGAAATCGCGGGTCATCGAAAAAGCGGGCTCCATCCACTTCATCGAGCTGCGCTGCTCCGATGAGGCCCTCGAGACCCGCATCACCGCGGACTCGCGCGAGCGATACGGCAAGCTCCGCGACGTCTACAAGTATCGGAAGCTCGATGCCGCTGGCACGTTCGATCGCCCGAAAATGCCCGAGCCAGAGCTGGTGGTGGATACCACGGAGCAGAAGCCGCTCGAGGCCGCGCGGACGATCGTCAAGCATCTGCGATCCCGAGCGCCCTCCCTGTGAGGCGAGTCTCCCTCCGCGAGCCAGTCAACGGTCTGACGCATCTTGTCGGTGCGGTGTTGTCCGTCGTCGGGTTGGTGATCCTCCTCGCGATCGCGATCAGGAACAGAAGCGCCCGACAGATCGTCGGGTTCTCGATCTTCGGCGCCAGCCTTGTGTCGATGTACTGCGCCAGCGCGTTCTATCACTCGCTCAAGGTCTCCGAGCAAGCCGTCGCGCACCTGAGGCGCGTCGATCACATGATGATCTACATCCTCATCGCGGGATCGTACACGCCGATCTGTCTGGTGCTGCTGCGCGGCCCACTCGGCGTCTGGCTACTGGTTGCGGTGTGGTCGCTTGCCGCGCTGGGAACGTTTCAGACGGTGGTTTGGATGCACGCGCCGCAGTGGCTCTCGACCGTGTTGTACATCGGCATGGGGTGGATCGCGGTGTTCATCGTTCGACCGCTTCTACACGCTGCTCCTCCCGGATTCTTTTTCTGGCTCCTCGGTGGCGGTGTGATCTACACCTTGGGCGCCATCGGTCACGCCACCAATTGGCCGCGAGCGAAAGCCGGGGGTGCCCCTCGCCTTTTCGGCTCACACGAGATCTGGCACTTGTGCGTGATGGGCGGGAGCTTCGCGCACTACTGGGCCATGCTCGCCTATGTATCGCGAGCGGTATAGATCAACTGCACTGCAACTGAACGGGTGCGAGCTGTCAGAAGCGTAGATGTCAGTTGCGAGGTCACTACGCCTAGACTGATCCCGCTGGCGTTCGGAACAATTGCTTGTGCCATTACGCCAGTATTGAAGTCAAGGCGTAGTGAACTGTTAACTGGCATCTACGCCACTGACGACTCGCACCCGTTCTGTTGCAGTTGCCTTTTTATTTGGACCCTGCGAGCGCCCTAACGCGCGGATCATTGATGTGCCGCGCAAACTCCGGATCGCGCAGGTACGCGACGGGGTAGCCGTTCGCTGATGTAAAGCAGCGCCTGGCAAACGGCATCATTGCACCGACGTCATCGAGAAACCCGTACACCGCCGCCGAAGTGCACGCAAACTGTACCGCCTCCGCGCTGTTGGGGTACATCGTGATATTCGGCCCCACTCCGGCGAGCCGCAGCATGGAGAGCGCGGTGGGACGATCGCCACGCAGCGCGGCGAGCCAAGCCAGCACCTCGTACCGCAGGCGCCTTACGTAGGTAGACTGACTCGGGTCGTCCGCCAGGCGCTTTTCCAGGATCCATGCGGAATCCGCGACGGCCCGCGCGTGCGCGTAATTTCCGCGGGACATGAGGAGCTCGGCCTT
>DASYVU010000199.1:0-31824 GCA_035936715.1 Gemmatimonadaceae bacterium
GCAGTGCTGCCGCCCGAAACCGTCCATAGCTGAAGTAGATCGCCAGACCAACCGCGAGCCACACGAAGAGTCTGATCCAGGTGGGCAGCGGGAGCCCTGTCATCAGGTAGAGGCAGATAAGAGTTCCGACGATTGGCACCCACGGCATCCCCGGAGCCCTAAACGGCCTCGGCGTATCGGGCGCCGTCCTTCTTAGAATGAGTACTCCCGTGCAGACGATGGCAAAAGCGAGAAGCGTTCCCATGCTCACGAGGACGCCGAGAACCGCGATAGGGAAGAGGCCGGACGCGATCGCGACGAGTACGCCGGTGATGATAGTCGTCACATGCGGGGTGCGAAACCGTGGGTGCAGCTTCGCGAAAAGGGGCGGCAGCAATCCATCTCTGCTCATGGAATAGAAGATTCGCGACTGCGCGAGCATGTTGACCAGTATCACGGTCGACAGGCCGCAGATCGCCCCAATGCTGATAATGGGCGGAAGCCATTTTACTCCCGTCGCCTGAGCGGCGAAGGCGAGCGGGGACGCGACATTGAGCTTCGCGAACGGAACGAGGCCGGTCATCACCAGGCCGACGGCGATGTAAATCACTGTGCAGATCGCGAGCGAAGCGAGAATTCCAATCGGAATATCCCGGCCCGGATTCTTCGCTTCCTGGGATGCCGTGGAAACCGCGTCGAATCCGATGTAGGCGAAGAACATGATTCCCGCGCCGCGCAGAACTCCGCTCCAGCCAAACGATCCGAACTGGCCGGTGTTGGCCGGAATGAACGGATGAAAGTTCGCCACGTTGGCATATCGCACGCCGACGGCGACGAATAGCGCGAGAACGGCGATTTTTAAAATGACGATGATCGTGTTCACGCGCGCGGACTCGCGGATGCCGATTACGAGAAGTGCCGTGACGGCCAGGCATACAATGACGGCGGGCAGGTTGAAGAGCGCAGTTACCGAGGTTCCGTCGGGCAGCCGGATCTGGCTGCCAGGAGCACCGATAAGCTGCGCCGGAACATTGATGCCCATTTCGCTGAGCAGCGTCACCGTGTAGGCGGACCAGCCGACGGCGACCGTGGACGAGCTGAGGGAATATTCGAGAATGAGGTCCCAGCCGATGATCCAGGCGACGAGCTCTCCCATGGTGGCGTAGGCGTACGTGTAGGCACTCCCCGCCACCGGGATCATGCTCGCCAGCTCGGCGTAGCAAAGCCCGGCGAATGCGCAGGCAATTCCGGCTAGCACCATCGAGATGGTGAGCGCTGGCCCGGCGTGCTGAGAGGCGACGATCCCGCTCAAGACGAATATCCCGGTTCCGATCACGGCGCCGATTCCGAGAGTGACGAGTGCAAGCGGCCCGAGCTCGCGGCGCAGTGTTCCGGAGCCCGCCTCAGCCAGCAGTGATGCCATGTCCTTCCTCACGAAGAGCGACATCGGCCCCCAATTTGGATGCGAATTTGTATACAAATAACAGGCCCACAATAATCCGGGCCGTGGCAAGGCGCAAGGAGGCGGGGGTGAGCCGGACGGGCGAGCGTTATATTGGCCGCATAATGCCGAAACGACCTGCTCCGAGACCAAAGGCCCAGTCAGCGGGACGACGCGGGGCTGGTGCGTCCGAGCGCGCGAATCGGCTCTACGACTCCCTGCGCGGAATGATCGTCCGGGGACAGCTCGCGCCGGGAGCGCGGATAGTGGAAACCGAACTTGCCGAGCGCTTCGGGGTTAGCAGAACCCCGGTTCGCGCTGCGTTTCAGCGTCTGGAGAGAGAGGGATACGTGATCGCTTCGACCACACATCAGGCTCGAATGACGGTCGCGCCTCTGACCAGGGAAGACGTTCAGGAGCTGCTGGAGATCGTCGCCGAGCTGGAAGGTCTCGCGGCAAGGAGCGCCGCACGGCTTACGGGCACCGAAAGAGAACAGCTGGCCAGCGAACTCGAGGGGTTGAACGCGGATTTTCGGCGCGCCGCATCGGCGCGGGGAGCACAGCCAGGGAAGCTGTACGAGCTCGACGAAAGGTTTCACCGTCGCTATGTCGAAGCCGGAGCGGGCGCACGTCTTCGCTCACTGCACGAAGCCGTGAAGCCGCAGGCGGAACGCTACATCAGGATGTACATCGCGCTTCTGCTCGACACTGTTCCAACGGCGGGAACGGAGCACGACGCCATTGTGGATGCCATCCGCACCGGGAACGCAGCCGCCGCTCAGCGCGCCGTTCAGACCAACTGGCGGCACGCGGCTGACCGGCTCGTTCGTGCAATCGATGTGATGGGGGAACAGGGGAACTGGTGACGTTGAACTGCAACTGAACGAGTAGTGAACCGCAGTTACGTCTTGCGCAAATCTTCAACTGCTGCAGGATAGAGTACCACCAGCGTTGACAGCAAACTCCGCCAACTGACCAGCCACGAGGAAAGATCACGATGGCCACCCGGAAGACTCCCCGAAGAACCAAGAAGGCTGACGGCAAAAAGACCGGAATCGCCAAGAAAATCATCGCGGTAGTTGGTGCCACGGGCGCTCAGGGAGGCGGACTCGTCCGCGCGATCCTGAACGACAAAAACGGCCCATTTACAGCGCGGGCGATCACTCGGGATGTGAACTCCGACAAGGCGAAGGCGCTGGCGGACGCGGGCGCCGAAGTCGTCGCCGCCGACATCGACGATGTGAAGAGCGTGAAGAAAGCCTTCGAAGGCGCACACGGGGCGTACTGTGTCACCTTCTTCTGGGCGCACCTCAAGCCGGAGAAGGAGCTATCTCAGGCGCGCAACATGGCCCAGGCGGCAAAGGAGGCCGGCGTCAAACACGTCATCTGGTCGACGCTCGAAGACACCAGGAAGTCGATTCCGCTCTCGGATGAGCGCATGCCGACCCTGATGGGGAAGTACAAAGTTCCGCACTTCGATGCGAAGGGCGAGGCCGATGCAATTTTCACCCAGCTGGGTGTCCCAACCACGTTTCTCCTGACCTCGTTCTACTGGGACAACTTCATCTATTTCGGAATGGGCCCCAAGAAGGGCGCCGATGGAAAGCTCGCGATCACCCTTCCGTTGGGGAACAAGAAACTGGCGAGCATCGCGGCAGAAGACATCGGAAAGACCGCCTACGCGATCTTCGAAGAAGGCGCGGAGATGATCGGCAAGACGGTTGGTATCGCTGGTGGACACCTGTCCGGAGAGCAGATGGCGAAATCGCTGTCAAAAGCACTGGGACAGCAGGTGACCTACAACGCGGTGTCGCCCGCTGTCTACCGGGCGTTCGGATTCCCCGGAGCCGATGATCTCGGCAACATGTTTCAGTTCAACAGCGAATTCGAGCAGGATTGCTGCGATGCGCGGAACATCAGCGAGACGAAGAGCCTCAATCCCGAGCTCCAGACTTTCGACCGCTGGCTAGGCGAGAATAAATCTCGAATTCCGCTCGGGTAGCAGGCAGCCAGAGCACGAGAGGAGGGCTAGGGCAGTCGCTCCGGGGACTTGGTCTGTTTACGTTCGAGCGGCTGCGCTGCTCCCGCACCGATTGCCCGCGCCCCTTCTCCTTCGGTGAAGAGCCTGGTGAGAAAGCGCTGACCTTCTCCGATTCGCTCGACTTCCACCGCTGTCGCCTCCACCGCCTGTTCCATACGGGAGAGTCGGTCGGCGAGGTCCCTCGGGAAGGAAGTGACGACAGCCGCGCTCCTGCGCCAGATCCGTCGCGCCAATGCAATCGACAATGGCATGAACACGATCAACATGAACAATCCGCCTAGCACGTAGGCCTCTTCGGGCGGCCCCTCAACAATTGGCCGGGGTTGCACCACTACCGCGCCGGGTACGGCAGCGGCCTGGGCGATTTGCACGGCATTCCTGGCAAGCATCTGATCGACCGCCGAAATCCGGCCGTCGACATCCTTGAGTCTCGCCTCGAGTCCCGGACGTTGGGGAGCGCTCGAAGGCATTTCTTCGAGCTCGTTGTTTATCCCCTGCCTGGTGTTCTGTAATTCTTCGAGCTGATTGTTCAGCTCGTTGCGCTGGGCCTTGAATCCTTCGTAGATAGCAGAGGCGCTCGGCGCCGACCGTGCGCCGCCGGCGACTACGGGCGCTGTCCCGGGGACAGGAGTGGTTCGTATTTTTTCCTGAATCAAGGTGTCCTCGGAGCCGACGGATAAGTCGCCGACCTGTGAGCCGGACGATAGGTAAATCTACGAGGCCACCGGGCGAATTTCTTCATCGGGCGGACAGCTGCCGGGCTGAGTTGGCGCGTTCGGTGACCGGTGCTATATCCTTCTCCTGAAGCAACGGCGGGGGGATCGTGACGCAGCGGCGGATATACAAGGACATAACGGAAACGATGGGCGACACACCGCTCATCCAGCTCAATCGCGTCGGACGGGATTTGCCCGCGCGCATCGTGGTGAAGCACGAAGGATTCAACCCGTTCAACTCCGTGAAAGATCGCATCGGCACGGCGATGATCGACGATGCGCTCCGCGACGGAAAGCTTCGTTCCGGAATGGTTGTGGTCGAGCCCACGAGCGGCAACACGGGTATCGGACTCGCGTACGCGGCGGTGGCTCGCGGCTTTCGCTGCGTGTTCACGATGCCGGAAACCATGACAATAGAGCGCAGGAACATGCTCCGCGCGCTGGGTTGCCGAGTTGTGCTCACGGAAGGCCCGAAGGGAATGAAGGGAGCAATCGCGCGCGCCGAACAAATCCTGGCAAAACTCGGTGACCGCGCCTGGATGCCGAAGCAGTTCGACAATCCGTCGAATCCGGCGGTACACTACCGCACTACGGGTCCCGAGATCTGGGAAGGCACCGCCGGAGCGGTGGACATATTCGTCGCGGGTGTAGGAACTGGCGGGACGATAACTGGCGCGGGACGTTATCTACGCGAGAAAAAGCCGGGAATTCGCATCGTGGCAGTAGAGCCGGCGGAGAGTCCCGTTCTCTCGGGTGGTGAGCCGTCCCCGCATAAGCAGCAGGGGATAGGCGCCGGGTTCATCCCGAGCATACTCGACACCAAGATCTATCAGGAAGTGATTCAGGTGACGAATGACGACGCGATCGCGACGGCTCGCCGTCTGGCGCGCGAGGAAGCCATCTTCGCGGGTATCTCATCAGGCTCGATCACCTGGGCTGCGCTCAAGGTCGCTGCACGCCCGGAGAACAAGGGCAAACTGATCGTCTCAGTGATCTGTGACTTCGGCGAGCGATATTTGTCGAATCCGGTGTACGCTGATCTTCCTGACCCGGACTACTCCGACATAGAGAGCGCGTTGGCCTGATCGATTCGACTTCGACTCGAAACCGGCGGAAATCACATGAGACCACTCCCCTTCGTCTGGCCGTATGCGCTCGTTTTCTGGGCAGTCTACGTATGGGCCTTTTTCCCCGAATGGAAAGTCGTCCAAAGTGGCCGCAAAGGGGTGAAGAGCGCGGACTCGAAGGACAGCGGCTCCCTCAAAGTGATCCTCGGTGGTATGTGGTTGGCCTTGTTACTGGCCTATCCGCTCGCCTTCGTTAAAGGCTGGGCCTTTCCGCAGACATGGCAGCTGCCGCTCTTTGTCGTCGGAGTGCTGATGATAGTGCTCGGCAGCCTGCTTAGACGTTATTGCTGGCGCACGCTGGGCGAATACTTCACTGGAGACGTAAAGGCGAAACCGAATCAACCAGTGATCCGGTCCGGACCGTACCGCCTGGTGAGACACCCATCTTATACAGCGGGCATGATCATGTTCATCGGGATCGGATTGGCGCTTGGCAGCTGGGTCAGCTTCATCTTGCTCACCATTGCGACGATCGCAACGTACAGCTATCGCGTCGCCGTGGAAGAGCGAGTGCTACTCGAGACCATAGGCGAGCCTTACGGCACTTACATGAAGGAGCGGAAGCGCTTCATACCGTACATCGTGTAGCGGCCAGGCACTTGCAGCCGACCAAGCGTTGTTGCACTTCCTGACTGGATCAGACGGAGGCATACGGATGAGATACTCTTGGACTGCCTTGTTGGGACTATCGGTTTGCGTGGCGCCCTTGAATGCGCAGGCTGTTCGCGGCGCTCCACCTCCTCCAACTACGACGTCGCGAACCCCGCGCAAGGTGATTCACCCGACCGCGGCTCCTCCGAAGCCGACTCCTTCCCTTTCACCGATTCAGCTCGAGGACCAGTGGACTACCGCGCTCGTTAAACGTGACGTGCGCACGTTCGACCAGTTGCTCGCCCCGAACTTCGTGTATACGGAAAATGCATCCGTGATGAATCGCGGCGAGGTGATTAAGGGCGTTACGGGCCCGGACAAGGTGGAATGGGCGCGTAATGAGGGCATGAAGCTCCACGACTTCGGCAATGTGCAGGTGATTACCGGCGTGCTACACGTCAAGGGGAAAGGCACGAAGGGCTCGTTCGACCGTCGGTATCAGTTCACCGACACGTGGCAGCGGCGGAATGGACGTTGGCAGATAATCGCGGCGCAGGATTATCTGATTCCCGGTTAGAAACGGTGCGGAGACTGCGAGGAGTGATGAGATGATCGAAGTTGTCCGACGAGTTTCCACCGTTTCGATTGTGGCCCTGTTTGCGTGCAAAATGGAGAGCAAACCTCCCGCGACCGACACGACGGTCAACAGCGACCCGAAGGTAACCTCCACCGCGGCCGTAGGTACGAGTTCGGTTGCAGGGGCTCGCATCGCCGTACCGCACGCGGGTCCTCCGGGCGAGTGGCAAATGCCCGCGGGGGACTATGCCAGCTCACGTTACAGCGAGCTGGCATCCATCACCCCGCAGAACGTCGTGAATCTTCACGTCGCGTGGGCTTTCTCCACAGGCGTGCTGCGCGGACACGAAGGCCAGCCGCTCGTGATCGGCAACACGATGTACGTGGTGACGCCGTATCCGAATGTGTCTTATGCGATCGATCTTGCTCAGGCCGGCCAACCGCTCAAGTGGAAGTTCCGTCCCGAGAATGCCCAGCAGGCGATCGGCCGAGCGTGTTGCGATGTTGTGAATCGCGGCGCGGCGTACGCTGATGGAAAGATCTTCTACAATCTTCTCGACGGGCACACCGTCGCGGTCGACGCAGCGACCGGCATGCAGGTGTGGCGCACCAAGATGGGTGACCTCGCCCGGGGCGAGACGATCACGATGGCCCCGATAGTCGTGAAGGGCAAAGTGATCGTCGGCTCGAGCGGCGGCGAGATGGGAGTACGCGGCTGGATCGCTGCGCTCGATGCGTCGACGGGCAAGGAAGTCTGGCGCGCGTACAACATCGGCCCCGACAAGGACGTGAAGGTCGGCCCGAAGTTCAAGCCGTTTTACTCTCATGACAGCGGAACGAATCTCGGCGTGTCATCGTGGCCGGGCGACACATGGAAGACGGGTGGGGGCGCGGTGTGGGGGTGGCTCTCCTACGATCCAGCGCTCAATCTCATCTATCATGGAACCAGCAATCCCGGCCCGTGGAACGAAAACCAGCGTACCGGCGACAATAAATGGACGGCGGCGATCCTCGCGCGGGACGCAGATACCGGCGAAATGGTGTGGGCGTTCCAGGTGACGCCCCACGACATGTGGGACTATGATGCAGTGAACGAGAACATTCTGGTCGATCTCCCGATCAAGGGTCAGACGCGGAAGGCACTAGTGCACTTCGATCGCAACGGATTCGCCTACACGATCGACCGAGCGACCGGCGAAGTGATTCTGGCGGAACCCTTCGTGCCTATGAACTGGTCGACCGGAATCGATATGACGACGGGTAGGCCAAAAGTCGTCGAGACCAAGAAGACTGCGCAGGACAAGAACGTGAAGGACATCTGCCCCAGCTTAGAAGGTGGGAAGAATCAGCAACCCGCAGCGTTCTCTCCGCAGACGGGCCTCTTTTACGTCCCGACCAACAATCTGTGCATGGATTTCCAGGCGCGGGCGGTGACGTATATCGCGGGGACCCCGTTCATCGGCGGCAACGCACCCGAGAAAGGAGGGCCCGGCGGTTATCGCGGAGAGTTCATTGCCTGGGATGCGACGACTGGAAAGAAGATCTGGGGGATTAAGGAGCCGTACCCGGTGTGGGGCGGAGCACTCGCCACCGCCGGCGGTTTGGTGTTCTACGGAACGCTCGATGGGTGGTTCAAGGCGGTCGACGCACGCAGCGGCAAAGTGCTGTGGCAATTCAAGGTCGGCTCAGGAGTGGTTGGAAACCCGGTGGCGTACACCGGCCCGGATGGAAAGCAGTACGTCGCGATTTATGCGGGAATAGGCGGCGACATGGGACTTCTCATCGCTGGCGATGTAGCGGCAAATCTGCCTTACGATGTTCGTGAGCGTGGAACGACATTGCCGGACATCGCCCGCTGGACGAGCTGGGGCGGAGAGCTGTTCGTGTTTTCTCTATGAGAATCCAGAGCCATCACGTGTCGGTGTTGCTTTGAGGGGGCGCTCAACCGTAGCCCTCTGCGCGTTCGTCGCGTTGTATGCGTGCAACCGCGGCGTCGGCACTCGTGGCGACACGGCCAACGCGGGCTCCACTTCGCCGGAGCAGCCTGCCGTCAGTCATCTGCTCGTTGCCGGAGACAGCCTGCGTTTCGTCCAGCATGACGAGATGCTTCCCGTGGGATTTCCGGCATCAGTAAAACCGCTCCTGATAAAAAATCCGTATGAGGGCGACAAGGCCGCCATCAGCACCGGCGGAAAACTCTTCGTCGCCTACAACTGCCTGGACTGTCACGGAGCGGATGGATCGGGCGCGATGGGTCCGTCTTTTCAGGACGGCCGCTGGCATTTCGGCGGAGCGGCCGGGGAAGTTTTCGAGTCCATCTATCAGGGAAGGCCTGACGGGATGCCGGCTTGGGGCGGACGGATCTCCAATGATCAGATCTGGATGCTGACCGCATACGTGCGATCATTATCGTCGAGGGATCTGAGCACCGAGAACTTCACCGGCAAGACGATAGAGCGCACCGGTCACTGAGGACCCAAATGTCGAGAAAGGCTCCAGGCCATTTCGCACTGGCCGTTGTTTGTATTGCCCTCGTGTCTTCGAGCCTCTCTGCGCAGCGAGCACCGACCACATTCACGGTCGAGCAGATAAAGAGCTACCCGTTTCCGAACGAGCTGACCGCGGCAACGTTCGGGTCTCGAATCGCGTGGGCGCTCAACGAGCGCGGGCTGCGCAATATCTGGGTCGCCGAAGGCCCGGCCTTCGCCCCGCGCCGTCTCACCAACTACACGATGGACGACGGGCAGGAGCTGACGAGCGTATCGATCTCAAACGATGGGAAGTACGTCGTATACGTCCGCGGTGGCGAGCACAGCGGAAACTGGGAAGAGGGCCTACCGGTGAATCCGACCGAGAGTCCGAGCGGCTACAAGGTGCAGGTGTGGTCCGTCTCCTTCGATGGCGGGGAGCCGAAAGCACTGGCCGAAGGCGATGAGCCGGCGATTTCGCCCCGCGGCGATCGGGTGGCCTTCACCAAGAACCACGAGATCTGGATCTCGCCGATCGACGGATCAGCGGCCGCGAAGAAATTGTTCAATATCCGCGGAGAGCTCGGCGATCTCGTCTGGTCCCCAGATGGATCCCGGCTGGCGTTCGTTGCGGATCGGACCGACCACAGCTGGATCGGAATTTTCGCGAGTGATTCGATGCCGATTACCTGGCTCTCTCCATCAAGCTCGCGCGATTTCGCACCGCGCTGGTCACCCGACGGCAGGCGCATCGTGTTCGTTCGGCAACCAGGAAGGGGTGGTGCGCCTGATTCCCTTCTCAAGCGGCGAAACATCCCTTGGTCAATCTGGATCGCTGACGCAACGACTGGCACCGCTCATCAGCTCTGGGATTCGCCAAAAACGCTGCGCGGTACCTATCCGGATACACAGGGCGAGGCGAATCTCCACTGGGCCGCGAACGGCCGAATCGTATTTCTGTCCGCCGTGGACGGATGGCCCCACCTCTATTCCATCGCCGAGAACGGGGGCACGCCGCTCCTTCTGACACCCGGCAGCTACATGGCCGAGTACATCCAGCTGAGTCCGGATGGCCACTGGCTGGTATTCGCCGGCAACACCGGACCCGACAGCAACGACATCGATCGACGACACGTAGTGAGAGTCGCAGTCGACCGCGCTGAGCCTCGAGTGCTGACGCCGGGCGTCGGTAACGAATGGACTCCGTTCGTGACGGGCGACGGACAGTCAGTAGCCTTCATCGGTGCGACAGCGCAAAGACCTTCGGTCCCTGCCGTAATGCCGCTCAACGGCGGCAGCATTAAATGGGTCGGCGCCGACCGGATACCATCGGACTTTCCGACGGCGAGCCTCGTCACTCCGCGAAAGGTCGTGTTCAAGTCGAGCGACGGCCTAACGCTGCACGGGCAGATTTTCGAGCGTCCCTCGACGACGTCCGCGAAAAGACCCGCTGTGATCTTCGTCCACGGCGGTCCGCCACGACAAATGCTCCTCGGCTGGCATTACTCCGACTACTACGCCAACGCGTATGCGGAGAATCAGTACCTGGCAAGCCTTGGCTTCGTCGTGTTGTCGGTGAACTACAGACTCGGCATCGGTTACGGGCACGATTTCAAGAATCCGCCGGCATCGGGCCAACGTGGCGCCGCGGAATACCTCGACATCAAAGCCGGTGGCGATTACCTGCGTTCTCTGCCCGGAATAGATCCGTCGCGCATTGCTGTTTACGGCGGCTCGTACGGAGGCTTTCTCACCGCAATGGCGCTGGCAAAGAATTCAGACATCTTCGCGGCAGGCGTTGATATCCACGGCGTGCACGACTGGACGACTGACAGTCCGCACACCAGACGCGACCGTTACGAGCAGGCGCCCGATGCGGATCGCGCGTTCGAGGTTGCGTTTCACTCGTCGCCAGTCGCCTATGTCAGCAGCTGGAAGTCACCGGTGCTGCTCATTCACGGAGACGACGACCGCAACGTCCGGTTCGGCCAGACCGTTGATCTGGTGCAACGTCTCGATGCAGCAGGGATTCCGTACGAGGAGCTAATCATTCCCGATGACACGCATCACTTCATGCGGCACTCGAACTCGGTAAAAGTTGACAGAGCCGTCGCGGAATTTCTGAGCCGCAAGTTGAAGGTTGGGAAATCGCATTAGCAGTGAGGCACCGACCGCAGCCCGGCCGCCGACGAGCGCTTCAAGGCTTGAGCTTCGCAAAGGGATGTTCGAAACTGAGATACACCAGGACACTGCGCTCGCCCCAACTCGGTCCCACGCCAATGGGTAGCGCGAGACCCGGCACGATTTGAAGCCCTGAGGGGAAGTTAATTGCGCCGCGAATGCCTGGAGCGGCGAGGAGCTCATGGACTCGCCCCGTTCGACTTGGGCCAGTCACTTCGTCGGCAGCCGTCCACCTGGCTTCGAACATTAAGTTGAGTCTCGGGTGCATGAGCCAGATGAGACTCTGACCCACGGAGTATTCTCGCGTAGTCGCGATCGCATTTGTTGAGTCGTGTGCTCTCGGCGTGAGAGATATTCCAGCGTTCGTGTGCGCGACAAAGCGAGCCGGAAGAGTCACGCTGAGCGGTAGGTTCAGCTGCAACGTCGTCCCGCCGGCACCAAAGCCGCGCCGGCTCGCCCCTGTGGGAAGCATGACGGTGAGCCGTGGGGCGAAAGCCGGACCGCCGCCGACTCCCAGCAATTGGTAGCGGTAGTTGACCGCGATGTCGCCTACCCCGGTTCGCGCGCCGCTCTCATATACATTGTGCTCCAGCGGGACTGTGTAGCTGACCTGATTCCGCTGGCCTAGAACCGGCCATTCCTGTGTAAAGGTGTAGGCCCAGGTAGTCCCATCTACCGCTCGGGAAAAAGTGCTGATGTGTTGAACGACTCCCTGTTCCTGGTTGTAAGCCTCTTCGATGAGAAAGCTGTTATCCTGAATGGCGCTGGTAGCATTCTGCTGCGACGAGTTTGTCTGGGCTTGCAGGCAGCCGGCGCCAGTCAGTGAAGCGAAGAGAAAAAGGATTCGCTTGCTCTCGATTTTCCGGTCGCGGCTCATTCGCACGTCCTTACGAAGACGGCGGGGCCGGCGGCACTCCGCCAAAAGCATTGACGATCGCCAGCCCCATATTCGCCAGCGTTAGCTGAGGCTCGTTGTCAAGGATCCAGCGCTGATCCTTGTTCTCCTTCGTCATCACGCACGCAACGACCCGGTTCTTCAAATACCAAAGCGTGCACTCGGTTCGCACGGCGTCGGTCTCGCCATCCTTGTGCGCAGCCCGGGCACCCACCAGGTACCGCTGGAGCATGAAATCCGTCGTGTTGTGCTCGAGAATGTCGAGCATCGCCGAATCCGCGGTTGGACTCACTGCTTTGCCCTGGGCCATCAGCTCGAAGAGGTGCGCCATCTCGTTCGGAGTCGTCACACCGAGCCCGTACTTGACCGAGCTGTCCATCGCTACGCTGGAGTTGCGAAGAAAACTCTTCGAGTGAACTCGGGTGTGCTGCAAGCCGAGCGAGTCCATCTTGGCCCAGACGCGTCGGATGATGATGCGGTCGAGAAGGAGGTTGGTCGCCGTGTTGTCGCTGATGGTCGACATTAGCCACGCGGCGTCATGAACGGTGAGGATTGTACCATTGTGCAGAAACTGTATGATCCCTGATCCAGGCACCTGATCGATCTTGAGAACCGTGAGTGGATCGTCGAGCGAAATCTGTCCCTTGGCGACGAGATCGTACACTGTCACGAGAATCGAAACCTTGATCAAGCTTGCTGTGGGGAAGGTCTCATCGCCCCGCCTGTTGATGCGCGCGCCTGTCTCGAGATCGATGACGCTGTAACCAACGACGCCATGGTGAGCGTCGGCGATGGAGTCGAGCGTCCGGCGCAAGGCCGCGGTGTCTGCATGAACGGCGGATAATCGACCCGGCCGCGAATGGCCTGCTCTCGATGCCGCGCAGGCAACTACGCCGGCGAGAAGGATCGCCGCGTAACTCGCGGCAGAGCTGAGTGCTCGGGAATGCTTGTACGCTGTCATACGTAAAGTGAGAGGGGCACGATATTGGCAAAGTTGGAAATCCGGTAGCTAATATAGGATTTGAATGAGCAAGACACATAAGCCGGACTCACGAGTCCTGGCCGGAGCCTCATGCCCTACGATCTGACCACGTTCGGTCTCGGCGACATGCTGAGGTGCAGCCCGCGCCTGCGCGAAACGGCCGGGGGTGCGCCTACGTTCGAATTGGCGGCGCAACGCGTCAGCAGATTTCTGTACGAAGAGCTCCGGGACGCCGAGGGAGAACGGCAATGTGCGCTCGTTCGCTGTTACAAGACCAACGCTTTCGGGTCGCTGGAACCGGATCTCCAGGAATTTGTGCGCACGGTCATGGGTTTCCGGCAACCGTGGGCGACGATGAAATGCCTGACGCTCATGGCTACGGTCGGCCAAACTGCTGCCTGGAATTCCAGACATCAATCTCGCGGACACCGGGCGATACCGCTTCCGAGTCCGGAGATCGTCGAGAAAGCGCCGATGATTTCTCAATTGATCAAGGAATTCGGTCTCGAGGTTAGTAATGTGCTCCAGCCGTCTCCCGAGGTTGTGCGCAAGCTGGCCGGCAAACGACACGGAGTTTTTCACGTCGAGGATGCGCTTGGCAGCCCCTACATCCCGGCGCAGGAGGAATTCGTCGTGCGGTTTGGAATCCAATCAGTGCTGGGATTTGGCGGCTTGCTGGTCAACGGTGATCTGTTCGCCGTGATATTGTTCACCACCGTACGCGTGTCCCAGGCATCTGCCGACCGATTCAGGACGTTGGCGCTGGACGTAAAGAGCGGACTCTCACGGTACAACGACACGAACACCTTCAACCAGCTGCGTCCGTCGACAGTTGGCACCGCCCGAACGCCATAGACAAACAAGGGTGGTGTGTACGCTTTTTGCTTGATCCCCAACTAAAGGCCAATGCCGCCTCGATGAACGGAGCGGTTTTTCTGTTGACCCTTGGGAGGGGACGGACAATGGTGGTATCACGATTGAAAGTGGCAACTCTGGCAGTCGCAGCTATGACTGTGGCGGCATGCAGTAAGAAAGACAGTGACGCAGCAGATACAACCGCCGCCTCGAGCACCGTGACCACTGATACTTCCGCAATTCCGGCCAGCTCTACAAGCGTCGGTGGCAGCTGGAGCGACGAAAATATCTTCGCCCTTCTCGACGAGGCGAACGTTGCGGACAGCTCGGAAGGAGCTATCGCAGCCACCAAAGGAACGTCCGCCGCGGTACGCAACTTCGGAAAGCAGATGGTCCACGATCATCACACTCTGCGCGTTCAGGGCGAGGCACTGGCGAAGAAGCTGAAGGTCACACCGACTCCGCCTGCGGACGATAACATCCCGTCCGACACCCAGAAGGAGATGGATAATCTGAACTCGACCGCGAAAGGAAAGGACTTCGATAAGGCCTACATCGACGGGCAGGTCGATGATCACAAGAAGGTGCTGGACCTTGCAGTAAAGGCGATGGGCCAGGCCCAGAGCACGGAGCTCAAAAACCTGATTCAGAAAGCGACGCCCACCGTTCAGAGCCACCTCGACAAGGCCGAATCGATCCAAAAAGCCTTGAAGTAAGTTGTCCCTTAAAGGCGTAGTCTTCGCCGTTCGAAGTCGTAAGACCCCTGATTGGAATGGGCGCCGACAAGCTTCTTCCGATAACAATCGGGAGCCGCCACGACAGCGAATAGGGCAAGAAGTTGATGTATTCCCACAGCGGCGTTGATCACCGTGGTTCCACTTGCATTATGAGTGGTGACTTGGGCCGCAGCGTGATCCTCGGCTCGATCGCTGGCGGAGACTCGTCGAGGTATAGCATCCGCCAATGTCTGCCGATGGCGGCGAGAATGAGGATTCCTTCCATCCAGGCGAACTGCTCGCCAATGCAGATACGCGTTCCACCTCCAAACGGGAAATAGGAAAATTTCGGGCGTGTTGCTGCGACCTCGGGCCGCCAGCGTTCGGGATCGAATCGCTCCGGGTCCGGATAAAACCGCGGATCGCGATGGGTGATGTACTGTGACATCAACACCATCGATCGCGCCGGGATCAGATAGCCATTGGCCTCGAAGTCGTTCAGCGCACGCCTGCCAATGGCCCATGCAGGCGGATAGAGGCGCATCGATTCAGCGAGAATCATTCGCGTATAAGGGAGACTCGGTAAATCTTCCGGTTGCGGCGATCGGGCGCCGAGGGCGTCGACCTCCCGATGGAATCGTGCTTCAACGTCCGGATGTCGGGAGAGCAGATACCACGTCCACGAAAGAGCGTTGGCCGTCGTCTCGTGACCGGCGAGGAAGATCGTCATCGCCTCATCGCGCAGCTGGGCATTCGTCATGCCCCCGCCGTCACCTTCGGTGTCCTGCGTGAGAAGCAGCATCGAGAGCAGGTCTCCCTCGTCTCGACCGCTCGACCGCCTTTCCTCGATGATGCGGTAAATGGTTGCATCGAGCCGCGCTCGCGCGGCTTCGAATCTCCTGGTGTATGGTAGGGGCAACTTTTCCAGGATCTCGCTGAACGGAAGAGTTGCGACGTTGAAAGACTCGAACGAGATCGTGAGCGCATCGCCGATCTCTATCGCTTCGCTTTCGACGTCCGTGCTGAACAGAGTCCTGGCAACGATCGCGAGGGTCAGCTTCATCATCTCGTCGTGGACGTCGAGCGACTCTGCGCTAACCCACCGCGAAGATGCTTGAACAGCATAATCCACCATAGACCGGCCGTAAGCAGCGACCCTGTCGCGATGAAACGCCGGTTGTGTCAGCCGACGCTGACGGAGGTGGAATTCTCCTTCGCTGGTGAGGAGTCCTTCGCCCAGCAGACGCTTTGCGCGAACCAGCGCGCGGCTCTTCACGAAGTTCTTCTGATTGGTGACCAGCACATCCCGAATCAGATCTGGATGATTGAAGAGATGAACCCGCTCGTTGCCAACCTTGAAGAGAACTATGTCGCCGTACTTCTCTGCTGACTCGATCATGAACGGAAGACGGCGGCGGAGAAACTGCAGCATCATGTGGCCCGGAAAGCGCGCGCGCGGGCCAGGCGGGCTCCGCTTATCCGCGAATCTACCTGGCATCAGAGTGGGATTGCCGTGACTTCAGCCATCTTACTGTGTGAGAGCGCATGGTTCAGAGTAGAGACGAGTGAGGACTGGGGCAAGGCAAGTGGCAATCCTACTTCCTGTGCATGAGATTATGCGGGTCTCTTCACTCCGATAACCGATGCCGCACCCGTTCTCGCGCCCCTCTCTCGCGATCATTCTATTCGCGTCCCTTCCCACCGTCGCTTTAACCCAGGCGACGCGGAACGCCAAGACGACTCCCGTTGCCTTCGATGCGGATTCGGCTCGACTCGCCGAATTGCCATGGCGCTCGATCGGACCCGCGGTCACCAGCGGACGGGTCGTCGACTTCGCTGTCCCGGAAGGGCCGAAGCCCCAGGTCGGTGAAAGACTAGGCGAGTTCTTTTACGTCGCGTCCGCCTCGGGCGGCGTGTGGAAGACAACGAATGGTGGAACCACATGGGAGCCGATCTTCGATCATCAGGCCTCAGCTTCCATCGGAGACATCGCCGTCGCGCCAAGCAATCCCGACATCGTCTGGGTCGGCACCGGCGAAGCGAACAACCAGCGCAGCTCGTCGTGGGGAGATGGAGTGTACAAGTCCGAGAACGGCGGAAAAACCTGGACGAACACGGGTTTGAAAAAGTCCGAGCACATCGGCCGGGTAATCGTCCATCCAACGAAACCGGAGATTGTATTCGTGGCAGCGGCCGGTCCGCTTTGGGGAGCGGGTGGCGACCGTGGACTATTCAGGACGACCGACGGCGGCCGCACCTGGAAAAACGTCAAGAACATCGACACGCACACCGGATTCACCGATGTCATCTTCGATCCGTCGAATCCGAGTGTGATATACGCGGCGTCGTTCCAGCGTGAGCGTCGCCCGTATAGCTATGTCGGCGGCGGTCCGGGAAGCGGACTGTGGAAGAGTATAGATGGCGGCGACACGTGGGCGAAACTCACCGAGGGATTGCCGAAGGTCGACGTTGGAAGAATCGGTCTCGACGTGAGCAAATCGAGTCCGAACATCGTCTACGCCACGATCGAGACAAAAGTCACCGGCACCGGCACTGCAACCGGAAACACTGAAGCAAGCGTCTATCGATCCGATGATTACGGAGCGAGCTGGCAGAAGATGGGGACTGGATCCTCCTATCCATGGTATATGGGGCAGATCCGCGTCGATCCGACCAATCCCGATCGCGTTTACTTCATGGGCGTCCCGCTGCAGGTCTCGACCGATGGCGGGCGCACATTCCGCAGCACGGCGGGCGCCGCGCACTCGGATCATCACGCGATGTGGATTGACCCCACTGACCCCAATCATCTCATCATCGGCTGCGATGGCGGGGTTTACATCAGTCACGATCGCGGCCGCACGGTGGACTTCGTTCCGAATCTTCCGATTTCCCAGTACTACGCGATCGCCACGGACATGCGTCAGCCGTTCTACTACGTGTACGGCGGACTGCAGGACAACAGCAGTTGGGGCGGGCCGAGTCAGACGCGCAACCGTCAGGGCATCACCAACGCCGACTGGATTCGCACTACCGGCGGCGACGGATTCTACGCGCAGATCGATCCGGTTGATCCAAACACGGTTTACGGTGAATCACAGGGCGGCGATATAGTGCGCTACGATGTCAGGACCGGCGAGCAGAAAACCATCAAGCCACTCCCGGACTTTGGTGGCAAGCCGTATCGGTGGAACTGGAGCTCGCCGATGCTCATTTCGCCGTACGATCACAACACGATCTATTTCGGCGCGAATTATCTCTTCAAGAGCACCAATCGCGGGGATGCGTGGACGAGGCTTGGCGCCGACCTCACGCGTGAGCTCAAGCGCGACAGCCTTCCGGTGATGGGCAAGATCTGGCCGCGCGATGCAATCGCCCGCCATCAGGGAACGGCGGATTACGGAAACATCAGCACGATCGATGAGTCCCCCACGCGCCAGGGACTCCTGTACGTCGGCACCGACGACGGAGTGATTTCCGTTTCGCGCGATGGCGGCGCAACCTGGAACAGGATCACGAAGTTCCCTGGCGTCCCCGACCAGACGTACGTGAGCCGAGTTGTCGCGTCACGGTTCAACGAGGGAACCGTGTACGCTACGCTCGACAACCATCGTAACAACGACTTCAAGCCGTACGTGCTGAAGAGCACCGACTACGGCGCGCACTGGACGTCAATCAGCGGGAATCTGCCGACAAGCGGATCCGTCCAGGTGATACGCGAAGATCTCGTCGAGCCAAGTCTTCTCTTCGTCGGCACGGAGTTCGGCGTCTTCTACTCGGCACAGCCCAACTCGTGGACTCAGCTCAAATACAACATTCCGACGGTCGCCGTGCACGACATCGTGGTTCACCCTCGTGAGCGCGATCTCGTCATTGGAACACATGGGCGCGGCATATACATCATTGACGATATCACACCACTCGAGAAGCTTGCCGAAGCGAATCGAATCGGCACTTATCTATTTCCGGTGAAATCGGCGACGGAGTACAACCCGAACAGCTCGGTTCCCGGCGGCGTCCGCGGTGCGGGCGCGCTCGGTGACCGAGAGTACTCAGCGCCCAACCCAGCCTTCGGCGCGATCGTCACGTATTTCCTGCGCGATTCACTTCCCAAGGGTGGAGACGTCACGCTCGGCATTTACGACGCGAGCGGAAAGCGCGTGCGCGAGCTGACGGCCAGCAAAAAACGAGGTATGCATCGCGTGACGTGGGATTTGCGGAACGCACCGCCATACACCGTGCGGCGCCCGGCCAATCAGGTCGGCGAGCCGCAGTTCAGGCAGAGAGATCCATCCGGCCCGTTCGTGCTGCCGGGCAGATATACGGCTCGTTTGACGGTGAACGGAGGATCAGGAGCGCCGACTGTGAGCGAAACGCCGATTGAGATCCGCTCCGACCCTCTCGTGCCGATGAATGAAGGGGACTATCGCGGCCTATACGACATGCGGGTGAGCACGGGAAGGTTGCAGGCGACGGTGCAGGCCGCGGTGCGGACAGCGGAGCAGCTCAAGGATCAGATCACCGACGTGAAAACGGCGCTCAAGAGCAATGCGGCGCCCGACACTGTCTCGAAGCAAGCCGATGCCGTGGAGAAGGAGCTGAACGACATTCTCAAGAAGCTCCGCGGTGACCCGGAGGCGGAGGCCACGAGCGACGACAAGCGAGTTGAAGATCCTTCGATTCAGGACCGCGTCAACAACGTTGCCGAAGAGATCGGCAACGTCACCTCGCAGCCCACGGAGCTGCAGCGCTCGACGCTGACACTCGCAACGTCGGATCTCCAGCGCGAGGTCGGACGGATCAACGCACTGCTGCAACGGCGGATTCCCGCGCTCAACGCGGGTCTCGACGCAGCGAAGATTCCATGGACTATCGGACGGCCGGTCGAGCTCATGAAATGACCGAGTCTCTCGACTACGTTCTGTTTCGAGCCATCAACGGGTGGGCAGGTCGCAGTCAGGCACTGGACGCCATCATGGTCGCTTGCGCGAAGTTCCTTCCCGTGGTGTTCGCCCTCGTGCTGGTGGGACTTTGGCTGACATGGAGACCGACGAATCAACGCGCCGCATTTCTGGCGGGAATTTCCGCGCTCGTAGCCTTGGGGATTGGACAGCTGATCGGCATGGCTCTTCCCCGGCCACGTCCATATCTGACTCATCACGTCAACCGCCTGATCTCTCCGACGGCGGACACATCGTTCCCGAGTGATCACGCTACGCTCGGCTTTGCAGTGGCGGTTCTTGTCGTCCGATGTGTTGGGAGGAGCTGCGTTGGGCACGCTAACTAGTATGGCGATCGCGGCGCTCAGCGAGTCATCTCCTCTTCGGTACTGGCTTAACGCATTTTTCGCATTGTTGACCCGGTGGCGACTTGCTGCCCGCTCGCCGGAGATTATCGCTGAACCGAGCACCATCCGGAGCCAATGAGAGATCATTTCATCAAAGTGTTCCAGCATCTGAACTGGGCAGATGCCAGAGTCCTGGAGAGCCTTCGCGCCGCGCATAACGTGCTGAAGAAAGATCAGGATCTTTACGCACACATCCTTGGCTCGGAGCACGTATGGCTGTCGCGTATCGGCGGCACAGCCCCGAAGCTCACTGTGTGGCCCAGCCTTACTCTCGATGAGTGCGAGCGGCTTGCCGCCGAGAACGCAGTCGCGTATCAGAAGCTCACCTCGGATCTCACCTCGGAGGGGATGGAGCGTGCGATCACATATCGGAACAGTGCGAGTGATGAGTACACCTCGACGCTGGAAGACATCCTCACGCACGTGTCGCTGCACGGCGCTTATCACCGCGGCCAAATCGCTGCTTCGGTTCGCGCAGCCGGTGACACGCCCATCCCCACGGACTACATCGCATTCACGCGCGGCGCACCTGCGGCGACTCGCAAGCGCTGAACAGACTCTCTGGAGTCGAATTGCCACCCGCACAACCCGGCATGGCGTATGCCTCCTGAAGTGGAATCCCTCGGAGCCAACCGAGGCTAGTCCATATGCATCACGCGGGGGGTTTCGAATGACGAACAAGGACCTGAACGACGATCGGAAACCGGGAGATGGCAAAGCTGATGACATGCCCGAAGGCCGCCCCGGCTGGAAATCGAAATGGGTCGAGAGTACTGCGCCGGCCGCTGATGACCCTGTCAGTCCGGAAGAGATGCAGGGCCACAACCTGCTCGGCAACACCAGTCTGAGAGGCGGAGCGATTGCCGGGGTGAGCGATCCGGTGCGCGACGGGCACGGGGCTCCTGGAGAGCGTCCGGACGACGTCAAGTACGACGGGCCCCGGCTGAACCCGCCCGAGCTCGACGACGTGCCCGGTGAAGGTGGCGAGGAGACGACCGACGGCTGAGCTGTAAAGCCATGTGAATTGCCCATTTGCACTTTTGTTGGGGCGGCTGTAAGCTCTATGACAGGTTGAGGCGCCGGGGGTTGAGCGTGAGGATGGTTGTGTGAAGTTCCAGACGGATGAGTCGCGAGCGCGACCGGGATTCGACGTAGCCCTCAATTCGACTGCTGCTGACCTGCCGATGATTTCGGGACTCGATCAAAGCCCCGAGAAAGACATTCAGATGATCTCCGAGCTCGTCGATCAGCAGGCGCCGCCACGAAAATCGCCCGAGCGGTTGATCAAGCTCCCTGGGCTGATCGTCACACCGGATCGGGACGCGCGTTATCGCCCACCGAGCGAGATGACGTCGAACGTCATGGAGCGCCTCGCCAAGCGTGTGGCTTTCGCCAAATCGCTGCCGACAACTCTCGTGATTGTTGCGCACCCGGACGACGAGGCAATCGGCGCGGGTGGGCTTCTAGCTGGTCTTCCCGATGCCGTCGTAGCGCACGTCACCGACGGGGCGCCACGCGACGCGAGATACGCGCAGAGCAGGGGATTTCAGACACGCGAGGAGTACGCGCGCGCGCGCCGGCGCGAAGTCGTGAACGCACTGGCGCACGTGGGCATAACTCCTGACCGATGCCGGGATTTCGGATATGTGGATGGCGAAGCGAGCATGCAGCTGCTCGAGCTGGTTTTCGACGTCGCGGATCTGATGGACGAAGTGCGGCCCGACATTGTGCTCACCCATCCTTACGAAGGAGGACACTCGGATCACGATGCCACCGCGTTCGCGGTGCATCTGGCATGCGGGATCCTTCGGCGCGACAACGTCCCGACGCCTCTCGTTCTGGAGCTGACCTCGTATCACAACTACAGCGGCACGCGGCGGGTATTCACCTTTCTCCCGTTCATCGGCACGGAAGAGCGGACGATCCAGTTGACGGACGCGGAAAAAGGACTGAAAAAGCGCATGTATCAGGAATTCGCATCGCAGCGTCAGGTGCTGGAGCGCTTTCCGATAGATCTCGAGCGGTTCCGGCCAGCTCCTCGCTATCTCTTCACCAAAGCGCCGCACGAGGGACAACTCGATTACGAGCGCTTCTGCTCCATAATCACCGGGGCGCAGTGGAGATCGAACGCGGGCAAGGCGCTCGATTCGCTGCGCACTCGCCGTCGCCGGTTCGTCCAGGTACCGGGAGTCGGCTACTCCGCACAGCGCAAGATCGAGTAAGGTTTGCAAGCTCGACGACACTCCAATAGTATCCGGGGGTGTCTCTCCTCTACTCGTATCTCCGTAAATACCGCTCGCTGATTCTGCTCGCGCTGGTGCTGGCGGCAACGAACCAGGTTTTTTCGCTCCTGGATCCGCTCATCTTCCGTCACGTCATCGACGACTACGCGACACGGTTTCGTGAATACCAGACGTCGCAATTCATCATGGGCGCCGGGAAGCTGCTTCTCATGGCGATGGGAGTCGCGTTCGTCTCGAGAGTCGCCAAGAATTTCCAGGACTACTTCGTCAACGTCATCGTCCAGCGCGTAGGCGCCGAGATGTACTCGGATGGAATCCGGCACTCTTTGGAGCTGCCGTATTCGGTCTTCGAGGATCAGCGCAGCGGGGAGACGCTGGGCAAACTGCAGAAAGTGCGGTCAGATGTCGAGAAGTTCATCTCGCTGTCGATAAATCTGATCTTCACTACGCTCGTAGGCGTTCTCTTCGTTATCGTCTACGCCTGGCACGTCTACTGGCTGCTGGTCCCCGCATTTCTCTCGACTGTGCCGCTGCTCGGAGTCCTGAGCTGGTCCCTTAGCGGACGCATCAAGTCGATGCAGAAGATCATCGTTGCGGAAACGACGGCACTGGCCGGCTCGACGACCGAGTCACTGCGCAACATCGAGCTGGTAAAGAGTCTAGGACTCGCCGATCAGGAAGTGGTGCGGCTCAACACGACTACCCAGAAGATCCTCAATCTCGAGCTCAAGAAAGTGAAGTACATTCGGAGCTTGAGCTTCATACAAGGGACGACGGTCAATCTGCTGCGCACCGCGATTCTCTTCATGATGCTTTACCTGATCTTCACCCAGAAGATTACTGTCGGCCAGTTCTTCTCGCTCCTCTTCTACTCGTTTTTCATCTTTGGTCCCATGCAGGAGCTCGGCAACATCATCAACGTGTTTCGGGAGACAGAGGTCTCGCTGATCAACTTCCGAAAGATTCTCGAGACGCCGAAGGATCCCAGGCCTTCTGCTCCGATTCCATTGGCGGAGATCGAGGATCTGGAATTCGAGAATGTCGGGTTCATGCACCAGACCGCGACGACGCCTGCTCTCACCGGCATATCGTTCGCGGTGAAGCGCGGAGAAACGATCGCGTTCGTGGGACCATCGGGAGCGGGGAAGACGACGCTGGTGAAGCTGCTCGTGGGTCTCTATCCGCCGAAAGCAGGCCGCATACTCTATAACGGACTGCCCAGCGATTCCGTCGACCTAGACCGGCTGCGGGAGCGGATCGGGCTCGTGACTCAGGACGCTCAGCTTTTCTCGGGCACGATCCGGGAAAATCTCAAGTTCGTAAATCCCCGCGCAACCGACGCCGAATGCTTCGCCGTCCTGCATAAGGCTGCTGCACACACTCTTCTGGCTCGAGCGGACAAAGGCCTCGATACGGTGATCGGCGAAGGCGGAGTGAAAGTCTCCGGCGGCGAGAAGCAGCGCCTCTCGATCGCGCGGGCGCTGCTCCGCAAGCCGCATCTGCTGGTATTCGACGAAGCGACGTCGTCTCTCGACTCGCTGACCGAAGAGGAGATCAGCCGCACGATGCGCGACGTCGCTAATTCGCGCGAAGTGATCACGATACTCATCGCACACCGTCTGTCGACGGTGATGCACGCCGACCGCATTTACGTGCTCGAGCGGGGCAGGATCGTCGAAGCGGGCCAGCACGCGGATCTGCTGGAAACAACGGGACTCTACTACGCGATGTGGCGTCAGCAGGTTGGCGAGCGCCGCGCGGCGCCGCAGCTTACGTCCGCAAAACCGCCACAGCTGGCACCGGTGTAACAGCCGCTCGGGCCGGCATCTAGGACGGAAGGGTTATACGGATGCTCCGGAAAAAGGCCGGATTATATGGATCCGCTCCTATAGGCGTTATGGCTCCGTTTGTCGGGGCCGGGATTTTTGGGGACTGCCGCTCGGGATGCTTCTTGCTCCAAATGGATCTCTCCTACGGATAACAAAAAATCACAATCCTGCCTTAGTGAGCTTTGATGCCACGTGGAGCGATCCAAAGGATCCGCTTCAGATCCGGAGCATCCGTATAACCCCTCGTCACAGATGCCTAGTGTTGGCTTCCTCTAACTCTCTCGGACCATGCCTGACGATACCGGTAAACTGAAGAAGGGAAACTTCATGCAGGCGCTCGACTCGATCCGCGTGGAGGCGGAGCGGTTGATGGCGCGGCGTGACCTGCCGCCCGAAGTTAAGGCGGGGCTCGATCGAATCGTTGGGTTGACCCGCTCCAAGTTCGACCTCGGCGGCGACATCGAATAGCTGCTCGATGGGCCATTTTCCCCCCAGGCCCTTCTGGACAGCCGTAATTCGTGAAATCTGCCCTCCGGGGTTTCCAACCCTGGGGCGGCGAGTGGCATCTTAGTTTCGCCTGTGATGAAGACGAGCGCGGTGGCATCAGATACGATCGGGAATTACCCGTCAACGAGTGCCGAAGACAAAGCCGCCGCGCTGGAGCGAGTTCGGCGCGCGCAGACTGGCGATGTCGATGCATTCGAGCTCCTCTATCGCGAGCATTCACCACGCATCTACGCGCTCTGCCTCCGTCTCAAGGCTGGCGACAAGTCAGACGCCACGGAGCTGTTGCAGGATGTCTTCATAAAGGCCTGGCGCAGGCTCGACACCTTTCGCGGCGATTGCGCATTTGTGTCGTGGCTGCATCGACTTGCGGTCAACACGATGCTCGAGAACGCGAGAAGCGACCAGCGGCGCACGGCGAGGGTGCTTCCAATGGAAGACACTTCACGCCTCGCTGGTGCCGCAAGGTCAAGCGGGGTGGAGTCGAGGATGGATATGGAAACCGCAATCGCTTCGCTTCCCAAAGGAGCGAGGCTCGCTTTCGTGCTCCACGATGTCGAGGGCTATCAGCATCAGGAAATCGCCGATCAGTTGAGCGTTACCGTTGGGACCGTGAAGGCGCAGCTGCATCGCGCCCGCCGACTATTGAGAGAGAGACTGGAGTCTTGAGATGACACACGAAGTCATTAAGCACCTATTGGACGATTACGTCACCGGCGATCTGACCGAAGAAGCGCGTCCGCCGGTCGAAGAGCACGTCACCACCTGCGCATTGTGCGCTGCTGAAGTGGAGAGCCTGAGGCGAATGCTGGCCCGCGCCGCGGAGCTGCCGAAGTCGGTCGATCCGCCGGCAGACGCGTGGTCGAACATTCGGTCGGCTATTTCGCGGGATGAGTCCGCGGTGAAAGCGAATAACCCGGTTTTGCGATCCGACATGTGGCAGCGTCGATATGTCCTCGCCGCGGCCGCGATTCTGGTTGCGGTTCTGTCATCCGCTGGAACTGCGTTGTACATGAAGGGACAGTACTCTGGCGCGAGGAACAGTGGCGCAGTTGCCAACAATTCTTCAGCGGAAGCGACGCCTGCCACCCTCGCCGCGTTCACGATCGAGGAGAACAACTATCTGCGCACCGCGAGCATGCTTCAGGACCTGCTCGATCAGCAGGTAGCGTCTCTCGCTCCGGAGACTGTCGCCCAGCTCAAGGCGAGCCTGCGCACGATCGACGAGGCGATTCTCGAGGCGCGGAATGCGCTTGCGCGCGATCCCGCGAACAAACTACTGGTCCGGATGCTCTCCGCCAGCTACAGACAGAAAGTGGACTTGCTGCGTCGCACCACGGAGCTGACTCGTGGGACGTAGAGAGCCTTTGAGCTACGCAACACTCATCTCTGGCCGAAGGCTCATGGTCGCAGCGATAGCGCTCCTGCTGTGCGCATCGCCCGCAGCCGCGCAGAAGAAGGTGGAGCGCAAAATCCCGCTTGGAATGGAAGGCGCGTTGCGCATCGCCAACATGGTGGGCACCGTCGTCGTGCACGGCTGGAACAAGGACACCGTCATGGTGCGCGGCACATTGGGAGCCGGCGACAACTTTTTCATGGGCGGTGGATACACCGGCGCAAAGATGTTCGTCGAAGCCACTAACGATCGCGACCCCAAACCGACTCAGCTCGAAGTGTGGGTGCCTTCACGTGTCCGGCTCTGGATCAAGACTGCCACCGCAAGCATCGACGTCAGCGACGTCACTGGCGGACTCGATCTATACGTGGTGAGCGGTACAATAGATGTGAGGGGCAATCCGCGTGAGCTGAACGCAGAAGCCATAGATGGGGATATTCACGTCATCGGCTCTCCGTCATGGTTCCGCGCCAAGACGGCGACGGGAACCATAACGTTCCAGGGCGCTAGCTCCGATGTAGGGCTCTCCACTGTAAGTGGGCCGATAAAAGTCGACGGTGGCGTGTTCGAGCGCACCAAAATCGAGACGGTAACCGGCAACATTACCTTCGCCGGCAAGCTCGATAGAGGGGGCACCTTCGACTTCGATACACACAGTGGAAACGTGGAGATCGGGATTCCACAGAAGATGGGCGTCAGCGTCTCGGCAGTGACGATTGCCGGAACCATCACCAACGATCTGTCCGCGCACGCACCGATTCCGGGACGCTTCGGACGCGGGGCTGAGCTGACGATGGAGCTGAGTGGAGGCGGCGCGAGAGTAGCCGTTCGCACCTTCAAGGGCCCCGTAACCTTTCGAAGAGCAAAATAGGAAGTCGCGTTCAACCCTGGAGAGTCGAGCGGCATCGTAGCAACGCTGGCGAGTTCGAGGTGCTCAACAAACTTCGGCGTCGGCAAAACTTCTTCAGGAGATCAGGATGAAAGGCACGCTGCTCCACTCCCTCGCGCTTGCCGCCGTGCTTACAGTGGCGGCTTCCACACCGGCACTTGCCGGTCCGCCGTGGATCTCAATCGAATATCCCGCTAATCCGTTCGACGCGACGTCACGCGGCGCGTTCCTCACCGTGCGGACATATCATCACCGGGATTTTCAGTCGACGACTGTCACCGGTACCGCGGAGGGCGTAGTGGACGGAAAGCGCCAGACCATGCGGCTCGACATCCGCCCCGGCTCACAACCCGGCATGTACGTCGTTCGCTGGCAGCGTCCAGCAGCGGGGAGATGGGTGCTCGTAATCAATAGCGGGACGGCGGGAGTCTCGGAAGCGACTGCGGTTGTCGAGATCAGTCCAACCGGCGGTATAGCCGGCGTGACTGTGCCCACGAGAGCAATTGGCGGCGGGTGGATCTCACCGCGAGCGGTCGCGACATCGGAGATCGATGCGCTTCTGCAGGGCCGAGCGCTCGCGAGCGCCGGCGTAGCAGCGCAAACGGCGCACTAAGACTATTACTGGCCTCGCAGGCTATTCAGAGTCCGCTGCAGCTCCGCGGTTCTTCGGGCAGAATGGTCTGCGAGGCAGCGCGCTCGCGCCCGCGCCCATAGCGCGCCCTGGCCGCTCGACTGGCATTCGCTCTCGCGCGTGTTTATCCAATCGCGCTGCGTCTGCTTTTGCCGCTCCTCGAGCTCAGGGCCTCCGGATTTCCGGCTCTGCGCGAGCAGATCCTGGTAGGTCCGGTTCAAATCGGCGTCATTCTGCACGATCGAGCGGTTCAGGCACGAGCGTTGATCAGCAGGCGTGGGCGAGTCACATTGGTCTCCGGAAGATGCCGACTGCCCTGATCGGGTTCCAGCTGTCTGCCGTGCTCCGGTTGTGCCAAGTGCGGAATCGCTCGAGCGGGGCTGAGAGCCAGGTCCAGATGTAAGAGACGGCGGTCGTGCTACGACGCGCGTCTCGGGCGTGCGGCTTTGGGCTGCCGCGTCCACCATCGCCGGCAACGATTCGTCGCCGCTCGTCCTCACCGTATTCAGGCTGTTGTCTACCGCGTTCGCCGCGGCGGTATTCCTGTTTGCCTCCGCCAGATCGCGGAGCAGCATGGTATCCTGTGAAGCGCTGGCCACTTCGGGCGTCTTTTTCTCTTTTCGGCAGGCGAGGCTTCCTGCCAAAAGGAGGAGAGGAACAGCAATCGAGAATCTGGAAAGCGTCTTCATTGATTGGCCTGAGTTGACAGCATCCCAGTTAGTCGCGCAGAGGCCGTGCCATACCTGGAGCGCCGGAGATGCAGTTGACGAGTCGCTGATACAGATTTCAGAAGTACCGTCTGTGTCCGCACGCCGATGGAGAGAAGATGGAGAAAGATCAGCCTGAGCTCAACACGGTCATCCGAACGTTTGCGAATGAGATCGAAGCGCATGTGGCACAAGCGGTTCTGGACGCCAACGGAATCGATTCGGGCCTGATTCGCGACGACGCCAACGGGATGATGCCCTGGCTCCAATGGCTTCATCCGATCCGCCTCGTGGTCAGGGAAGAGGATAGCGGGGACGCCGTGGAGCTCCTCGATACTCCTCCCGGACCGACCCTTTCCCCCTGATACGCTCACTTGGGCACTCATGCGTGGGCGTTAGCTTTCACGCCATGACTTCACAATTTGTTTACAATGGGCGTGCTGCTATGCTGATCTCGAGCGCGCTCCTGGTTATCGCTGCGTTTGCGACAACCCCCCTTCATGCGCAAACAGGTGTCGGTCCAAACGACAGATACCTCGCCCGCGCCAAACGCATCCTCAAAGCAACTCCGCTCATCGACGGGCACAACGATCTGCCGTGGCGGATCCGCGAAGACACTATCGCGCGCGGCAACGTCGACGCCTACGATCTCCGCACGCACCGGCCCGGCCAGACCGATCTCGACCGGCTCAGAAAGGGAATGATCGGGGCGCAGTTCTGGTCGGTCTACACTCCGGGCGAATACCGGGACTCCGGCTACGCCAGAGTGCAGCTCGAGCAGATAGACATCGCGCGCCGAGTGATCGAGAAGTATCCCGACCGGCTCGCACTGGCGTTGAGTCCCGCCGACATTCGACGCGAGTTCAAGCAGGGCAAGCTCGCCTCTCTCCTCGGCCTCGAGGGCGGTCACGCCATCGAGCATTCACTCGGCGCGCTCCGCGCGTACTACGATTTGGGCGTCAGGTACATGACGCTCACTCACAACGTGACGCTCGATTGGGCCGATGCCGCGCTCGACTCCGCCAGGCACAACGGCCTCACTCCCTTCGGGGACAGCGTCGTGCGCGAGATGAACAGGCTCGGGATGCTCGTTGATCTGTCGCACGTGTCACCGGCTACGATGAGCGCCGCGCTCAACGTAACCCAGGCGCCGGTGATCTTCTCACATTCCGGCGCGCGCGCACTGGCGGATGTGCCACGCAACGTTCCCGACTCGATTCTCCGACGGGTCACTAAGAACGGAGGAATCGTGATGGTGCCATTCGTTACTGGATTCGTTTCGCCGGCGGTCTATCTGTACGACGAGTCTGCGCGACCGGCGATGCGTGACCTCAGGCAGAAATACGGAAGCGACACGGCCGCCATCACGCGTGCCGTGAATGAATGGCGCAAGACGCACCCCGAGCCGCGCGCAACGCTGTCGCAGGTAGCGGATCAGATCGAGTACGTGAGGAGAGTCGCCGGCGTCGATCACGTCGGAATCGGTGGGGACTTCGACGGCATTACCGAAGTGGTGGAAGGTCTCGAAGACGTCTCGACTTACCCGGCGCTATTCGCCGAGCTGGCGAGGCGCGGCTGGTCCGACAGCGACTTGCGCAAGCTGGCGGGGGAAAACTTCCTGCGGGTCTTCGCCCAGGCGGAGGCAGTCGCGAAGCGAATGCAGAGGCAAAAAGCGTCGTAACCCGGCGGTAACGCCACTCGGGTTGGAATGGTTGACGGCGCAGCTTCCTACTAATGCGCCACCGCTGGACTCGCTCCACCCGATCTCAACGCCTCGGCAAATTCATTCGGTAGATCACTCTCGTGAATGGCACTAGCAGCCTGGTCGACGTCGTAGGGAACGCGCACGAACTCCACGTTGGTGCCGGATTCATTGATCGTCAGCAGCACGTAACACGCGCGCCAATCTCCGTCCTTCGGACGGCCGACGCTCCCGGTGTTGATGAACTGAACGCCGCCCAATGTCCGTTGCCATGGCTTATGGGTGTGTCCGAAGCAAATGACATCTCCTCCGCGCGCGCCAATGCCCTTTGCCATTTTCTCGAGAAATGAGTCGGGACGATCCTCGGTAACGTAAACAGTGTTCAAGGTTTGATTGCCGTGGACGAGTGTGATGGTTGGACCCGACACGTGCGCGCCCAGCGGCCGGGTATCCACCCGAAACGGGAGGCTTCCCAGAAACTTCTTCGTCTCCGGCGTCACGTGCGAGCGCGTCCACTCGAAAGAGAGGTGTGACAGCTCTTCATCGCGCGGAGTGTCAGCCCTGCAGCCGCAGTGCTTGTAGTCGGTGGCCACGGTTGAGTCGTAGTTGCCGGCGACGCCCGGTATTCCCCGCTCGCGGAGCAGAGCTACTACCTCGTTCGGCCACGGCGCGTAGCCGGTGAGATCGCCGAGATGATAGATCGCATCGACGTCCTTGCGCGCGTCGATATCGGCCAGGACAGCACGCAGTGCGGGAAGATTCGCGTGGATATCGGAGACTAGAGCGTACCGCATCAAACTCGCGGTCGGGCAGCCGCTTCGTTGCGACGCGTCATCACAACAGCCGTGTCTGGACATGCGCCCTGGAACTCGGCTGATGCCTTGACCGCATCGGGAACGGCCGTTCGCGTCGTGCGCGTAAAGCCAAAGCGCGGGAAATACTTCTCGGCGGTTGTTGTGAGGAGATACAGGTCCTCAATTCCCTCTTCGTCGGCGCGCTCCAGCAGCAGCTCGACCAGGCGGCTGCCGATGCCGCTTCCGCGATTGTCCCGGGAGACGACCGCGGACCGAAGCAAGGCGACGGAGCCGAACTTCTCGAGGCCGATCGCTCCCCTGATCGCGCCCCGTTCTTCAGCTACGACGAAGCTCGAAAAATTCTCCCGCACTCCCTCGAGGGGAAGGTCGTTCGTCGCGAGCAAGTTTTCGACGGCGGATAAATCCGCGTTGGTTGCGTTTCTGATTCGCACCGCACCTCCGTAAGCGGCTCGGGCCAAGTAACGCGCCCGATGCCCTCTGAAATCAGCAGCAGTCAGGGCCGCAGCATTGCGCAAGCGGCTTAGTCGCGCGCACGAACGCGCCCATAAATTTTCCCTCGATCTGGGACGCGAACTCAATCGCGTCGAGACCAGTTCCACTTAGAAAGGCCGCCGCATCCTCCGCTTTGTATACCCTGGTTGGCTCGATCGAGGGCTTGGCGAATCCGACTTCGCGCAGCAGATCCAGGAACTCGCGCTCCTCGAGCGCGCCGGCGACGCAGCCTATCCAAAGCTCCATGTTCGTCTTTATCGCAGGCGGAACGTCTCCACGCACAACGACATCCGACACGGCGAATCTACCGCCCGGTTTCAGCACGCGGAAAGCCTCTTTGAGCACCTTGCGCTTGTCGCCGGACAGGTTGATCACGCAGTTGGAGATGATTACATCAACCGACGCATCGGGCAGAGGGATCTGCTCGATCTCGCCTTTCAGGAACTCCACGTTGTCTGCTCCGGCTCGACGCTTGTTCTCGTTGGCGAGCGCCAGCATCTCATCGGTCATGTCAAGTCCGTACGCCTTTCCGGTCGGACCAACCCGTTTCGCCGAGAGGAGAACATCGATGCCGCCGCCGGAGCCGAGATCGAGAACGGTCTCGCCTTCCTTCAGGGCGGCAAGCGCCGTGGGATTCCCACAGCCGAGCGAAGCGAGCAGCGCTTCGGCGGGGATACCTGCCTTCTGTTTCGCGTCGTAGA
>DASYVU010000200.1:0-8466 GCA_035936715.1 Gemmatimonadaceae bacterium
CTATCGCGGCGGGAATATATGAGGGCTTATAACCGTTCCGATCGGAAAGGGATGCTGTCGTTGCCATTTATGAGAGCGAAGTACTGGTGGGACGGAGTGGATGAATTTTAGTCACTCGTGACCGGGTTTGCGTCACCTGGCAACTGGCGTCTCGGTTGATTTGGGATCTGACTGCAACTGAACGGGTGCGAGACGTCAGTAGCGTAGATGCCAGTTGTGGGTTCACTACGTCGGGACGTTACCGGCGCGCTTCAGGGTACAGACAAAGGTCTGTGCTCTAAGACTACTGAGTGACGTCCCGACGTCGTGAACTGGTACCTCGCATCTACACTTCTGACAACTCGCACCCGTTCAGTTTGCAGTTACCAGTTATCCCCTTGCTTTCGGTGTTTGTTCGGTATAAGCTCAGGCATGGGATTCATCGAGCTCAGAGCCCACACCGCCTTCTCTTTTGGCGATGGCAGTGTTTCTCCGGAAGCGCTTGCTGCTCGTGCAGCATTACTTGGATACGGTGCTATCGGGATTACCGACACGGCGGACCTGGGGGGGATCGTCCGCTTCGGGCTCGAGGCTCGCCGCCAGAACATCAGGCCGATTGTCGGCGCTGAGCTCAACATCGACGGATGTCCCGCCGCCTTTCTGGCGCGGAGCAAGGCGGGATTCAACAATCTCGCATCGCTGGTCACAAGATCGCGCGTGGGTGAGCTCTCGACCTGGAAAAAAGGGGATGGAAAAAAGACGCGCGGACGCCCTCGCGTCTCATGGCAACAGCTAGCTGAGCGGAGTGAAGGTCTGCAGGTGTTGACCGGTCCGGCGTCCGGGCCGGTCACATCTTGTCTCCGTGACCGCGATTTCAAGGGAGCTGAGCGCACGCTCTGCCAGTGGCGCGATGTCTTCGGCGACAGGCTCGCTGTCGAAGTGCAGCTTCATCACACGGGTGGACAGGAAGCAGCGCTGGCCACGGCCCTGATCGAGCTCGCGGAGCGGCACAAGGTACCGTGGGTTATATGTCACGAGCCGCGCTACATCGACAACGACAGCCGGCTCGTGCACGACGTGCTCACCGCTCTTCGCTACGACACGACAATCGATGATGCGCTGGCGCGCGGATTATTGCATCCGAATGGAGAATGGCGTCTCGCTTCTCCGGAGGAGATAGCCGAGCGGTGGAAAGTGGGGGGACGCGAAGCGGGCCTGGAGGAGAGCGAGCGAATCGCGTCCGAGTGCGACTTCAGCCTGGCGTGGGTGAGACCCCCGCTGCCGAAGTTTCCGGTTCCCGCTGGATTCACCGACGATTCCTTCCTGCGCGACAGAGTTTTCGCCGGCGCGCGCGAAAGATGGCAAGACATCGATGTAAAACAGATGGCACAGCTCGAGCACGAGCTGCGCGTCATCGGCAAACTCGGCTTCGCCGGATTCTTCCTCGTGATGTGGGACGCGGTGGATTTCGCGCGGAAGAAAGGAATCCTCTGCCAGGGGCGCGGCAGCGCCGCCAATTCCGCTGTCGCGTACTGCCTCGCCATCACCGCTGTCGATCCGGTGAAGCACGGTCTTCTGTTCGAGCGATTTCTCTCCGAGATCCGGGTCGATGGACAGACCGAAGCTCCGGACATAGACGTCGACATCGAGCACGACCGGCGGGAGGAAGTGCTCGACTACGTCTACGACAAATACAATCGGGCAAAGGCGGCGATCACCTGCATCGTGCAGATGTATCGTGGGCCCAATGCGATTCTCGATTCCATGCGCGCTTTCGGGTATCCGGTCGAGATGGCGACGAATCTCTCCAAGAGAATCCACTGGAGTGATCCGGCCGAGGGGGCGAAGTACATAGAGGAGACCCTCGCTCCCAAGTTCGGGCTCGATCTGAACAATCCGCGTGGCAAGGCGACTCTCGCGGCGATGGCGGCGTTCGAGGGAGTGCCTCGGCTTCGCTCCACGCACGTCGGTGGATTCGTTCTCTCCTCCGCGCCACTCGGGGACTACCTGCCGGTGGAGCACACGACGATGGGCCGCACGATCATACAGTTCGACAAGGACGATCTCGATGCCGTCGGCATCCCGAAGTTCGACTTTCTCGGACTTGGCGCGCTATCGCTGGTGAGGCGCGCCTTCGACATGATCGAAGTGCGCACCGGAACGCGACCCGAGATGTACAAGCTGCCGCCCGACGATCCCGAGACATACAACCTGATCGCGACCGGCGAGACGATCGGCACCTTCCAGATCGAGAGCCGCGCGCAGATCGCATCGGTGCTGCACACGAAGCCGGACAGGCTCTACGACATCGTGGTGCAGGTGGCACTCATTCGCCCGGGTCCGATTCAGGCGAATTTCGTGCACCCATACACCAGGCGGCGGCGCGGACTGGAGCCGGTGACGTACGCGCATCCCGATCTCGAGCCGATTCTGAAACGGACGCAAGGAATCCCGATCTTTCAGGAGCAGGCGATGGCGATCGCCATGAAGCTCGGCGGCTACTCGGCGGCGCAGGCCGACGAGCTGCGGCGCACCATGGGGCATATCAGGAAGGTCGAGCGACTGCACCGCGTCCTCGAGCAGCTGCGCGCGCGCATGGTCGAGCGGGGAGTAAAGGAAGACGTCGCGGCGCAGATCGCCGAAGATCTGAAAAGCTTCGCCAACTACGGATTCCCGGAGTCACACGCGTGGAGCTTCGCCCTCATCGCGTACGCTACTGGATATCTCAAGGCGCATTACATCGCGGAATTCTATGCTGGTCTGCTGAACTCGTGGCCGATGGGTTTTTATCCGCCATCGACTCTGATCCACGACGCAAGACGACATGGGCTGAAAGTTCTTCCGCCGTGCATGCGGGATGGCGATTGGGAATGCACCACCGCGCCCACCGACAATCCGGAGAGGCCGGCGCTTCGCATCGGCTGGCGTCACATTCGCGGGCTGGGCGAGAAATCTCTCGAGGCCCTCAAGACAGCGCGGGGCTGGGATCGGTTCGCGTCGATCGACGATGTCGTGCAGCGGGCGCGGCTTCAGCGAGCCGATGCACTGCAGCTGGCGCGCGCGGGAGCGTTTGGATGCTGGGAGCCGGACCGCCGCCGCGCGGCGTGGGTCGCGATGCGAGCGGTGGGAGACAGTCTTCCTCTCGCTCCGGCGCGCCGGACATCGTACAACCCGAGAGCGCTCACGCGTGACGAGCTGATCTTCCTTGACTACTTCTCGGTCGGGATCAGCGTCAGCGGCCACCCGATGGAGCATTTGCGGGAGAAGCTGCGCGCAGCGGGAGCGCTCGACTCGAGGGAGCTGGAGCAGCTCGATGGAGGAGAGTCCATCGTCACGGCGGGGCTCGTCACCATTCGGCAGCAGCCGCAGAGCGCGAAGGGTACCGTTTTTCTGTTGATGGAAGATGAGTTTGGCTTCATCAACGTGATCGTCTCCAAGAAGATGGTCGAGAAGTATTCAGAGGTCGTGAAGTTCTCGACGTTTGTCGTGGTGCAGGGAAAGTTCGAGCGCGATGGCGGGGTGAGGAATGTCATCGGTCACAGGTTCAGCGAGCTCGAGGTGAAACAGCTCGTACACGCCAGTCGCGACTTTCACTAGACCGGCGATGCCGCCACCCCTGACGGCAGTCGGCTTGCCGCTGAAGTGAGCGAGACGTTATCGTAGGCGCATGCCGCACAAGCAGCAGTCAGGACGGGCCTTCGCGAGCGACAACTGGGCCGGCGTGCATCCCGAAGTCCTCGAAGCGATGGCAGCCGCTAACGTCGGTCACGTCCCCTCCTACGGGACCGACCCGTACACCCACGACGCCGTGACGAGGATCGGCGCCGAGCTCGGCGGGGATGCGGAGATATTTCTGGTGTTCAGCGGCACCGCCGCCAACGTGCTCTGCCTTCAGAGCATGGTGAGGTCGCACCAGGCCGTCATCTGCGCGGAGACCGCCCACGTCTACACTTCCGAGTGCGGGGCGGCGGAAAAGCACATTGGCTGCAAGCTCCTGACCGTGCCTTCGCCTAACGGGAAGATCACGGTCCAGGGAATTCGCGATCATCTGCATCACATTGGGGACGAGCATCACGTGCAGCCCCGCGCCATCTCGATCACCCAGGCTACTGAGTATGGGACGGTGTACACGCCGCAGGAAATCCGGGTGATCGCCGACTTCGCGCACGCGAATTCCCTCCTGCTCCACATGGACGGCGCGAGGATTTTCAACGCCGCCGCTCACCTGAATATCTCGCTCAGAGCATTGACGAGCGAGGTGGGAGTAGACGCGCTCTCATTCGGAGGCACCAAGAACGGCCTCATCGCGGGTGAGGCGGTGGTGTTCTTCAAGCGGATTCTCGCGGATGATTTCGAGTTCCGGCGCATGCAGGGCATGCAGCTTTCATCGAAGATGCGGTTCATCGCCGCGCAATTCAGCGCGCTGCTGACCAATGGCCTCTGGAAGCGCAGCGCTGAGCACGCCAACAGGATGGCGCAGCTGCTCGCCAGCGAGCTGGCGGGAATCAAGGGAGTCGCGCTGACGCAGGCGGTCGAAGCCAATGAGGTGTTCGTGACGCTGCCGCGGCAGATAATTCCGAAGCTTCAGGAGCGGTGGCCATTTCATGTCTGGAACGAGTCGACGGCAGAGGCGAGGCTGATCACCTCCTTCGACACGGCCGAAGCCGACATCGCGGATTTCGTCTCGCTCGTCCGCGAAGCGATCGGCTCCAAGGAGAAACAGTGGATCTGAAGAACGCTGCGGTGCTCGTCACCGGCGGAAGCTGTGGGATCGGATTGGAGACCGCGCGGCTCCTGCGCTCGCGCGGCGCGCGCGTGGCCATTTGCGCGCGACACAGGGACATCCTCGAATCCGCGGCGAAGGAGATTGACGCGCTTCCGATCGTCGCCGACGTGAGCAGGGAAGACGACGTGCTGCGGTTGATCGGAACCGTCGTCAAGGAGTACTCCGACTACAACGTCCTCATCAACAATGCCGGGTTCGGCGCCTTTGCGCCGCTCGTCGATCTGACGGCGGAAGACTTCTTCCGGGTGTGGCAGACAAACGTGCTGGGAGCAATGCTCGTCGCGCGCGAATCGGCCAGACATTTCGTCGGGCGGAGTTACGGCAGCATCGTCAACATCTCGTCGACCGCCGGCCAGCGCGGGTTCGCGAATGGAACGGCCTATTGTTCGAGCAAATTCGCCGTTCACGCCATGACCGAGTGCTGGAGGGCGGAGCTCAGGCAGCACAACATCCGGGTGATGCAGGTCAATCCGAGCGAAGTGCTCACCAGCTTCGGCGAGGGCGAGTCGTCGCCGACTCCGGCGAAGCCGGACAATCCGACCAAGCTTCACCCCTCGGACATCGCCCAGCTGATTGTCAGCATGCTCGAGATCGAGGATCGCGGATTCGCTACCGAGTCGACGATCTGGGCGACGAATCCGAAGTAGAGGTGGCACTTGCCGCACATGCGCGGTAATTCGCACAGGAGGGCGGGCTCAACCGCAACTGAACGGGTGCGAGTTTCCAGAAGCGTAGATGTTAGTTGTCAGTTCACTTCGCCCAGACTTATCCCGGTGGCGTTTGGAGCAACCGCCTATGCTCTAACGCCTTTATTGAAGTCAGGACGTCGTGAACTGAAAACTGGAATCTGTGCTACTGACGACTCGCACCCGTTTAGTTGTAGTCCAGTCAGCTGTTGAGCGCGAACCTGCTCCTGGCAGCAGTGACGATCAGTCGGGCGCACCCCTCAATTCCGAGACGATCCGTATTCACGCTGAGATCGTAGTTCTCGTGCGCCCGGCGGTCCCGCTCCCAGTGCAGACGCACCCACTGGTCGCGCTCCTTGTTCGTGCTGTCGACGAGGCGCGCGGCTTCTTCGGCGCTCACGCCTTCACGCTGCATAGTGCGCGCGATAAGGGCCTTCCTCGGCGCGTAGCAGAATACGTGAAGAGCGTCCTCGCGCTCGGCGAGCATTTCCTGAGCGCCGCGGCCAACGACGACGACCGGCCCCCGCGCAATGGCTTCTTCTATGATGTGGCGGGTGACTTCGATGAGCTGCTCGTCAGTGGGACGCTTCGCCGCGGCGATAGGGGACGCCCACTCCTGCGATCCCATCGCCATCGCTGAAGTGAGCCGCTCCACCAGTGAAGGAACGCGCTCCTCACGGTCCCTGACTTCGGCGATGCTGACTCCCATGCGCGTCGCGACGGCGTCGACTACCGCGTTGTCGAGGAGAGACCAGCCAAGCGCTTTCGCAGTGAGCGCCGCTACCTCCGAGCCTCCCGACCCGTAAAGCCGCGAGAGGGTGAGAATCGGCACTACTCAGTCCTGATAGGGACGACGCCGTTTTTCTTCGACCGCGCGCCCGTACTGACCGGCGTCGGAGCGCGCGATTTTCTTCCTGGCCACGAGAGATTCGAGAACCAGCTCGCAACCGGCGGCGACGACCGGTAGATCGTCCATCGGTGCCAGGCCGGCGGTGTTCACCACCTGCATCAAACCCGGAACGCTGCCAAAGCCTTCGACCACCGCATCGACCGGCACATCGTCGGTCACCTGCAGCGCGCCGCCGACATCGAACCACATGATGATCTCGTCGGTGTTGATTCCACCGGCGCGATCCTGATACGTCGCGTCTGCCGCGCGGCGGATCAGCTCTCTGGCGATGGTGTGCCCGCCGACCAGCTCACCTTCATATTCGAGCTCGATTTTCCCAGTGATAGCGGGAAGCGCGGCGTAGATGTCCGCGATACGAGGGACGATGTCGCGCTCACCGGTCTGAATCGCCCGGCGCTCGGCGTTCGACACCACGTTCTCGAGGACGGTGATAGGCATGCGTTGCGAGACACCGGAGCGCTTGTCGATACGCTTGTCGGTCCGCGCTTCGAACGCGACGCGCTCGATGACCTCCGCGATGAAATCCGGAACCCGGACCTTACCCGCGCCGCGTGCGGTCCACGCTTCCTGGTTGGTGATCGCCATTCCGAGTTCGACGCTCTCGGGATAGTGCGTCATCACCTCGCTCCCGATGCGGTCCTTGAGGGGCGTGATGATCTTGCCGCGCGCGGTATAGTCCTCGGGGTTGGCGGTGAAGCAAAGCATGACATCCAGAGGAAGTCTCACCGGATATCCTTTGATCTGCACATCGCCTTCCTGCATGATGTTGAACAGGCTCACCTGAACCTTACCGGCCAGATCCGGAAGCTCGTTTAAGGCGAAGATGCCCCGGTTCGAGCGCGGGAGCATTCCGTAGTGCATCGTGAGCTCGTCGCCGAGGATGTGTCCGCCTCGCGCGGCCTTGATGGGATCCAGATCGCCGATGATGTCGGCGACCGTGACGTCCGGGGTCGCCAGCTTCTCGACGTAGCGCATGTCGGGATCGAGCCACGCGATCGGCGTGTCGTCGCCGGCTTCTTTGAGAAGGTTCTTGCCGTACTTGGAGATTGGCGCGAACGGATTGTCGTTTACCTCGCTGCCGGCGATGATGGGAAGCAATGGATCCAGCAGCGTGGTGAGCGCGCGTAGAATTCGCGATTTCGCCTGCCCTCGGAGTCCCAGAAGAATGAAGTTGTGACGGCTGAGGAGAGCGTTGACGATCTGTGGCATGACCGTCTCTTCATAGCCGACAACGCCGTTGAAGATCGGCTTCCGGCTCGCCAGGCGAGTGAGAAGATTGGCGCGAAGCTCATCCTTGACCGACAACTGCCTTCTGTCGGCAGCACCGAAGGCCGAGCGCTTCAGTGCGCCAAATGTTTCTGGGTAAACCGACAACTGATTCTCCGGGGAAATTTGCTACTTACGAGTTAATCTAGCCCACGCATCAGAGGGCAACCAGACGGCTCTGCCCTTGACACAGCTTTCAGATGAGATAAATTTTCGCCCGCGCCAAAAACGGGCCCGCGATCGCGTGCACGGACCGGCGATTTATTCCACGTCAGCCTCCAAAGGAGATAGTAAATGAAGCGCCTGGCCCTCGTCGCCGCCGTCCTGGTACTTGCCGCATGCTCGAAGAAGGATGAGTCAGCGACCGCCGACACCGCCGCACCCGCAATGGCTCCCGCACCCGCGGCGATGGACACCGGCATGAAGATGTCCACGACTGACACCACCGCTGGTGTGAAGAAAGACACCGTCACGAAGACCACGACGACCAAGACCACGGTCAAGAAGAAGAAGAAGTAAGCTTTTTCGCCGTGATCAAAAAGGCGCCACTAAACAGTGGCGCCTTTTTCGTTTTGCTCTATTTGCACGCTGCATTCGCCCCCCGACCATCGGGCCTGCAGCGTGGTGCCGGGCAGGATCTCGCGCCGCACCATTCCAAGCGCGACGCCTCCGAATCGGGGCGAGAGAGCGACGCTCCGGATGTCTCCGATGACTTTCCCGGATTCGTCGATCAGCTCCGCGCCGGTCGGCGGCGGCGGACGCGTGACAAAGCGAAGTTTGCGGAGAAAACGATTCACGTGACCGCGGAAGTGAACGCGCGCCACGGTCTCCTGACCGAT
>DASYVU010000201.1:0-13613 GCA_035936715.1 Gemmatimonadaceae bacterium
GGGCTGAGCGTTGCCGCACGGCCAGCCGATGAGAATCATCCTTATGGACACGGCAAGGCAGAGTCGATCGCCGCCGCCGTCGTCTCGCTCATGCTCCTCCTCGCCGCAGCCGGCATCGCGGCCATGGCCATTCGGGAGATCAGGACGCCGCATCACCTGCCGGCTCCCTTCACGCTCTTCGTAGCCGCCGGCGTGATCGTGATAAAGGAGATTCTCTATCGGCGGGTGTCGCGTGTTGGGAAGGAAGTGGGCAGCACGGCTGTCACGGCCGACGCCTGGCACCACCGCGCGGATGCGATCAGCTCTCTGGCCGCGTTCATTGGAATAAGCATCGCGCTGATTGGTGGGCGCGGTTGGGAAGCGGCGGACGACTGGGCAGCGCTCGTGGCATCCATCGTCGTCGCGATCAATGGCGTTCGCACTCTTCGGCCCGCAATCGCGGGACTGATGGACGAGGCGCCGGATCGCACGGTGAAGGAGCGCGCCCTAGACGCCGCCTCGAGCGTCGCGGGAGTCCGCAGCGTGGAAAACCTGAACGTGCGGAGTTACGGGCTGGGCTTTTACGTCGATTTGCACGTGAAGGCAGATCCCACAATCTCACTCGAAGCCGCGCACGAAATCGCCGCGAAGGTTAAGTACGCCATCCTTGAAGCGGTCCCCAACGTCGTGAGCGTGCTCGTGCACATGGAACCCTATCGGGAGAGCAGGGAGCTCTCGAGCAATCCGATGTACGTCCTGCCACCGGTTTAGGCGCTCCGGCTAGTCGCGCTTCCAGTCCCCGCTCTTCCCGCCGCGCTTCTCCGTCAAGCGGATCCCGGCGATCTCCATGCCCCGGTCGAGCGCTTTCGCCATATCGTAAACGGTAAGGAGCGCGACGGTGACGGCCGTCAGCGCTTCCATCTCTACTCCCGTCGGCCCTTTCGACGACGCCCAGGCCGAAGCTCGCAACCCGGGGAGCTCGCGGTCGACGATGAACTCAATCCCAACGTCCGTGAGCAAGATCGGGTGGCAGAGGGGGATGAGCTCGGCGGCTTTCTTCGCAGCCATGATTCCGGCGATTCGCGCCGTCGCGATCACGTCGCCCTTCGACACCGAGTTGGTCTCGATCGCGTCGAGAGACTCGGCTGTCATTGTGATCGTCCCCTCCGCACGCGCGGTGCGGTCGGTGTCAGCTTTCGCGGTGACGGCGACCATTCGCGCTCGTCCCGCCGCGTCAGTGTGAGTAAGGTCTTTCATTTCCTGGGTGGGATGCACGGAGTCATTTCAACGTCGTAGCGAGCTCGCGAATCAGTTTCGCGGTGATGACCTGTGGGCTCACGTTGCCACTCGCGTAAGTTTGAGCACGAAGGACCGCGTCCACCGCCTTGCTGGCGGAAGCGGCGGCCCCGTCGTCCTTTCGGTGCAGGGCATCGCGGACTCTCTCACCCAATAGATCGACGAGGGCGTCGAGAGTATCGGTGAAGGCTCCGCGGGCGCCCGCGGCACCCTGGGCCAGCGCGGCGGAGTAGTGCGACGCGCGTCGAGCGCTTGTTGCGGCGTCGATTATTTTGCGCGCGCTGATCGTCGCTTTCGCGTCGTCCTCTCCGCTGAGAAGCCTTCCCGGAGCGCCAGCCGCCGCCCGCACTCTTTCGGCGGTGCTGCCCTTCGCCTCTTTGTCGAGAATCTTTTTCACCGCCGGGTTTTCGACGAACGCGCGCACCCCGGCATCCGGCACGAGAGGGACCCGGACGGAAATCACCCGCGATCTTGTCGTAGGAAGCAGCGCACCCGGCTCGCTCGATGTGAGGATGATGGTGGTGTTCGCGGGCGGTTCCTCAAGAAGCTTGAGAAACGCATTTGCCGCCATGTCAGCGCCCTCCTGCGGCACCATCCGCTCCGCATCGCCGACGATGATGATTTTCCTCCGTCCCATGGCCGGCGACATCGCCGCCCGTTGAACCAGGGATCGCACTGTCGCGACGTAGATGCCTTCGCTCCCCGACGGCGACGCATACAGGCCGAGGTTCTCCACCCGGTCGGCGATCGCTTCGGCGTAATCGTCGCGCACCTGCTCCTGATCGGGATCGGCATCCTTGAGGCGTGGCCGAGGGAATACCCAGTGGAGGTCAGGGTGCGTTAACGCCCGAACGTACCGGCACGCCGTGCACGTACCGCACGGGGCGTCCTCCTGGGTGCAGAGCAGGCGCTCCGCGAGCCAGAGCGCGAGTCGCTGCTTTCCGACTCCGCGCCGGCCCTGAAAAAGGAGACTCGAAGGAAGAGTTCCGGCTCTCACGCTCTCCGAGAGGCGCGCGCGCAGGGTCTCGTGTCCATACATGTCGATGATTGGCACCTCGAAATATGGTCACTGCAACGGCACCGGTCACGGGATCAAGGCGCGAGTTGGCCCGGGCCGATAGCTCTGGGGTAGTAGGAATCCAACAGCTGCCGAAGGCGGCACGCTTTGCACCGCAAAGTACTTGACAGTTATCGGTTGAGTCTCTAACTTCTGAACATGGCCTCGGTCACACCCCTTCACCGCGCACCCGCTTCGGAGCCGCCCGCGCTCCACGCGCGAGCGATGGATAACCTCGCTTTCATTCGCGATACAATGGAGGCCGCCGGCTCGTTCACTGCGGTGTCCGGGTGGGCAATGGTCGCCGTCGGTATCATCGCCACCGTGGCCGCGATGATCGCATCCGCCCAGGACTCCGTGCTCCAGTCACTGTATGTCTGGATCGCGGCAGCGGTGCTTGCTCCAGTGGTGATGTTGTGGGGAATAGTTCGCAAGGCGCGCAGAGCGCGCATGCCCCTTCTGTCTGGGCCTGGGCGGAAATTCGTGCTGAGTTTTTCCCCTCCGATTCTCGTGGGTGCGCTACTCACCATCGTGCTCTTTCGAGCCGGCCTCGTCGGCGCGATTCCGGGCATGTGGCTTCTTTTATACGGGACGGCAGTCGTAGCCGGCGGCGCGTTTTCCGTGAAGATCGTGCCGGTGATGGGAATCTGTTTCATGCTCGCTGGTACTCTCGCCGTGTTTACTCCGTCGGCGTGGAACGACTGGATCATGGCGGCTGCTTTCGGCGGCCTGCACATCGGATTCGGAATCCCTATTGCCCGGAGGCACGGTGGCTAAGCACGGAACAGCGCGCGACGACCGCCGGCCGAACGTGAGCAACTTGCGAACAGTGCGGGGCAAATCCGACGAAGTATCGGTGGCCTCCTCCCGCGCGGACGCACTCGACAGGCTCATTCACGAGCGCCTGCGCCTGGGCATCGTGAGCGCGCTGGCGGTCAACGATTCTCTCAGCTTCAGCGATCTCAAGAAGCTGATGAATACGACCGACGGCAATCTCAGTGTTCACGCGCGCAAGCTCGAGGAAGCCGAGTACATCGCGTGCACAAAGTCTTTCGAAGGACGCATGCCGAAGACGCGGTACCGTCTTACGCCCGCGGGGCGCAGAGCGCTCGAGCGCTATCTCGATCACATGGAGGCGCTTATCCGCGCCACTCGGGAGCGCTGAGAGTGTCCAACAGCCGCCACAGCGTGAACCACGCACACGCCCGCGCCGCGCAGCCGACTGCCGCGCAGTCCGGAATCCATGTCGCCGTCATCATGGACGGGAATGGGCGGTGGGCGAATGCACGAGGCCGTCCCCGCACAGCGGGACATATCGCCGGCGCCCGCGTCGTGCGGAAAATCGTCGAGGCGGCGCCCGATTCCGGAATCGGCATGCTCACGCTCTACGCGTTCTCCGCGGACAACTGGGCGAGGCCTTCGCGCGAAGTCGCTCTCCTGATGCGGCTATTTCGGCGCTATCTGGTGGCCGAGACCGACCGCTGCGTCACGAACGATGTTCGGATGCGGATAATCGGCCGCCGGGATCGAATCCCCTCTGAGCTCCTGCGCGCTATCAGAGTGGCCGAGGATGCAACCCGCCACGGAACCCGGCTCGATCTCCGGATCGCCGTCGACTACTCGGCGCGCGACGCGATGGTGCGGGCGATGGAGCGGCTCCGAGGTGCCGGGCAAATCACCCGCGAGGATCTCTCTCGCGCCATGTGCGACGTGGATCACTGGACAGGAGAGTGCAGGGATGTCGATCTCCTGATTCGCACCGGCGGCGAGCAGCGTCTGAGCGACTTTCTCCTCTGGGAGTGCGCGTACGCGGAGCTCTACTTCACCGACCGCCGCTGGCCTGACTTCACGCCCGCCGACCTCGAACACGCGGTGCAGGAATTCCACTCGAGAGAGCGTCGGTTTGGGACGGTCCCCACTGCTGCTGCAGGATAAGAACGCCGCGCTGCCAGTACATACGCTAAACTGAAGCAGCGAGCTCGGCCTTAACAACATGTGTATTACGCCGTCTACCAGTTGAGCCGCGGCATTTCCGCGCGCGGCAACTAACAGTTGTGGAGGTTTGGAATGTCGACAGTACGTACCCTGGCGCTTGGCGCCTTGATGCTTTTTGGAGTGGCGGGAGTCTCCGCAGCTCAGTCAACAGCTACTCCGCGCACCCGTCCGGATGCCGGTTCCCATCGTCGCGGTGGCCCCGGTGGTCGCGAAGGATTTGGACGCGATCTCAACCTGACCGACGCCCAGAAGGCGCAGATCAAGGCGATTCGTCAAAAGTATCAGCCGCAAAACGAAGCGCTTCGCGCTCAGGCCAAGCCGTTCATGGATGCAGCGCGCGCCGCTCGCCAGAAGGGTGACAGCGCAGCGTTCCGCACCAACATGGAAAAGGCGCATCAGGTCATGCAGAATGCGTCGTATCGCACTCAGGAGCAGGCAGAGATCCGCGCGATCCTGACGCCCGAGCAGCAGGCAAAGTTCGACGCCCACGCGAAGAAGCGTGCGGAAGGCGGACACAAGGGCTGGGGACGCAAGGGCAAAGGCGACAAGCCAGCAGCCAAGCAGTAAGAAGCTTCGCAAAAAACAAAAGTGCCCCCGGCGCAATTGGTGCCGGGGGCTCTTTGCATCTTGCGCAAGACTACCCGCGCCTCGCTGCCAAAACTAACTTTGCCGGAGAGAACCGCCCGTGCTCACGCGCTCAGCGCGAGGTATCTGATCAATGGCATCTGAAGTCGTACAAATCACCCGCCGCGGCTTCGGTCAGACCATGCGCCGCGACGCCTGGTGGGTTCAGCCGCTCATCGTCTTCATCATCCTCGGCAGCTTCCTGGTCTACGCGACGTGGGCGGCATTTCAGAACAAGTATTACGCGTGGGGGAACTACCTCTCACCCTTCTATTCGCCGCTTCTTTTTTCGGATTCTCCGCACGCCTGGATCCACGGCTCCCGTCCTTCCTGGCTGCCTGCGTTTCTCCCGTTTTCCCCAGCTCTCCTCATTCTGCCGTTTCCGGCCGGATTCCGACTTACCTGCTACTACTATAGGGGAGCGTACTACAAGAGCTTCTGGGCGGACCCACCCAACTGCGCCGTGGGTGAGCCACGCAAGGGATATCGTGGCGAGAAATCCCTTCCGCTCGTTGTTCAGAACATCCATCGCTACTTCCTCTATGCAGCGCTCGCATTCCTCGTGATCCTGGCTAGCGACGCGTACAAGGCGATGTGGTTTTTCGACCGCTCCACCGGACGCGAGACTTTCGGGATCGGGCTTGGCACCATCGTCCTCGTGGTCAACGTCATCCTGCTCGGAGGCTACACGCTGGGGTGCCACTCGCTTCGTCACCTGGTGGGCGGATACCTCGACCAGCTGTCGCGCGATCCGGTGCGCAAGAAAACCTATGACTGCGTCAGCTGTCTCAATCACGGACACATGCGCTGGGCCTGGCTCAGTCTGTTCTGGGTGGCGTTCTCCGACATTTACATTCGACTCATAGCAATGGGCATCTGGCACGACGTGAGGCTTTTCTAAGTGCCGGAATACCAAAGGCACGAGCACGATGTGCTCGTGATCGGCGCCGGCGGTGCCGGACTGCGCGCGGCAATCGAGGCCGCTCACTCCGGAGCCTCCGTCGGTCTCATCTGCAAATCGCTGCTAGGCAAGGCGCACACGGTGATGGCGGAAGGAGGCGTGGCCGCAGCGCTGGCGAATGTCGACGATCGTGACAACTGGCGAGTTCATTTCGCCGACACCATGCGTGGCGGGCAGTACCTCAATAACTGGAGAATGGCCGAGCTCCACGCGAAAGAAGCGCCGGACCGCGTGTGGGAGCTGGAAGCCTGGGGCGCTGTCTTCGATCGGACTCCCGACGGGCGCATCCTTCAGCGCAACTTCGGCGGACACAAATATCCGCGCCTCGCCCACGTCGGCGATCGCACCGGCCTCGAGATGATCCGCACTCTCCAGGACTACGCCGTTTATCAGCCGATCGACGTCCACATGGAGTGTACGATCGTCTCGCTCCTCAAGGATGAGAATCGTATCGCCGGCGCGCTCGGCTACGACCGCGAGCGGGGAAGGTTCAAGCTCTTCGCCGCCAAGTCTGTCGTGCTTGCCACCGGCGGCATTGGCAGAGCGTTCAGCGTAACGAGCAACAGCTGGGAATACACCGGCGACGGTCACGCGCTCGCCTATAACGCCGGCGCCGCTCTCCAGGACATGGAGTTCGTTCAGTTCCATCCAACGGGAATGGTCTGGCCGCCGAGCGTGCGCGGAATCCTGGTCACCGAAGGCGTGCGGGGTGAGGGCGGGATCCTCGTGAACCGCGAGGGGCGTCGGTTCATGTTCGACGACATCCCGGAGAACTACCGCAATCAAACCGCCGACAACGAAGAGGAAGGCTGGCGCTACACTCAGGGCGACAAGAACGCGCGCCGTCCGCCCGAATTGCTCACGCGCGATCACGTCGCGCGGGCCATCATGAAAGAGGTGCGCGAAGGACGCGGCAGCCCGCACGGCGGCGTCTTTCTCGACATATCCTGGATCAAGTCGAAGCTCCCCAACGCCGAAGAGCACATCAAGAAGAAGCTTCCGAGCATGTACCACCAGTTCAAGCAGCTCGCCGACATCGACATCACGAGCGAGCCCATGGAAGTGGGACCCACGACGCACTACGTGATGGGTGGTGTACGCGTCGACGGCGACACCCAAATGTCTACCGTCCCGGGATTGTTCGCGGCGGGCGAAGTCGGCGCGGGACTGCACGGCGCCAACCGCCTCGGCGGCAACTCACTTTCGGACCTGCTCGTCTTCGGCAAACGCGCCGGACAATACGCTGCCGAGTTCGCCGGAAGACAATCGTCGCCGAGGGTGGATTCGCAGCTGGCTGATGAGGTCACGCGCGCGGCGCTCGAGCCATTCAGCAGGGAAGACGGCGAAAACCCGTACAAGGTCGAGCACGATCTGCAGACGATGATGCAGGACCTCGTCGGGATCGTGAGGAAGGAGGGTGAGATCCGGCGCGCGCTCGACGCACTCAGGGTGCTTCGCGAGCGTGCCCAAAAGGTATCGGTTACGGGAAACCGCGAGTACAATCCGGGGTGGCATACCGCGCTGGATCTTCAGAGCCTCCTTACTGTGTCCGAGATCGTCGCGCGTGCAGCCCTCGAGCGAAAGGAAAGTCGCGGCGGGCACTTCCGTGATGACTTTCCGGAGAAGGATCCGACGTATGGGAAATTCAACATTGTCATTCGTAAAGGGCCTGGTGGCGATATGCAGGTGACGCGCGAGCCGATCCCCGAGATGCGTCCGGATCTGAAGCAGATCGTCGAGGAGAACAAGTAATGGCTGCGCCCCAAAAGACCTTCGCCAGCAACATCGTCGCGAGCGGCCAGCGCGCGGCCGCGCGAACGGATACCAGCGCCGGCAGCACGACGCGCACCGCGAGTTTCGAGGTTTGGAGGGGCTCCGGGCCGTCCGGACGGCTCGAGACCTACACGACGAGCGTCTCGGAAGGGATGGTCGTGCTCGACGCGATTCATCAGATCCAGTCCGAGAGCGCCACCGACCTTGCTGTGCGATGGAACTGCAAAGCGGGGAAGTGCGGATCGTGCTCAGCGGAGATCAATGGAATTCCCCGTCTCATGTGCATGACGCGGCTGAGCGAGCTGGATCTTTCGAAACCGGTGACCGTCGAGCCAATGCGAGCCTTTCCGCTGGTGCGGGATCTCGTGACCGACGTCTCGTCGAACTTCCGCGCCAAGACGCGGATCCGGAAATTCACGCCGCGCCCGCCCGATGCGCCGGATGGAACCTGGCGCATGCAGCAGTCGGACGCCGATCGCGTTCAGGAATTCCGGAAGTGCATCGAGTGCTTCCTCTGCCAGGACGTGTGTCACGTGTTGCGGGATCACCAGCTGCACGAGCAGTTCGTGGGGCCGCGGCTGTTGGTCCACGCAGCGCAGCTGGAGATGCATCCTCTCGACGTTCTGGACCGCACGACCGATCTCAAGGAAAGCCATGGCATCGGATACTGCAACATCACCAAGTGTTGCACCAAGGTTTGCCCGGAACACATTACCATCACCGACAACGCGATTATCCCGCTCAAGGAGCGCGTGGCCGATCAGTATTACGATCCGCTCCGGAAACTCGTTCGCCTCATGCGGGGTAAGAAAACAGTGCGACCGGAGAACGAACGGACAAAATCGGATGGCGCCAGATGAGGGAAGAGTTCAAGCTGAAGCCGATTTCCAGGGAAGCCATTCCGCGAGCGATTCAGAAAGCGGAGAGGTATCGTCTCATCAACCAATCGTGGGCGGCGGAGAGCATTTGCCGCGACATTCTGGAGATCGACCCGGCGAACCAGCAGGTGCTGGTGATGTTCGTGCTCGCTCTCACCGATCAGCTCGTCGAAGGACACGGGCACGCGATGAAAACGGTGCGCGAGACGCTGCCACGAATCACCGATGCCTACCAGCGCGCCTACTACACCGGCATAGCGTCCGAGAGAAGCGGCCAGGCGTTGCTCCACCGCGGGGGGATGGGTAGCGGCGCAATGGCCTATGACGCCCTCCGCGAGGCGATGAGTTGGTACGAGCGCGCGGAAGCCATTCGCCCTCCGGGCAACGACGACGCCATTCTCCGCTGGAATACCTGCGCGCGTCTGATCAGCGGAAACAGCCACCTGGCTCCGCAGTCGGAAAGCGCATACGAACCCGCTCTGGAAGATTGATGCGATCAGGAGGCACGGTTCGACTGTTCTCTGTGCTGGCTATTCTCTTCGCTTGCGGGCAATTGGGGGCTCAGAAGACAACCGCGACGATACCAGCCGCGACCGCCAAAGCGGGAACGGCGGAGATCGCCGGCGTTGTCGTCGATAGTTTGAACGGGCGGTTTCTTATCGGCGCGGATGTGATGATCGAGGGAGCAAAGGCAACGATCGTCACTGATTCCCTCGGCAAATTCCGGATCGGCAGTCTTCCGCCGGGAACGTACCAGGTGGGCGTCTTTCATCCGCTTCTGGACACTCTCGGCCTTACGCTCGCGACCAAGCCATTTCACGTCGGCGGCGACAGCGCCACCTTCATTGTCCTGGCTGTCCCCTCAGCCGCCACGATCATTCGTCGAGCGTGTCCGGTTCGGCCCCGCGCGCAGGGCACTTCAGCCGTGATCGGCCAGGTACACGATCCGGAGACGCTTCTGCCGGTAGCTGGCGCCGAGGTCTCCATAGCGTGGTCGCAGATCGACATATCCAAACAAACCGGTATACGACGGACGCCACACGTGGTGTACGATAGCACCGACGCAACCGGGGCTTTTCGGATTTGTGGATTACCGAACTCGATGCAGGCAACGCTCCAGGCCAAACGCGGCAAGTCCGTCACCGCCGAGATTCCGATCGCTTTGGGAGAGGAGGAGTCTGAGCTATTCGCGCGTACCCTTCTGTTATCCCGAATCGATTCCGGAGCCAAGGTGGGAAACGCGACGGTCTCTGGTCGCGTGGTGCTCGAGGGCGCGCCCACAAACGCCGGGAGCAGAGTGGAAGTCGTTGGGACGGACCAGGTCGCCCTGACCAACGACAAGGGCGAATTCACGATGACGAAGCTGCCCTCGGGGAGCCAAGTGCTTCTGGCACGCCATCTCGGCTTCGGGGCGCAAACGGTGGCGGTGGATCTAACTTCGCGGCAGGCGCAGCGCGTAACGATCAAGCTGCCCAAGTTCGTGGCGATGATCGAGCCGGTCGTCGTGAATGCGCGGCGCGCGGCGAACCTCGACCGCGTGGGATTCAGCCAGCGAAAAGTCATGGGGCAGGGATTCTACATTGGCCCCGACCAGCTCAAGGACCAACATCCCAACCGCTTGACCGACATTCTCCGAACGGTTCCGGGTCTCCGTGTCACGAGCGTGCCGGAGGGCGACGTCGTTTCGAGCTCGCGCGGCGCCGGCTTGGGGGGCGATTGCGTCCAGTACTACGTCGACGACATGCCATGGCAGTCGGCGGAGCCGGGGGACATCAATCAATTCGTGAACGCGAGCGAAGTCGTCGCCGTGGAAGTTTATCAGGGTTCGACCGTTCCGGCTCAATATTCGCGCGGGACGGGAGGGTGCACGACGATCGTTCTCTGGACCCGATTCAAGATCCGCGATCGTTAGCGCCAGGGATTACTACCTCTAGACGGAGCGGAAGATGAGATTTTCCCACAAGCACCTCGCATTCACCTTCATCATCACGATCGCCCTTTGCGGTGCCTGCGCATCCGCGTCGCGCATGGCCAACGCCGTTTCGCGAGCGACCGCGATCATGTACGACGTCAACGGCGCTCCGATTGGCACCGCTGAATTGTGGCAGGACCCGAACGGGCTCGTAAACGTCGATATCGCGAGTCTCGCTCTGCCGGCGGGAACGCACGGCATTCATTTCCACGAGGTGGCGAAATGCGAGGGGGGCGCGACAGCTTTCTCCACGGCCGGCGCGCACTACAACCCGCTCGGCAAGCAACATGGCCTGAGCAATCCGCAGGGGGCGCACGCCGGTGACGCGCCCAACATTGTCATTCCGGCAAGTGGCGTCGGGAAAGTTGCGTTCAGTACGGACCGCGTCACGCTCACTCCGGGAACTCTTTCGCTCTTCGACGCCGATGGAAGCTCCATCGTCGTTCACGCGAATGCCGACGATCAGGTTTCGCAGCCTTCGGGGAACAGTGGCCCGCGCATCGCCTGTGGGGTGGTTAGAGCGCTCCCCTAGCCAGAACTTCTCTTGACACTCGGGGCGACCGTTCGCACGTTCCACTCATGACAGGCCGCCCTGAGCGCGAGAGATCCGGATCCAAGCGCGACGAGAGAGCCGCGCGCAATGCGCAAAGCAAGGCGTACATAAATCTCGCCAAAGCGCTCGCGGCTGTTTTCTCGGCGGGCGTATACTCGAAGGAAGATCTGCAGGCCGCTGTCTGCACCTACGTGTCCGAGATGAAAGAGGCCGGCGAGACGGGCGACAGTGTCGTGCGCGCGGCTCAGAGTATGGTGCACGAGATCGGGGCGCGCTTTCCGTCTTCCGAGCGCACGCAGGTGCTTCTCGCGGACATGGTGACCTGGTGCCTCGCGGAGTACTATCGCGAAAGTGCTTGAGGGCGGCCGCGTCCTCGCTTCTGCTCGTAGAGCGCAGTGTCCGCCTGAGCCAGCAAATCCGCCAGCATCGTTCCCTCGGACTTCGTCCGCGTAGCGCCAACGCTCAGCGATAGCGGGTGCCCGCGCGGGGTCTCGAGGTTGTGTGCGGCGACCCGCGCCTGGATCCTCTCACACACCAGCTCCGCGGTCTGATCGGAATCCACGATCATGAGTGCGACGAACTCATCGCCGCCGAGCCTCGCTAGAATGTCTGCCTCGCGGCAGCTCTCCTTCAATACGCGCGCGGTGTCGATGAGCGCTCGATCGCCCGCAAGGTGTCCCCAGGTGTCGTTGACGTATTTGAGGTGATCGACGTCGATGAAGATCATCAGGACGTCGCGTTCCATGCGGATCGCCAGCTTGAGCCTTTGCTCGGAGAGCGTGATGAAGGCGCGGCGGTTCGGAAGACCTGTAAGCTCGTCCACCATGAGCAGGGCGCGCAGGTCTTCCTCGGTGCGCTTTCTGGCGGAGATATCCTGGTACATCGCGTACACCTTGCCCGGCTCATCCCCGGCGCTGAAGCGCGTAGCGGAGATCGAAACCCAGAACGTGTGGCCATCCTTGTGACGGCGGAGTGATTCGGCCCTGACGTTCTCGCCCGCGGCGACTTTTGTGCAGAGCGTTTCTCCTTCTTCGGCGAGCTCTTCCGGAACGATCAGGTCATTGATGACTTTGCCGATGGCCTCTTCGTCCGAGTAGCCGAACAACGCCGTGAACTGGCCGTTTATGCGCATGATCTGGTCGTGCTGATCGAGGATCGCAATCGCCTCCGGCGCACTCTCGAACAGCGACGCGAAGTACACGTTCTGTCTCTCGAGGGCGTCGTAGAGAGTCTTCCGATCGGTGATGTCGATCGCGATCCCGACGGTTCCCGAAATGTGCCCATCGGCGCTGCGCAGTGGCTCGATGCGCGTCTCGAAGGATCTCCCGCGCCAATCCACTTCGTACCGCACCAGCTCACCCTGCAGCGCCCGCAGATGGGCGGCGAGCGGCGTAAAGCCCGGATCTCGAGTCTTCAACACCTCGTAGAGCGTCATTCCCACCTGATCGCTGCTGCTCGTCCCGATCAGATTGAGACCCGCGCCCTGCGAGAACGTGATGTTGAGCCGGGCGTCGGTGGACCACAGGTTGACTGGCACGGACTCCAGCATGAAGCTGAGCCGCCGCTCGGTGTCCGAACCGTTCTTGGGGGGTGGGGGAGGGGCAGGTGGGACGTCTGTGGACGGCCGCGGCCTCGACCCTCGCAGCACGCGCTGCAGAAAGTCGCCGACTGGCTTAAGGGGGCGGATCACAGCGAATGAAGAGGTCAACTTGCCCTTCATTCTCTCACCGATACCCGCCCGACGCAATGATTTTCGCGCTCGTTTGCGCCTTGACAGCCGCGAATTGGAGCTCAACTGGTGTGCGCGTCATTGACGCGCACACCAGGATGGTTCAGGTCCCGCACGCCTGCCTGACCCGTGCCGCGTCTCCAGGCATATAGATGGCTAACGCGGTCGCTTTCTGTGTAGCTGAGTTGGCGCCAACCGCTTCGCCCAGAATTTTGACCGTCGACTTCGATTGCGTAACCGGGTTTACGATTACGGCATTGGCGCCGACTTTCCCCGCACCATTACGAATCTGCGTCTGGAGCTGATTGTCCGTGGTCCAGACCGAGTTGCCGGAGGCCTGAATCCAGGCGAGCTCGTAGTAATCGTACGGTACGTCAGCCCGGCTGTTATAGACCGCGATTGCGGCCGCACACGTCGACGGACGGCTGACCGAAGGATTGAGGTCGGTTGTGGTCTTTTTTACGCCTGCGCACGCTGAACCTACGGCGAGGGCACAGGCGAGCGCGATTCCCTTGAAGGCATTCGTTCTGCTCATGGCTTCTCCCTGCGATTGCTTGGGTGGAAGCCCCTAGTGACTGTTGGGGGCTTATTGCACTGTTTGCAAGGGAAGGGCCGTGTCAGGTCACAAAAACGTTGCGCGATGTTGCGGGATTGACAGGTGATGCGTTGTGGCTTATATAACCTATCAGTTATGTACACCACAGGTCATGGGCAGCTGCGCCCTCATCGTCTTGACGCCACGTTCGCGGCGCTCGCGGATCCCACCCGCCGAGCGATCCTCGCCCGTCTCGCGTCG
>DASYVU010000202.1:0-23249 GCA_035936715.1 Gemmatimonadaceae bacterium
CGATCAGGTCGGGACCATCCTCCACGCATTCGATACCAAGTCGCGAGAACCCCATGCGGGTCGAGCGCAGGTGCTCGATGCCGGCGTTCTCGATTCTCAGCTCAGACTTCGTTACCGCGGCCAGCCCGATGAACGAGCCGACCTCAATGTGATCGGGGCCGATCCGATGGGTCACGCTCTTGCTGCCCAGACTGCGGCTGCCGTGGATCGTCATGGTGTTGGTTCCGACGCCTTCGATTTGTGCTCCCAGCGCGATGAGAAAACGCGCCAGGTCCTGCACGTGTGGCTCGCTCGCCGCGTTCCGCAACACGGTTGTGCCGGTGGCAGTCGATGCAGCGACCAGAGCGTTCTCGGTTGCAGTCACGCTCGGCTCGTCGAGGAACACGTCAGCGCCGCGAAAGCCGTTCACGCGCATCTCGATCATTTTGCCGTGCGTGAACTGCGCGCCCAGCTGCTCGAGCGCGAGGAAGTGCGTGTCCAGTCGTCTGCGTCCGATGACGTCGCCCCCGGGGGGAGGAAGGGTCACGTGGCCGCAACGAGCCAGGAGCGGTGCCGCGAGCAGAATGGAGGCGCGAATCTTGGCGCAAAGCGTCGGGTTCAGGTCGGCCGGCCGCAGATCCTTGGCGTGAACGTCCAGCGAGTTCTGTCCAACCCACTCCATTGACGCGCCGACCGAGCGAATGAGCTCGACCAGCGTCTCGATGTCCCGAATACGCGGTACGTTCTCGAGATGGACCAGTTTCTCGGAGATGAGGGCAGCGGCGACAATCGGCAGCGCCGCGTTCTTGTTTCCAGAGGGGCGAATCGAGCCGCTGAGAGTTCTCCCTCCCTCAACGACGAACTGTACTGCGGGCATTTTGCTCCTGAATCAGTCGGACGGTGGCTGATAACGTGTTGCGAAAATATATCGCAGTGAGCACTCTTTGTACCGTTGGGCGAAACGCATCGGTAACTGGCCTCTCCCTTGCACACTTGACCGCGTATGTCAGGATGGATCATTAGCGGCGCCGAGCTCCTCCAGCAGGTTGCTCGCACGCTACCGGATACGATCTACACGAAGCAGGTTGTGGCGGAGCCGGGAGTGTGGGCAAAGATCACCAGCGTTGCCAGCGGCGTGATGACCATCACCGTGATCATTCTGACTGTCGCACTCGTTCCCGCCGCGTGGAATTTCAGAAAGAGCTACAAGAAGATCAGCGACATGCTCGACAAGATTTACGGTGACGTAAATCCGCTTATGCGGCACGCGAGCGCAATCGCCGACAACGTCGACTACATCACGACCTCGATTCGCGTCGATGTGCAGCAGGTGAGTCAGACGGTTGCCGCCGTGAACCAGCGACTGCAGGGTGCGCTTGACGGAGCAGAGGATCGCATGAAGCAGCTCAATGCGCTCCTTGATGTGGTGCAGGAAGAAGCGGAGTCGGCGTTCGTGACGACTGCGTCGACCATTCGCGGAGTACAGACGGGAATCAATCAGGCATTTGACGAGGAGGATTTGTTCGATGGGGACTACGACGAAAGCGGAGCCGACGGCTGGGAGAAACCGCGCCCCCGCGTCCGACCCAGAAATGGAAGTGGACGAGGAACGTGAGCAGCAATACGACCTTCTCACGGCAGCTCTCATTGGCGCGGCGGTAGGCGCCGGAATCACGCTCTTGCTGAGGCGGGGGCCGTCGGGAAGTCGGCCGGTCGGACCTCTCGTCCGGTACGCCGGGCGCGGAGCCGCGCTCGCCGGCCTGGCCGGTTTCCAGGGAGCGAAGTGGGCAGGCGGTCGCGGAATTGAAGGAGCCCGCTGGGCCGGCGACCGGGCGGCTGAAGGTGCGCGTTGGGCAGCACCGAGGGCGAAGCGAGGGTTTAACACGGCAGTGGAGCGCGGCGAGGATCTTATCGACCGCATCCCAGTCGACGACGTTGTTGAGCAGGTGCGCGAGTACGTCGACACCGCGCGTGACGCAATCAACAATGTCGTGAAGGACGAGCTAACTGATCTTCGGAAAGCCGTTCGCCGGCAGCGTAAGCGCATCGGAATCTAGGGCGGGGCGGATGCGGCGCTCCACGCCGCGCGCAGTCTCGGCCGGTGCCTTGGCACTGGCGGTTCTGCTCGCGCTGATGCTGACGCCATCGGTCGCGCACGCCTGGACTCCCGGGACACACATCTTCCTGGGCGAAGCGGTGATGCGCTCACTGCCTCTCCTGCCATCGAGCATCTCCGAGCTGCTTGCCGCGTTTCCGTACGACTTCCTGTACGGATCCATCGCTGCGGACACCAGCATCGCCAAGAAGTACGCCGCGGCCGGCAGGCATTGCCACTCGTGGAACGTCGGATTCGAGATTCACAACAACGCTGAATCCGAACCGCTGCGCGCCTTCGGCCTGGGCTACCTGGCGCACCTCGCGGCTGATTCGGTTGCGCACAACTACTTCGTGCCGCACCAGCTGACCATCACGTCGTCGACCGCTGCCCTGGGCCACAGCTATTGGGAAAGCCGCTTCGACATGCACATCGGCGAGAGATTCAGCCGCACGGCGAAGCAGCTGATTCTGCGCGACCACACCCACTCCGACGAACATCTGGACCGCATCCTGAGCCCGACGATCTTCAGCACTCCCACCAATCGTAGAATCTTCCGCGGAATGGTGTACGTCGCGGACAGCGAGTCGTGGCAGCGGATCTTTCACCTCGTCGAAGAAAAGAGCCGGTGGGATCTGGCCGAGCGGGAAGTAGAGACGTACATGGCCCGCGCATTTGATTACATCATCGACCTGATTACGCGACTGGACCACGCCGAGGCGTACAAGCTCGATCCGGCCGGGACCATTGCCTTGCGCGAAGCGAAGAAGGTGAGGCGCGCCGCCCTTAGACGTGGTGGCGAGGAACACGTTCTCGAGCAGGCGCAACACCACTTCGGAATGCCTCCGACAAAGCTCGAGTTCGCGGTACGGCTGCCGGAGCCCCTCTATCCGCCTCGGATCGAGAGCAGCTGATTGACGCGCTTGGGGTCGGCGCGGCCCTGGGATTTTTTCATCACGAATCCGACCAGTACTCCTTGCAGCTTCTTTTCGCCGCCCAGATAACGCGCGGCTTCCTCGGGATGTTCGTTGAGCACTTCGTCGACCCAGGTCGCGATCGCGCTTTCATCCCCGACCTGAACCAGTCCTTCGTCGGCCGCCACCTGAGCGGCCGGTTTGCCGGTCTCCACCATCAAGGCGAAAACGCGCTTTGCCGCCGTGTGGCTGATAGTGCCGTCGCGAACCAGCTTGATTAGCTGCGCCAGATCCGCGGGTCGCACTCTGAAGAGACCGATGTCTTCGCTGGAGCCGCGGAGTGCCGCCTGTACCTCGCCCATCACCCAATTGTAGGCAGCCTTTCCGTCGCCGGATGCGCGAGCCACGTCTTCGAAATATTCGGCAAGCGCAGGGTTCGCGGTGAGCTGCTCCACTTCGACCATGGGGAGCCCGTAGTCTGTGGCGAGCCGTGTTTTCTTGGCGGCGGGAAGCTCCGGAAGATCCTTTCGCGTGTGATCGATCCACTTCGAGTCGAGCATGAGCGGACGAAGGTCGGGCTCGGGGAAATAGCGATAGTCGTGATTTCCCTCCTTTGTGCGGCTCGGTCTTACCGTTTCCCGCGCGCCATCCCATAACAGCGTCTGCTGCTCGACCTTTCCACCGGATTCGAGCAACGCGCACTGACGCGCGAATTCGGACTCGAGCGCTTTCTCGACCGCTGAGAACGAGTTCATGTTCTTCACTTCGGTTTTCGTTCCGAGCTTTGTCTGACCCGGCGGTCGCACGCTGATGTTCGCATCGACCCGGAGGCTTCCCTCCTCCATGCTCACGTCGCTGACGTCGAGGTATTGGAGAATCTGCTTCAGCGTCCGCAGATATGCGCCAGCACCGGCAGACGTACGAATGTCGGGCTCACTCACTATCTCGATCAGGGGCACACCCGCACGATTGAGATCGATCGCCGTTTCGCCGGGATAGCGATCATGGATTGATTTCCCCGCGTCTTCTTCCATGTGGAGACGAGTGATCCCGATCCGGAGATCCGTTCCCTTTTCCGACTTTCCGACAACGACGGACCCGCCAGTCGCGAGGGGCTGATCGAACTGCGAGATCTGATAGCCCTTCGGAAGGTCCGGGTAGAAGTAGTTCTTGCGCGCGAAAACGGAGACCGGATCGATTGTGCACCCGAGCCCCAGCGCAGCGCGTACAGCGAGCTCGACAGCGTGCTCGTTGAGCACCGGCAGCGCGCCGGGAAGCGCGAGACATACCGGGCAGGTGTTCACATTCGGGGGAGCGCCGAAATCGGCGGAGCATCCGCAGAACGCTTTCGTTCGCGTCTTGAGCTGCACGTGCACCTCGAGCCCCACCACCATCTCGTATCGCTCACGACTCACTGGTGTGCCTCCGCGCCCAGCCCAGCTTCGAGTGCGTACGCGACGCGAAACATCGCGTATTCATCGAAGTGCGCCGTGATTATCTGGCCGCCCACAGGAAGCCTGCGGACTCTCCCAATGGGCACTGAGATCGCGGGAACGCCGGCGAGATTGGCCGTGACGGTGAAGATGTCGTTCAGGTACATCTCGTAAGGGTCGCTTATCGCGCCGATCGGGAACGCCGTCGTCGGGGTCGTAGGAGTGAAGATCGCGTGCACCCCGCTCGTGAACACGGCGCGAAAGTCATCGGCAATGAGGGTCCTGACAGCCTGCGCCTTCTTGTAGTAGGCGTCGTAGTAGCCGGCGGAGAGAACGTAGGTGCCGAGCAAAATTCGACGCGTGACTTCCGGGCCGAATCCTTCGGAGCGTGTGGCCTCGTACATGGCTTTGAGACCTTTGCCGGGATCGACGCGAAGACCGTAGCGCACTCCATCGAAACGCGCGAGGTTCGACGAGGCCTCTGCCGGCGCGAGGATGTAGTAGACCGGAATCGCCAGCGGCGATCGTGGCAGGGAGATGTCTCTGACAGTCGCGCCCATCGATCGAAACCGATCAAGGGCGCGCTCACACATCTGCCTGATGTCGGGGTCGAGGGACTCCGGAAAATATTCCTTTGGCTTGCCGATCACGACACCGTCGAGCGTGGCCGGACCGGGCGGCGGCGGCAGTGGAACCGGACTGCGTCCAATGCGGATAGCTTCGGTGTCGGGGCTCCGCGCTTCCGGTGCGGGCTTACCCAGCGCGGCCAGGCGATAGATCGGCACGTCGGCGTCCGAGGTCGTCGAATCCATTTTGTCGAATCCGGCGATGCTTTCGAGGCCGAGCGCCGCGTCATCTACCGTGCGGCCGAGCACTCCGATCTGATCCAGCGAAGACGCGAACGCCACGAGCCCGTACCGACTCACCCGACCGTAGGTGGGCTTCACTCCAACTACGCCACAAAAAGCCGCGGGCTGCCGAACGGAACCGCCGGTCTCGGAACCCAATGCGATTGGAGTGATTCCCGCGGCGACGGCGGCGGCAGATCCGCCCGAGGATCCGCCCGGCACACATCTCACATCGAGTGGATTTCTCGTCGGGCCGTACGCGCTGTTCTCGGTCGACGATCCCATCGCGAATTCGTCCATGTTCGTTTTCGCGACTATCATCGCGCCGCTGGCGCGGAGCCGCGCGACCGCGGTTGCTTGGAACGGACTGACGTATCCCCTGAGAATCTTCGACGCGCAGGTGGTCGGCAAGCCGAGCGAGGCAATGTTGTCCTTTATCGCGACCGGGACTCCCGCGAGAACACCGATGTCCGTCGCGCTCTGGATCCGCTCCTGCATCTGTTCGGCTTCTTCAACGCTCGCCTTCTCGTCAGCGTGCAGGATGATGTTGAGCTCGTCGGGACCGGCACCGATGTCAGCCGCGCGCTTGAATGAGGCGCGGATCATGTTCGCCGGCGACGTCTCGCCAGCCCGGACACTCGACGCGATCTGAGCGGCGCCGAGTTGAGTGTAGTTATCGACGCTCACGGTCCGCTCTCGCTGGAATCCTCGTGGGTCGCAAGGCGGGGAACCATGAAAAAGCCATCACGCATCTTCGGAGCGAAGGAAGCGAGCGTGCCCGACATGAGGGGCGGCACCCCAACGTCGGGCCGAAGCGGCGTGCCACCGGCGCCGACTCCCGCGGTCGTGGGAACGGTCGCAGTATCCACCTGCGAGAGCACCTCCATGTGAGAAAGAATTGCGCTGAGCTCTTTCGTCAGCTCATCGGCGCGCGCGGCGTCGATGCCAAGGCGCGCGAGCTCGGCGATGTGGAGTACATCCTCACGCGTGACCGGCACTATTCCTGGCCGCGCTCGAGGGTGGTGTACGCCAGCTTGATGGTCTTTCTGCCGATGCTCTCGTCGTCGAAGTCGATCACGGCTTTCACTTCACGTCCGACTCCAGACAGCTCGGCGATTGATCCATCGCCGAACAGCTTGTGCTTCACGCGCTCTCCCTTCACATATCGCGGCTCGTCCTGTGAAAGTTCTGCTTCCGTTATCGCCACCTTCCGCCACGACGGGACATCGTGGGTGCGACGGGCCGGATAAGACCCGCTGTGGAAACCCTCTCCGCGCGACGACGTGCCGCGACCCATTGCGGTGACGCACAGAGTTTTCTTCTCCTCGAGCGTTGCCGCCGCGATCTCACGGAGAAATCTCGATTTGATCGAGGGCAGAAGCTCCCCATTCCTTCGTCGCATCTCGGTAAAGGAGAGAAACAGCTTCTCCTCGGCGCGAGTGATCCCGACGTAGAAGAGTCGGCGCTCCTCCTCGAGCTTGGGAGGGTCGTCGAACGACTGCGAAAGCGGAAACAGTCCGTCCTCGAGTCCGGTGAGAAACACCACCGGATATTCCAGCCCCTTCGCGTTGTGGAGCGTCATGAGCGTCACCGCGTCAGCCGACGGATCCAATGCGTCCGCACCGGCGACGAGCATGGCCCGCTGCAGAAAGTGGTCGAGCGGAGTGAGACCGACCTCACCGCCGTCGTCGATGACCGTCTCCGCGGCGCCGTTGACCAGAGCGCTGACGTTCTCGATGCGATCGCGCGCGGACTCCGGTCCTTCGGCCTGTAGATAGTCGCCATACTTGATGTCGGTGATGAGCTCCTGGATGAGCACATCGACGCTCGTGTCTTTTGCGCGCTCGCGCAAACTCTCGATGATTCGGCTGAACTCAGCCAGGGCATTGCGAGCAGCGGGGCGCAGCGATTCCTGAAGCTCAGCGCGCGACGCGATCTCGAAGAGCGTGAAGCCTGATTCCCTGGCGCTGGCCGCCAATAGATCGACAGTCGCGTCACCGATTCCCCGTTTGGGTACCGCGATGGCGCGGCGGAACGCCTCTTCATCGGATGGATTCGCGATGAGCTTCAGGTACGACATCAGGTCGCGGACCTCACGCCGATCGTAGAAGCGAACCGATCCAACGAGGCGATATGGGATCGTTTCGCGTCGCAGCGCGTCCTCGAGCGCTCTGCTCTGTGCGTTGGTTCGATACAAAACAGCGAACTCGTTCAGGCCGCGATTCTCCTGATTACGGCGCGACGTGATCTCTTCGAGGACCCAATCGGCTTCGTCGCGCTCATCCAGGGCTGCAACTACGGTGACCGGCTCGCCGGACGCGCGGGTAGCGCGGAGGGTCTTTCCCTTCCGTCCCACATTCTGGGTGATTGCTGCGTTGGCCACGCTCAGAATGTCGGGCGTCGATCGATAGTTCTCCTCGAGCCGCACGAGCTTTGCCGAGGCGAATTCCTTCTCGAAGTCGAGAATGTTTCGGATGTCGGCTCCGCGCCACCCGTAAATCGATTGGTCGTCGTCACCGACTACGACGACATTCCCGTGCGCGCCCCCAAGGAGCTTGATGAACTGGAACTGCGCGCGGTTGGTGTCCTGGTACTCGTCTACGAGAATGAACTGGAAGCGATCCCGGTATCGCGCGAGCGTTGCTTCGTCCTTGCGGAAGATTTCGACCGGAAGAACGAGCAGGTCGTCGAAGCTCACAGCGTTTGCGGCGCGAAGCGTCGTCTCCATCTCGCGGTAAACCTTGGCGGCCGCCCGAGAGACCGGATCCATTGCCAGCGACTCGTATTCAGCGGGTGGGACCAGCGCGTTCTTGGCATCGGAGATTAGCGAAGAAATCACTTTGGGACTCCACTGCTTGGGCGAAATCCCCTGCCGCTCCATGATCCGCTTTACCACGCCGAGCGAATCGTCCTCGTCGTAGATCGTGAAGCTGGAAGTCCTGCCGACGTGTTTCGCCGAGCTGCGAAGTATGCGCGCGCCAATTGCGTGGAAGGTCCCGCTCCACATTCCCTTCGGCTCTTCTCCCAGCAAGCGGGCGATCCGCTCCCTCATCTCACCGGCAGCCTTGTTCGTGAACGTCACGGCGAGGATCCGCGACGGATCCACCCCGTGGTGCTCGATGAGGCGCGCGATACGAGTGGTCAGAACGCGAGTCTTGCCCGAGCCCGCTCCCGCGAGAACGAGCATCGGTCCTTCGAAGTGTAGAACCGCCTCGCGCTGCGCGGGGTTGAGGCCCGCCAGAGGCTCGGTGCCCTCGGTTATGGCGACGCTTGTCAATTCGGATGATTCGGGCATCATCTCAAGATACGCAACACGGATGCTTCGGAAGAAGCCTCATATGGATCACTCCATATGGCAGTATGGCTCCTCTCGGTAGGGCAATTCTCTTTGTTCTTTCGAACGAGAGACACGTATGTGGGTCAGGAACATCCCGAGCGAGGTTCCCAAGAAATCCCGGCCCTGTCAAACGGAGCTGTAACGCCAGTCGGAGCGGATCCATATAATCCGACTTTTTCCGAAGCATCTATATTCAGCCAAGTACCATGTCGAAGGTCGCACCGCGCTCCGAAGGCACGAGCAGCAGCTCCCCGCCGTGGCTGTCGCGGACGATGCGACGCGCGAGGGAGAGCCCGATCCCCCAGCCCTTCTCCTTGGTCGAGAATCCCGGCTCGAAAATCTGGTGGCGGATTTCTCGCGGCACACCTGGACCATCGTCCGAGACTCGCACTCTGACTCTTCCCTCGGGGAGCGATTCCGCGGAGATCTCGACTTTGCCGTCTCTGCCAGCCAAAGCGTCGATCGCGTTCTTGGTTAGGGACTCAAGCGCCCACTCGAGAAGCACCGAATCCCCCTGGACCACGAGATCTCCCTGATGCGACGACGCAACCGTCACGCGCTGCGCGAGCGTCGGTACCCGTGCGCGGAAATAAACCGCCACGTGATCCACGAGATTTCCGAGATCCACCGGCTCCTGGCGCGGGGGCCGGCCGATTCTCTCGAAGCGGTGCGCAACGCGCTTGAGACGCTCGAGGTCCGTCTCCATGTGAGCCAGCGCCGCTGACGTCATCGGCTCCGGCTCGGATTCCCGGAGCAGCTCGATCCAGCCGCTGATGCTCGATAGGGGCGTTCCGAGTTGATGCGCGGATTCGCGCGCCATCCCTGCCCAGATTTGTTCCCGATCCGCTCGGCCGCGCGTGCGCAGCGCGTACGCGCCGGCGAGCAGAACCATGGCGATCAGGATCGACTGCAGGACCGGAATCAGGATGAGTCCGCGGACGAGCGGCGTGTTCCCGTAATGGACCGCTCCGACGCCCGGCTCAACGATCGGCGCGTTCTGCCTATCCAGCTCTAGGATATAGTCGCGCGTCTGCTTGGAGCTGACAGATGCCGTAAAGGGCAGATTGGCATTGTCCGTGGGTTTCCCTTGCTCGTCGGTGAGGATCATCGGAACGCCCGACTCGCGGATCTGTCTCGACAGATCGAACAGGGCGGCGGTGGCGGCGTCCGGGTTTGGATCGGTCAGTCCCTTGTACACGCGCGCGTACATCAACCCAACGCGCGAAGCTTCCTGGCGCAGCTCTCTCACCACTCCGCGCGTGTAGATCACGTACCACGTTAGGAGCGTTAGAACGCCGATGGTGATGAGCGTTACCGGAGCGAGCCGGCGCATCGCTTAAGTGAGGCGCTCGGCGCCGAGATACTTGCTGAGCGCAGCGGGGACGCGCACACTGCCATCCTCCTGCTGATGGTGCTCCAGAATTGAAGCGATGATGCGCGGAAAAGCGAGACCGGAGCCGTTGAGGGTGTGAACGAAGCGTGGCTTGCCGCCGTCAGACGGCTTGTACCGAATGTTGGCGCGGCGCGCCTGGAAATCGGTGAAGTTGCTGCAAGACGAGACCTCCAGCCACTTCCCTACTCCCGCAGCGAAGACCTCGAGATCGTAGGTATGCGCGCTGGCAAATCCGGTGTCGCCCGACGCGAGCCGCACCACGCGGTACGGGAGCTCGAGCAACTGTAGAATCTTTTCGGCGTGAGCGGTCAGGAGCTCGAGCTGCTCGCCCGAGGTTTCTGGCGTGACGAAGCGCACCAGCTCGACCTTGTCGAACTCGTGCACGCGCAACAAGCCCCGAGTGTCTTTGCCAGCGGCACCTGCTTCGCGCCGGAAGCAGGGCGAATACGCAGCAAGGGCTTTCGGCAGCTCCGACTCGGGCAATATCTCGTCGCGGTACAGGTTCGTGAGCGGGACCTCCGCCGTCGGAATCAGAAACGCGTCGTCACCCTTCAACGCGTACATGTCATCCTCGAACTTGGGCAGCTGCCCAGTGCCGATCATGCTGGCGCGATTCACAACCACGGGAACCCAGGTCTCCTCGTAGCCGTGCTCACCCGCGTGGAGGTCTAGCATCAGATTCATGAGCGAGCGCACGAGCCGCGCGCCGGCGCGACGAAAGACGATGAATCCGGAACCGCTGATTTTCGCTCCGCGCTCGAAATCGATCAGGCCAAGCCTCGTTCCGATCTCCCAGTGAGGCTGAACCCGGGCTCCTTCTCGCGGCGTGCCCCAGGTCCGAACGACTTCGTTGCTCTCTTCGCCGCCCGCTGGCACCTGATCGAGCGTAACGTTGGGCAGCTCAAGGAGAATCGCTGAGAGCTCGGTCTCCGTCTCCGCAAGCTCTCGATCGAGTCGCGCGATTTCGTCGCCCAGCTCGCGAGACCGTTGCTGGAGATCGTCGGCTGATTCGCCGTCACGCTTACGCTGGCCGACCTGCTGGCTGACGGTATTGCGCGCTGCTTTGCGCTCCTCGACCGCCTGAATGGTCTCGCGCCGGCTCTTGTCGAGAGCGGCGGCCCGCTCGATGGTCGGTGAGAGAGCGTCGAGAGCCCCGCGCCGACGCATGCCGGCGCGAAGTGCGTCGATGTGCTCGCGCACCATCCTCAGGTCGTGCACGAGTCAGCTCGTGGGTATGCCGGTGTCAAAGGAACGGAACCCGCAGTTCGGATCGAAACCCATTCGAAGATACAGAATTCTGGATGCGAGATTCACGCTATCCAGCGCGATCTTGGCGTAAAGATTGGGCGATATCGCGAACTGGCAGATGTCGCCCGACGAATTGTGCGGCGACTGCACGACGACGACTTCCCCCGGCGCAATCACGAGCGACGAGTCGGTCTCGAAACCGGATTGCGGGGCTTGCAACACGGTCTCGAAGGTGCCGGGAACCTTCTGGAGGCCGACGGGCCGCGAGCCGCCGGGGCTGGCGACAATCAGTTTCACCGGATACACCACCGCTTTTCCGTTACCGTCTATATCGAGCGCGATATCAAACGCGGCAAATCCGTCCACTCGCACTATCTGCCTCCCGGCGATCGAGATTGCGCTGGGGTATGAAGGTGGAGTTCCGGACAACGCCCAAAGCGATAAGGTGTCGACGGATGTCGGTCTCGTCGCCTTGAGGCTGGCGACATCTCCGCAGGCGTTGAGAACTATCACGACGCACATCGTCGCGAGGAAGGCGAGGCGAGCTTTCATGCAGATTATGAGACAGATGGGAGACTGGAGGGGTTGCTTCTCGATAATACCCCGTAACTTATGACAGTTCAAGCGATTGCCCTGCTTGACTTCACTCTTTCGGCTTCCTAGCTTCGCAACTTCTCCCCCACCAAATGCCCAACATCCGAGATTTTACGAGTGCGCTTCGACAACGGCCCGGAGTCGACGCCGTTCTCGTATTGGGTAAGGATGGCCTGTTGATAGAAGGATTCGCCGCTCCGGGTCTCAACACCGAGGATCTCGCCGCTCGGGTTCCGGCGCTGGTGTCAGAAGGGGAGAGTCTCGGAAAGGCGACGCTGCAAGGTCCGATGAACACCGCCATTCTCGAGCACCAGAAGGGATACGCGATCATTGCGGCCCTGGCCGACGAGACACTGCTGCTGGTTCTGCTGAGGCCCTCAGCCGACCTGGGAGGATTACTATTCGACGTGAGACGCTATCGCGGCAACATTGCTTCGCTGATCTGATTCATGACTGATCCAATGACCCGGCTTTGCCACATCCTCGTCGCTGATGACGAGCCCCACATCGGTCGCATCATCAAGATGAAGCTCGAACAGGGCCCGTTCAGAGTGAGTCTCGCCTACGATGGACAGGAAGCGATTGACTTCATCAATGGGGACGACCAGGTCGATCTCGCATTGCTCGACCTGATGATGCCGAAGTTGAGCGGCCTCGACGTGCTGCGGCAGATTCGCGAGCAGGAACGCTTCAAGTTGCTGCCCTGCATTATTCTCACCGCCGCCGGCGACGCAAAGCACGAGAGAGATGCGCTCGCACTCGGCGCTACGCAGTTTCTTACCAAGCCATTCAGCCCGAAAAAACTCTACGCGCTCGTCGCGCGTTTCACGGGAGCGCCTGACGAAGCGGGAATAATCGGCGAGTGAGCCGTTGGGCTGTGGTTCTGGCCGGTGGTACCGGTTCGCGATTCTGGCCGCTCAGCACGCCCGAGAAGCCCAAGCAGCTTCTCCCGCTGGTAACGGAGAAGCCGTTGCTCCACGACACTGTGTCCAGACTTCGGCCAATCGTCGACCCGGAGCACACTATCGTCCTTACGAACGCGAGTCTGACAAAGGCGATTGGTAAGCTGCTCCGCGAGCTTCCCCGCGACAACATCATCGCCGAGCCACAGCCAGCGGGTACTGCCGCTGCACTCACGTGGGCGGCGCTCTCGATCGAGCGCCGCGATGGACGAAACGCGGTCATGATCTGCGTTCACGCCGACTGGGCCATCGCCGACGACGAGCGATTCAGGGACACATTGCTCGAGGCGGAGAAGGTAGCGCTAAAGACTGAGTTGCTGGTAACTGTCGGAATCGTCCCCACTCGTCCCGATCCGGGATTCGGATATATAGAGCCAACCGATACCGTCACGGGAAAACCATCCGTGGTGAAGCGGTTCGTGGAAAAGCCGGATCGCATGCGCGCGGAAGAGATGCGGAACGACGGCTATCTCTGGAATTCCGGGATTTTCGTGTGGCGTGTCGGGGATTTTCTTGACGAAGTTGACGAGCACACTCCCGAGCTTGCGGCGGCTCTGCGCCACGGCAGAAAGGGCGATGCCTCACAGTTCTTCGGGAGCGTCATCATGCCGGTTTCAGTGGATGTCGGCATTCTCGAGCGCAGCAGCAAGGTGATGGTTGTGCCTGGCGATTTCGGCTGGGACGATGTCGGCACCTGGGCGGCCCTCAGCCGGGTACGAAGCAAGGACGAGTTCGGGAACGTGACCACCGGTGACGCCCACCTTCTCGACTGCGCTGACAACGTCGTTCACGCCGATTCCGGACAAGTTGTGATGTACGGTGTGAACGACCTTGTGGTCGTGACGAAGAAGGGGCTAACCCTGGTGACTACGACGGACAGGGCCTCAGATTTGAAGAGATTGATCGAGTCTCTGTCTGCTGCTGAGCTGGAGAGGTCATGAGCGCACTCTACTTCTACGACGATGTGCGGGCCCGGCAGTTCGAGCCGTTCGCGCTCACGCGGCCCGTGTCGGAGCTGCGTGCGGGCACGTCGCTCATCCGCAAGCGGTGGGAGCGGGCGACCTCTTTCTCCAGCGCCGGATTCATCAGCTCTCCTCACCTCGCCAACTTCGAGGAAGGGACCGCACCGCCGGCCGTCGCGCCAAAGTCGGAGATTCCAGCGGGTTCCATAATCGTTAATTCCCGCTGCGTGATTCCGCTCGACGTAACGCTTGAAAGGTTCGACCTCCTGATGTGCGAAGGAATGGCGGCTGCGGTGCGGCTCGCGAGATCGATGCCGGTTTCGCAGTTCGCGGACGGGTCAATCGACCTTGGCTCGATTCAAACGAGTCTTGGCGGCAAGAAGATCAAGGGACGCTGGATGAATGAAGTCTGGGACTTCATCGGTTCGTTGACCGAGCAGCTGACGGAGGACATTCCGCACCGAGCCGGCTCGCTCAAGTTGCGCACTCCGCTAGACACGACAACCATCGGAAAGGAGAAGGTCTTCATCGAAGAAGGCGCCGAGATCGGCCCCCAGGTGGTCCTCGATGCTTCGGCAGGTCCCATCCTGATTCGCCGAGGCGCGGTGATCGCACCGTTCACGCACCTCATCGGTCCGATCGCCATTGGACGCGAGTCGCAGATATTCGGCGATCGCGTGGCAAGCTCGTCAATTGGCGACCACTGCAAGGTCCGTGGAGAGTTCAGTAACTCCGTCATCCTCGGCCACAGCAACAAGGGGCATGCGGGTTTCGTCGGACACTCCTACCTCGGCCGCTGGGTCAACCTCGGCGCGATGACTACGACCAGCAATCTCAAGAACACCTATGGTCCCGTTCAGCTCTGGACTCCCAGGGGCATGAGAGATACCGGACTGCAGTTCATCGGGACGCTCTTCGGCGATCACGCCAAGACCGGGATCGGGACGATGCTGAGCACGGGCACTGTGATCGGCGCGGGCGCAAACGTGATCGGTGCGAACATGCCACCAAGAGTAATCCCGCCTTTTGCGTGGGGAGACGGCAAACCGTACGAGACGTACGACGTCACTAAATTTCTCATCGTGGCGGAGCGCGTGATGTCGCGCCGTCAGGTGAAGCTGAGCGACAAGGCGCGAAAGCAGCTCGGCGAAGCGCACAAGAGGCGGTGGAGTACCTGATGAATCTGTGGATACTTGGAAGTGGAAGCAGTGGTAACGCCGTTCTCGTGCAGACGGAGCAGTCGCGCATCCTTATCGATGCCGGGTTCGCGCCGAGGGTTCTGAAGCAGCGTCTCGCGGTCGCGGGCGTCGCTCCTGAGTCGATCGAGGCGGTGGTCGTCACGCATGAGCATACGGATCACATGAAGGGCGTTGCTGCGGCGGCGCGCAAATGGGGTTGGACGATAGTCTCCACCGCGGGCACGCGGATGATGTGCCCGAATTGGGCCGGCTTTCGCGCGATTCTCACTCCCCGCAAGGGCAGCGTAGTCGTTGGTGATTTCCACCTGGAGACCGTTCCAGTCTCCCATGATGCCAACGAGCCGATTGCGGTTATAGTGACATCCATCGGCGAAGGCGCGCGCGCTGGAATCGTTTACGATCTCGGGCACGTTACTGAGAGTGTGTCCCGCGCGCTCGACAAGCTCGACATTCTGGTGATCGAAGCGAATCACGACGAAGCGATGCTGCGGGCCGGTCCTTATCCGCCTTCGCTACAGCGCCGAATCGGCGGCAACTTCGGACATCTGAGCAATCGCGTCGCCGCGCACACCGCCAGCCAAAGCATCCACTCGGGACTCAACAACATTGTCCTCGCTCACCTGAGCGAGAAGTGCAACAGTCCGCGCACGGCGCTCCGCACGGTTGGAGACGTGCTACGCCGGGCACGCTTTAAGGGGCGCCTGACGGCGTCGTCGCAACACAGCGTGGTCGGCCCGTTTTGGACTGGAACAGCGACAGTGTCGATCGACGCGCCGGTTCAGCTCGCTCTGGGGATCTAGCTCAGGGCTTCCGGCGAGTGTTGCCCGCGTAAAGCGCGAATAGCAGCGCCGCGACGAGAACAATTCCCAGAACCCAAACGAAGTTCATGGTCATCGACCCGGACCTACCGTCCCTCGATGTCGCGGTCGCCCTTGATCTTGCGCTCGGCCCTACCCTCGCCGGGATGCGCCTGCGCCTCGTGAAAGCGCTCGCCTTTGAGGCGAATCGCGTCAACGAATTTTTCGTACTCGGTGTCGGACAACTCGTCCGCAATTGCCGGCACAAGGCCCTTAACCAACGTGAGGCGCTCGGCCAGTGTAAGCTCATTGACCGCGGTTACGAGTTTCCGCAGCCGCGGGTGATTCATCCACTCCGTTTCCTTACTCGTAGTCATCATCTCTCCGTCAGCGGCGAGTGCGCGGCCAGCTTTAATCTACCGTGAATTGCGGCGAAGTCGCGTGCGTTGAATTTCCGACCACTGAGCGAGGACCGACGCGAGGGACCGCTCGAGGTCGGCGGCCGCGGCAACGACTTGGGTGGTCGGGTCCATATCGGCTCCTTCCACCGCGCCGAGCACTCCGGCAAGCTCTCCGTTCAAGCGCACGAGATTTTCCGCAGCCCCAGTGCGTGGGCCGGACTCGATCGTCCCCAACATGGTGTCGAGAGCGGCGAGTGAATCGGCAACCTCACCCGCCTTTGCCCCCTCGCGCTGAGTTTTCAGGAGCACCCGCTGACGCCGCACTTCGCCTAACGCGGCGAAATCACGACTGATCGCGTCGTTCATCCGAACCCCAATGTCGTGCTGGAGCCTTAGGCCGGCAGCCGTAATCGGCGCGCGAGGATCCATCTTCACGGTTAGCGGCTGCGAGTAAGTTCGCCCGCTGACACTGAGCCGAACGGTGTATTCGTCGGGAAGAACAGCCGGCCCGAGCGGATAGCGTGGAGTATCTCCGTAGATTGCCGAAACAGGGTAGTCGTGGCCGAGAACCTTGGGCGGCGGGTAGTGCAGGTCCCACACAAATCGATGCGTGCCCGCACTTCGCGCCAGTCCTTGGGGAGGGCGAACCCAATACGTGGGAACTTTGAGATCCGTCTCTATGGGCTCGACTGAATCCGCGCTGGAAAAGGTACGCACTACGCCGCCGGAGTTGTTCACGATCTCCAACACCACCGGTGTCCTCGCATCCGATCCAAGCCGATAGTTGATGATAGCCCCGTCAGGCGGATTCTTTCCCGCTGGCTCCTCGGGTGGTAAGGGAGTGTCGGTGTTCTTGTTGCGGCGGAAACGGTAGGTGAGCTTCGGTTTGAAAAGGAAAGTCTCAGCCGCCGCGGACTTCGCGGCGAGCTGCCGGATCGGCGTCATGTCGTCGAGGATCCAGAAAGACCGCCCGTGCGTGCCGACGACGATGTCATCGTCGTGGATCACGAGATCGCGAATGGAGGTCGCCGGCATATTGAGGCGAAGCGGCTGCCACTGCTTGCCATCGTTGATGGAGAAGTAGACCCCGCGCTCTGTGCCCGCGAATAAAAGGCCCGCGCGGAGAGGATCTTCACGGACCGAGTTCACTACTTCGTTGTCTGGAATTCCGTTGACGATCTCCTTCCAGCTCACGCCGCCATCGTGGGTGCGATATATGTGCGGATGCAGATCGTCCAGCTTGAAGCGGTTGATCGCTGCGTACGCCGATTGATCGTTGAAGTGCGAGGCCTCCATCAGCGACACCTTGCTCCAGGGAGTAAGCGCGCTAGGCGTCACGTTGCTCCAGGTCTTTCCCCCAGCGCGGGTGAGCTGGATGAATCCGTCGTCCGACCCGGTCCAGATCGTGTTCGCGTTCCGGAATGATGGAGCGATGGTGTAGATCACGCCCCGATTCCTCGCGCGATCGAGATTGCCGTCGGTGTACATCCCGTAAGGGGACGGCACGTCGTAGGTCTGCCGCGTGAGATCAGGACTGACGATGTCCCAGCTGTGACCTCCATTCACCGTTTTGAAGAGAACATTCGAACCGTAGTAGAGCGCATGAGGATCGACCGTTGAGAAGATGATCGGAGCGGTTCTGAGGAATCTGTATTTCCCGGACCGCACGGCCTCAGGGCTGATGTTCTGAACCTCGCGCGAGCGCTGGTCGAACCGGCTGATCTTGCCGCCATAAATGATGTTCGGGTCGAGCGGGTCCGGCGCGATGTATCCGTATTCTTCCGCTCCGACCTGATTCCACTCGCGGAATGTGATCGCGCCGTAGTCTCCGCGACTCATCGTGCCGACAGATCCGCTCTCCTGCTGGCCGCCGTACACCCAGTACGGAATCCTGTTGTCGGTGATCACGTGGTAGAACTGGGCGGTCGGTTGATTGTACCACGAGCTCCAGGTCTTTCCGCCGTTCACGGTGATCGTCGCTCCCTGATCGCTCGCGATAAGCATGATGTCCGGATTGTCCGGGTTGATCCAGATGCGGTGGTAGTCGTCGCCTCCGGGCGCTCCCTTGATCGCGGTGAAGGTTTTCCCTCCATCGGTAGATCGATATGTCGATGTGTTCGCCGAATACATCACATCTGCATTTCGCGGATCCACCTTGACCTCGGCGAAGTCAGATGCGCGATCCCACACGCGTACTTCGTCGTTAGTCCGGCGCCAAGTCTCGCCGGCGTCGTCCGAGTGATATATCCCGCCGAGAGCCGGCGCGTCGACGGTCGCATACATGCGGCGCGGATCGCTTGGCGCGATGGTGAACCCGATCCTTCCCAATCCTTGAGCCGTGGTGGGAAGTCCGGTGGTCAACTGACGCCACGTCGTGCCTCCGTCGACTGATTTGAAGAGTCCGCTAAGGGGTCCATTCCACGACGCGTTCTCCCACGGTCCCTGCCGGCCTGCCCAGAGATCGGCGTAAACAATCTGGGGGTTGCTCGGATCAAATGTGACCTGAATTGCGCCGGTGTTCTCGTCCTTGTACAAAACGCGCTCGAATGTCTCGCCGCCGTTGATCGACCGGTATACTCCTCGCTCGGGGTTCGGGCCGTAGGGATGTCCAAGCACAGCGACGAATATGCGATTCTCGTCTCGTGGATCAACGATCACTCCGCCGATCTGTTGTCCATCGCGAAGGCCAAGATGACGCCACGTCTTACCGGCGTCGGTTGATTTGTAGATGCCGTCGCCCGTCGACAGATCGGGACGCTGAACTCCCTCGCCGGTTCCGACGTAGATCACGTTCGGATTTGATGGAGCAACAGCGAGATCACCAATCGACCCTGTCGGCTGGGCGTCGAAGATCGGTGTCCACACCCGCCCGTAGTCGGTTGTCTTCCAGACGCCACCGTTGTTGACGCCTACGTAGAAAACGTTGGGCTGTCCCCGCACTCCGGTGGCGCCGATTGTCCGTCCCGCGCGAAACGGCCCGATCATCCGCCATTCGAGGCTCGAGTAGAGTGAAGGGTCTACTTTCTGCGCCGTGAGTGGAGAAGAGATGGCGGCCGCAACGAGCGTGAGGAAAACCGGTACTGGACGAGTGGGGCGCATCGCTGATCGGGTGGGTTTAGGGGACGGTGAGCAACCAATCAGGAAAATGCAGAAGCGCGGCGGAACCGGCCAGCCGCCCGATGGTCTCGCTGACGATCGGGGAGTAGCGCGCCGGGCCAGACTCTGGCTGTCACTGCCATTGCAACTTATGTTTGCCGAGCCCCGTCCAAAGGCGTCATGGCAGATTCCCAGGATCCGATCGGCCCTCTCCGAGCTGCCCTCGCCGGACGATACGAAATCGGGCGCGAGATCGGCCAGGGCGCCTTCGCAACCGTCTACCTGGCAAAGGACTCGAGGCACGACCGCCAGCTGGCGCTCAAGGTTCTGAACGCGGACCCGAGCTCGGAAACCGGCGAGCTGCGATTCATCCGGGAAATTCGGATGCTGGCCCGGCTTCAGCATCCGAACATCCTGCCGCTCCACGATTCAGGTCATGTAGAAGCGTTTCTCTACTATCTCATGCCCTACGTGAGCGGAGAGACGTTGCGGGCAAAAATGAGCCGCGAACGGCACCTGCCAATCGATGCCGCTATCCGGATCTCCTGCGAAGCGGCGGACGCTCTGTCCTACGCCCACGGGCAAGGAATCATTCACCGCGACATCAAGCCGGAGAATATCCTGCTCTCCGGCGGACACGCGATCGTCGCTGACTTCGGCATCGCACGCGCGATCGATGTCGCTGGAGTGCAACAGCTCACGCGCACCGGCATGGGCGGGCCCGGCACCCCGGCCTACATGAGTCCCGAGCAGCTGATGGGGGACCGCCAGCTCGATGGCCGCAGCGACATTTACAGTCTCGGTTGCGTTCTGTACGAGATGCTGACTGGGAAGCCGCCGTTCGCGGGAAAAGAAGGCTTCGTCAAGCGATTCACGGAGCCTCCCCCGCAACCGTCGGCCGTCCGGAAAGAGGTTCCGCGTTGGCTCGACGACGTAGTCATCAAAACGCTGGCGCGGGATCCAGATGAACGGTTTGGGCGCGGCGATGACCTGGTTCGCGCGCTATCCGATCACGCCTCGATAGATCCGCACCCACCGACGGCTTCAACCGCTGGGAGCACAACCGCGGGGAGAAGGAAGAGCGATTCGCAGGCTTCCGTCGAACCAATCGCGTATCGCTTGACTCCGACCGCAGCCAATCGCCTCCGCGAGATGGAGCAGCCATCTATTGGGGTTCTGCCGTTCGCGAACATGAGTGAGAATCCCGACAATGAGTATTTCTCCGATGGGATCACGGAGGAGATTCTCAACGCGCTTTCGCGAATTCCCACCTTGAAGGTAGCGGCGCGAACTTCCACGTTCGCCCTCAAGGGAAAGTCACTGGGCATCACCGAGATCGGGCAACTTCTGAATGTGAAGACTGTGCTCGAAGGAAGTGTGCGTCGAATGGGCCAGCGCGTGCGTATCAGCGCCCAGCTGATAAATGCGCGCGACGGATACCATATCTGGTCGGAACGGTATGATCGAGAAATCGAGGACGTCTTTGAAATTCAGGACGAGATCGCGCGAACCATCGTCGACCGGCTGAAGGTCAAGCTGACTGCGGCGCAAGATGAGGCACTCGGCAAGCGGCACACGGAAAACGTTGCGGCATACGAGCTCTATCTGCGAGGCCGGCATTGCTGTGATCGATGGAACATGAAGGGCATGCTGGAAAAGGCGATCCGTCATTACGAGCATGCGCTTGCCAAAGATCCTGATTATGCGCTCGCTTATCACGGACTCGCCGAGGCGTATAGCGTACCCGGACTCTGGGGATTCCTCCCCACTGCAACGGTTATCCCCAAGGCACTCGCGGCCGCAACGCGTGCAGTAGAGCTGGCCCCGGAGCTGGCGGAATCGCGCACTTCCCTAGGCTTCGTTCAGCTCCTGAGCCTGGATTGGGAAGCCGCGGAATCTTCGCTGCTCCATGCGATTGACCTGAACCCGCGATATGCGCTCGCACACAGCTTTTATGCGTGGCTTCTCAGTATCGTCGACAGACAGCGCGAGGCCGCGGAGGCCGCCCGCCTGGGACAGGAACTCGATCCGCTATCTCCCGTAACCAATGGGATAGCCGCGCTTGTGTCGTACCATGGGCGGCAGTACGACCAGGCGATCACCGAATGCCAGCGGGCCCTCGAGCGGGATCGCACATCTTTCCTAGCTCTGCTGGCAATGACGCTGTCATACGCCGCAAAAGGGATGTACAAGGAAGCAATCAATCACGCGGAACGAGGTGTATCGCTCTCACCTGAGGTCAATCTTCTGCGTGCACTTCTGGCCGTCGTCTACGCGATGGCTGGCGAGCGCGCATCCGCGGAACAGGTGCTCGCAGAACTGCTCGAGCGCTCGCAGCGAGAGTACGTCGGACCGACAATGATCTCGTGGATTTACGCAAATCTGGATGAGCCGGATCCCGCGTTCGACTGGCTCGAGAAAGCAAGCTCGTCACGAGACTGCACATTGGGGTTTGGGATAAGGGCCCCAGTCTACGATCGAATCAGCGGCGATCCGCGGTTTCAGGGGCTGCTGGCGGGCCTCGGCTTAGCCTGAGGCACAGAATTCTTCTCCAAGGCTGGCCGCGCGAGGCAAACCTATGCGTCGAGAAAATGCTAGTCTGATTGCGCTGTCCCTACTGATTGGGTGCCGTCCCCCAATCACGATCTACGAGCAAGTGGAGTCGGGGGCGCGCGCGGTCGGATGCGCGGGCGCCGAGTGTGGGGATTCAAATCAGGTCATTGTCGTCACTTACCTCGGGGTCTCGGGGCTGCTCATTGAACACCAGCGGCACGTAATGCTGACCGCCCCTTTCTTCAGCAATCCCTCGCTTCGAATGGTCAGCCCTCGACTGACTCGATTGCTTCGCAGCACGCCGAGGATCTCCCCTGATACTCTGCTGATTGAAAGACTGCTTCCGCACTCGGCGGACCGAGCCACGGCGATCCTTGTGGGCCACGGGCACTACGACCATTTGATGGACATCCCGTACATCGCCGTCAGGCGCGCGAGCAGGTCCAGGATTTTTGGCGGCCCTTCCGTTCGCCACATGCTAATGGGCGACTCGACCCTTCGCTCCAATGGCGGACAGCGACTCGTCGCCATTTCCATCGGTGAAGCCGGGTCGAAGAATCGGCGAGGCGTTTGGTACTACACGACCGACAGCGCGTATCGGTTCATGGCACTCGTGGCCGGACACGCACCGACTTTCCGCGCATTAAAACACAGCTACCTCTACACTCTCGGCTCGGCAGATGTCGATCTCGACAGCCTGCCCCATACTGCCGCGGAATGGAAGCTGGGTGAGCCATACGCATACCTGATTGACGTCCTGTCGGATGACAGGAGAGCGCCGGTCTTCAGAATCTATTTTCAGGACGCACCGAGCGAGCCTCCGCTCGGGTTCCCGCCTACTGAGGTGCTAGCTGAGCGCCCAGTGGACCTGGCGATACTGTGCGGTGCGACTTCGTCGAACGTTCCGAATACTCCCGACAGCTTGCTCAAGGTGCTCAAACCCCAACAGGTCATCGTGACGCATTGGGAGGATTTTTTTCGACAACAGACGCTTCCGATTCAGATTAGTCCCGGAACGGAACTCGGTGAGCTTAAAGAGAGTCTGCGGAAGTCCCTGCCACCATCAGCCCGTTGGGTCATGCCGCTGCCTCAGGCAACGTTTCGATTCAGAGAAGCTGAGCGCGAGTAAAGGAATCCGGCAAGCGCTCCTGCTGCCAGTTTCAGCACGGACGCGAGGACGTAACCCGCCGGCACACCGTGATGCCCGGCAACGGAGCCGGCGATCGAGAACGCGATCGCGGTTAAGGCGAGGACAATACCATGCGCCACGAAGCGGGTGGAGAGCCCCAGCATTAACAATTGCGCGAAGAGGTAAGTGTAAAGGGTCCCACCAATGATGCCGACGACTCCCCCCACCCGCTGGCCTAGCGCGGCGTAGTCTGCATCCGGGAGACCGCGCGCGAAAATGCCCGTATACGCCTGTATGATCAGGATGATC
>DASYVU010000203.1:0-5268 GCA_035936715.1 Gemmatimonadaceae bacterium
GACAGTATGATGCCGGAGATGGGCGGGCTCGAGCTGGTATCGCGGTTGAGGAAGGCGCGGCCGGACATGAGCGTTCTGATGATGTCAGGCTATACGGAGGAGGCGACAGCGGAGCGCTTTGGCCTCACGGCGCTTCCGTTCATCGAGAAGCCCTTCGCGTCGGCCGACCTTCTCACAGCGATCCAAAGTGTATTGCACGGCGAAGAGGACCCTGTCGCAACCGGATAGTCTGGAACGATACCGCATCTCTCCCAACCCCGCGGGGGGACTGCTGCCGCCACCTGAGCCTTGCAGCACCCAGAGCTCGCGAGCTCCATCGCAGCCATCGTGATTAAATTCTTTGACATCGTGCGAAGAGTTCACACCGTCTGCCGTGGCCCCTCCGGTGTGCCGATTTGTGTGCCAACTCAGCCAAACGCAGCGAATCTAAACCGAGCCAACACAATCTATATTTCCGCCAAGTCCTTACAGAGACGTACCCAACGAAACAAAATTCAACGCAGAAGAAGTGAATATTTTGACTTTTAATCCGTAGGTCGTGGGTTCGAAACCCACCCGGGTCATTCATGCCAAGGCAAACCACGAAGCAGCCTGACGTTGCCCGCGCGCTCAACGCGTTGCGGAGAATGGTGCGAGGACTTCGATCGGCCGCCGAGGCGGTGGAGCGTGACCTGAGAATCAGCGCGGCCCAGTTGTTCGTTTTGAGCGAGCTTGCGCAGGTCCCCGATCAGTCCGTCAAGGATCTCGCCGCCGTCACGATGACCACCCACAGCACAGTCTCGCAGGTTGTCGCGCAACTGATCTCGAAGCGGCTCGTGATCCGAACAGCCGATACGTTCGATGGCCGACGCTCAGTGCTTAGGGTCTCACGCAAGGGCACAGATCTTCTTCGCAACGGCCCTCGGGTGATCCAGGAGGATCTGCTCGACGGCTTCGCCACACTGCGGCCTGCGGAACGCCGCGGGCTCGCCAATGGACTGGAGAGGTGGCTGGCCGCGTCCGGACTTTCCGGAGTGCCACCGACCATGCTGTTCGACAAGCCCATCCTCACCGACGCACAAGCTCGTTCCAAGAAACGGAAATCGTCGCGATCCAGATTTTCGGGTTGACCGTCCGGGAGCCGAGTTGAACAAAATAAAAAAGGGGCGTCTCTCGACGCCCCTTTTTCATCCAGCCCCTATCCTGATCAGGTGCAGGTGATGACACCCGCGAGCGTCACACCTGAATCGCAAGTTTTCGCTGAAAGAGCATGCGCAGCGGTCGCGGTCCACGAAGGCGGCGGGCCGACAGTTGCGGTCGCCGTCACGGTAACGTCCTTCGAAGGCGTGAAGCCCTGCGCGGCACCGTTACCAGAGAAGTACGCGCCGTTGTTGTCGGCGGCATACTGCTCCTCGAACGTCGCGAGGTTACGAAGGTCAGACTTCATCGCGGCGACATACGCCTTGTCCTTCGTGTTCGCGAACTTCGGAATCGCAATCGCGGCAAGAATGCCGATGATTACGACAACGATCAAAAGCTCAATAAGAGTAAAACCCTTTTTATTACGCAGCATGTAGTCCTTCCTCCGCAAATATGGGGTGTCCCCCAACTGTGTAGTTGACGACCAAATCTGCTCCGCGGCAACCCGATTCAGTCGGCCCCGACGCAAGTAAAACGGAACGCGTTTAGGAGCGGTTATTGCGCGCCCTCAGGTGTTTTCCCCAGTGGTCCGGAAGTTGTCGCCGTAGCCTGGGCTCCAACTGGTGGGGGTGCGTTTTCGGCGACCTCGGGCATGGGTGACAACTGAATTCCGCTCTCCGCCTTGCGCATCATCGCCACGAATGCGCTCGCGGCATCCGGCTCGAACTCGGTTCCGGCCCGCTCTTCGATGTAGGTGAGCGCGCGCGCCGACTCCCATGCGTCTCGATAAGGCCGCCGGGTGCGAAGCGCGTCGAACACATCGCAGACGTGCACGAGCTTGCTCGCCTTGTGGCAATCGCGGTCGTAGTGACGCTTCGGATAGCCGTGGCCGTTTATCATGATGTGGTGCTCGTGCGCCACCGCGGCGGCGAGATCGAGCCGCCGGCCACTCTCGATGATCAGTTTGGCTCCGGCTGTCGGATGCTGCTGCATCACCTCGCGCTCCTGGTCGGTGAGCTTGCCCGGCTTGTTCAGGATGTCCTGCGGGACATTGACCTTTCCAAGATCGTGCAGCAGCCCCGCAATCCCGAACGTGCGCACGTCCTCCGCCGCGAGGCCCAGCGACTCGGCGAGCGCCATCGTCAGCACCGAGACATTGAGGGAATGCGTGGTGGTGTATTCGTCGAACTCCTTGAGCTGCAGCAGCGGAAGAATCATCTCGGAGTCCCCGTGCATGGCCATGGACAAGGAACGCACGACGGCTTCCGCTTCGGCGAGTGGGAGCTTGCCGCGCTCCTGCACTTCCTTGTGCATCGACAGAATCGATGCGGCCTCGTCGCCGAGCGAGTACGAGATCTTGGCGACCGGCATGTCCGCTTCGAGCGTCTCCTGGATCTCTCTGGTTTCCCCTCGTATTCCCAGCGCGCCGACCTTGATCCCGGACGATCGCGTCGGTCTGACGTCGGCGGAATCGATAACCGACAGAGTGATGCGCGCCATCATCTCTTCGAGAAATTCCTCGTACTCCTCGCGCGTTACATGGCTGGCGAGCTCCATGCGCTGCACGCCGGCCTGCGCCAATCGCGTTCCCCAATCCCAGTCACCCAGCTCGCGAAGCGCGGTCTCGCCGTAAATGGTCTCTTCTCCCAGAAAAGAGAAGCGGGGATTCGGATCAAACTGCTGAAGGTCGCGCAGACAGCGGTACGAGCGGTCCACCGCGCGCTCGCGCGCCGGATGACCATCGTTGTACAAGGCCATCGTGGAGACCGCCTGGCCGAACGACACGAGAAATTGAATGGGATCACTCATGCCTGGCTCGACCCCTTCTGTTCCACTGAGCGCTTGCGGGCGACCTTCGTGCGCACCTCGGCGTCCTTGCTCTGTTCCGCAAGCCTGATGGCAGCAGTAGCAGCGGGGTCATCACCCCACATCGACGCCACCATGCTCAGCGCGGCCAGCATCTCCGGCGTCGATGGGCGGAGCTTCGGCCGTCGCGCCCACCGGGTCTCGGATATCACGAAGCCAAGCAGCCAGGTGAGGATTTCCGGCGACTCCTGCTGAGCGACTACGCGAATACCCATCGTCCGGAGCTGCGAATCGAGCTCGCCGCGATCCACGCGGTGCTTTATCAGGTCAACCGCGCCCGGCGGACACTTTTCCTGCGCCGCCGTCAAACCGACAAAGACGACTCTGTCGTCTACGTCGGAAAGGGCGGCCATCGCGGCTTCATTGCGGGCCTGAGGATCGCGCAACAGGAGTCTCACCGCTTCACGCCGGACAAGCGGTTCCGGATTCAGCATGTAATCCATGACTGAGAAGTTGGCCGGTGTGGAGCCAAAACGCCCGATGAGCGCGATCAGCTCGCGCTGGACGACCGGCGACGCCGCGGGAATTCCTTCGGCCACCGCGGGTCCGACAGCGTCGCCGAGCGACTCCAGCAGGTCGTAAAACTGGATGCGGATCTTTGCGTCTTCGTACGCGCTCGTCGCGGCCACGAGCGATGGAGCGGCTGGAACTCCTATGCGTCGCGCAAAGCGGCCAACCAGTGGCAGGTCGACGCGCTGCTGGTTGAGCAGCGTGTCGAGAATACGCTCTCCGAGGAGAAACTCCCAAACCGGGGCGCCGGCATCGGCATCGGGAGCGCGCTCGACGAGATCGAGCAGTAGACTCGCGCGCCCCGATTTGCACAGCGCGGACATTGCCGCCTGTATCTGGGGTCCCATCGCCCCTACCTCGATTGCGATCTGCACCATGCGCTCGGGCTCGCACTCCGTCGGGACGGTACTTGCTGCAGCGTCTCCGCCGCTTCTGGAGCTCGACATGTTCTCCAGCACCTTCCGGTAAGCTTCCGGGTTCGGATCGTCGAGGCTCCAATCGTCGACCAGGCGGCGCATGACATCGCGTATGGTCGGATCGGTTTTCTGCCTCGGACCGCCGGCGGACGGATGGTGCGCCAGCTTCGACAGCATTCGCAGCATTGAGTGTGAAACTGTCTGCCCTTCCGCGGCCGAAGCGGCTTTGACGAGGTCGATTACGGCCTCGACAGTGATTCCCTGCGATGCATCGAGGAGAAACTTCCTTCTTTGCGCCTTGTCGCCGCCCATCTCCAACAGCTTTCCGAGGGTCGATTCCTTGAGCGATCCAACCAGGCGCGAGACGCGCCGCTGCAATCCTACCGCTTCCGGTCCGTCCGCGGTCCGCAGCTCTTCACCGATCTGCAGCAGGTAGCCAACGATGACCTGATCGTACGCCTCCTCGCGCTGGTGCTCATCGATGGCGCGTGCGACGGTGGCCGGCTCGAGCGCGGTGTTGTCGTCGGCTTCCTCGCGCTGCGCGGAAGTGGCGGACGTGTCGGAAACGAGAGCGGCCCGCGCGAGCCCGATCCACAGCTGCGTAGCTCGCCCCGCACCCATTTGGTCTGGTCCTGCGGGCTCACCGCTTCCGTCGTCCTCAATCAGCTGGAGTCGATCGTAGGTAAGCGGAAAAAACCGAACGTGTTCCCAAAGCTCGCCGACCCGTTCGAGATCGTGACCGATCGGCTTTTCTGTTCGGATCGGATCCAGGGCGAGTGCGGCGAGAGCTTCGGCGAGCTCTTCGCGGCCGATTCCTCGAACAAACTTCAGTGCGCCGATGTGGTGCTTGTGCAGCCGCTGGGCGAGCTCCTTGAGGACCGGGTTATATGGATCGGTCGCGACGCCCTCGATTATGAGCTGCCTGCGGGCAACTCCGATCGACAGGGAATCGCGCCGCTCGTCGAAAAGGAGCGCCAGGCGGTTAGCCACGCCGTAGATCGCCAGGTCGAGCAGCGGGTGTTTGTTTGGATAGATCGCGTGCTTATTGAGCGTGATCGAAAGCTCGAGAAGAAAATCCGCCAGCTCGCGCGAGATCGCGACGGCTGCCTTCGGCGCTATAGGCGCCGAAGGAGCAGACGGTGGGGCTGTCTGAGGCGGATTCGTCATGTTCGAGGCGTGCGCGTCGAGGCTAAGTTTTTGACATGTCGGATGACGTATACTCGACGCGCTGGCGGGTGCTCGCGTTACCGGGAATCGCCGAGCTTTTCGGGATGTCTCTCTGGTTTGCGGCGAGCGCGGTCTCGCCGCAGTTGCGGGCGATTTGGGGCCTGACCCCTGCGGAGGCCGGCTGGCTCAC
>DASYVU010000204.1:0-6641 GCA_035936715.1 Gemmatimonadaceae bacterium
TGAGTCGCCGCAAGAAGTCCATCAAGCGTCCGATTCTTCCCGACGCTCGCTACGATAGCCAGACCGTTTCGAAGTTCATCAATGCCATCATGTACGAAGGCAAGAAGTCTACGGCCGAGAGAATCTTTTACGGCGCGATGGACATTGTCGAGAACAAGACCAGCCAGCCTGGCGTAACGATCTTCAAGCAGGCGCTCACCAACCTGAAGCCGGCCGTCGAAGTGAAGAGCCGCCGCGTCGGTGGTGCCACGTATCAGGTGCCTGTCGAAGTTCGCCCTGATCGCCGCACCGCGCTCGCGATGCGCTGGCTGATCACCTTCTCACGCGGCCGCAACGAAAAGTCGATGGCCGAGAAGCTGGCCGCCGAAGTCATCGCCGCGAGCAAGGGTGAAGGCAACGCGGTCAAGAAGAAGGAAGACACCCACCGCATGGCCGAAGCGAATAAGGCGTTCGCGCACTATCGCTGGTAGGTCCGATCGATGACCGGTTCAAGATCCCATTTGGCTCAACCTAGTGGGATCTTTTTTTTGCTCATCGCCGGACTGGTGATCACCGCTGCGGGCCCATGCGCGAAGGATCTGGCTGGTCCCATCGCGCCGAGCGAGTGGGGCGGTGAACACATCGGGCTGACAATCTCAGACGCCAGCGCAACGCTCGAGTACGATTGCGCGAGCGGGACCATCGACCAGAAAATCGCCGCTGCCACCGACGGAACTTTCACCGCGATCGGAACGCACACGAGAGGACACGGCGGCCCGATTATGCTGGGCGAAGTTCCAGATCGTCACCCCGCACGGTACGACGGATGGACCGACGGAGAAACGATGAAGCTCACTGTCACCCTCACGGATACGGGCGACAAGCTGGGTGACTTCGCGCTGATTCGCGGGCAGTCGCCGCGAGTTTTCCGCTGCCTCTAGTGAGGCGTCTTTCTCGCGCGGGCGCCTTTTCGCCGCTCTGTGACTTCCCTCGCCTGCCTTCTCCGCTCCGCGGTCGTGGCAATCACCGCTAGCGCCAGCTCGATCAGTCCGTAAAACATTCCCACGAGCGCGAGGAGCGAAACGACCGCAAGCAATCGCGTCATTCCAGACGAGAGCGTTCCTCTAATCACCTCGTAGGTTGCGCCCGCAACCAGAATCGCTGAGATCAGAGTGATGGTCGTGGCGATGGTGATCGACATGCCGAGATCGACACGGGGCAAGACTTCTGGCGTCTGCTGAGCTGATGTCGCGGGATCTGTCATCCACTTTCCGGTTTGCAGTTCGAGGTGTCGCATTCCGTCAGGAGCATCATGCTTCGTGCCGTGATCGCGTGCAAGGAAGAGGTCATAATTCACAGTAGAGCCAGCCGAAACTGTGGCTGGCCTCCCTGACTCGCGTAGCGCCAACGCCCGTCGTAAGTCGTCTCGTGACTAGAGCTTGCGAGCAGCCTTGCGCTCGCGCATCTTCGCATAATCATCCGTTGAGCTTTCATCCCTCGTTCACCGGTCGAGGGATTTCCGTCGCGCCACCGCGCGCCTCCGCTCCTGGAGGATCCATGAAGTACCCTGAAGTGCGGAACTACGTCGGCGGCTCGTTCGTCGGCACCGACCGGCCATTCATCGAGGTCATGAACCCGAGCGATGGCAGCGTCATCTCTCGCGTGCCACTCTCGACCCAGGACGATGTCGATGCGGCCGTCGCCAGCGCGGCAAAGGCTTTCCCCGCCTGGTCCGCGACTCCGATTAAGGAGCGCGTGCAGGTTTTCTATCGGTACAAGACCCTGCTCGAAAAGAACATCGACGAGCTGGCTGCGCTAATCACCGAAGAAAACGGCAAGGTCGCGAGCGAAGCCCGCGCGGAGGTTCTCAAATCGGCGGAGCTGTGCGAGTTCGCGTGCTCTCTGCCGCAGATCGCGCCGGGCGAAGTTCTGGAAGTGAGTCGCGGAGTGGAGTGTCGTATCGAGCGGTATCCGTTGGGCGTGGTCGCGGCGATTACACCGTTCAACTTTCCCAACATGGTGCCGAACTGGTCGATCCCCAACGCGATCGCGCTCGGCAATTGTCTCATTCTGAAGCCCTCGGAGCTGGTACCACTGAGCGCAGGCAGGATCGCGGAGCTGCTCGAGGAAGCGGGCTTACCCGAGGGAGTTCTGCAGATTGTGAACGGCGGCAAGGAAGCGGTCGAAGCAATCTGCGATCACCCGGGAATAGCGGCGATCAGTTTCGTCGGCTCTACCAAAATCGCAAAGGTCGTGTATCGTCGTTCTACCGCCACTCTCAAGCGCTGCCTGGCGCTCGGCGGCGCCAAGAACCATTTGATCGTCATGCCCGATGCCGACAAGGAGATGACCTCCAGCAATGTCGTCGCGTCGATGTCAGGGTGCGCGGGCCAGCGGTGCATGGCCGCATCGGTGATGGTCGCGGTGTCGAAGACCGATCACATCATCGAGCGCATGGTGGATCACGCGAAGAAGATTGTTCCGGGAAAGGACATCGGTCCGGTGATCTCTGTCGCCGCCAGAGAGCGGATAGAAAAGTTCATCGGCGAGGCGGAAGCGGCCGGTGCGAAGGTTCTGGTCGACGGGCGCCGCACGGTCGTGAAGGGAAAAGAAAAGGGCTATTTCATCGGTCCGACGATTATCGATCACGTCACGCCGGACATGCGCATAGCGCAGGAAGAGGTCTTCGGGCCCGTGCTCGTGATTATTCGGGCAAAAGACGTCGACGAGGCTCTCAAGGTGGAGAACGCGTCGCCGTATGGAAACGCGGCGTCGGTCTTCACTGAAAGCGGCGGCACGGCCCGCTACGTCATGGAGCACGCGAGCGCAGGAATGGTGGGAGTGAACGTCGGCGTGCCCGTTCCACGCGAGCCGTTCTCCTTCGGCGGGTGGAACGACTCCAAGTTTGGCGTCGGCGACATTACCGGCCGAGGCTCGATCGAATTCTGGACGCAGGCGAAGAAGATGACCACGAAATGGAATAAAGAAAGTGGAACCAACTGGATGTCTTGAGGGGGGAGGGTGTATGAGCGTTGATCGTTCCGTGACATTCACCGGGATTAAGTTCGAGAATCCCTTTCTGCTTTCGTCGGCCCCGCCGACCGAGTCTGAATCCAACATCACTCGCGCCTTCAATGCGGGATGGGGCGGCGTCGTAACGAAGACAATCGGCCTACACCCGGTCGTGAACGTCTATGGCGCGAAGGCCAAGTTCATGCGCACCACGGCGGAAGACGCGAATGTATCCATGAAAAAGCGGCCGGGCGCCGCGCTGCACTCGTCGTGGAACTGGGAGCTGATCTCCGACAAGACTCTCGAATGGTGGGCGCCGCGGATCCGCCGCATCAAGGATGCGTTTCCGAACAAGGTCCTCATTGCATCGATCATGGCGGGGTCGGGAAACGACAAGGAGCTGCGACACTGGCAAGAGTTGGCCGAGACCGCACAGGGCGAAGGTGCCGACGGCCTCGAGCTCAACTTCTCCTGTCCTCACATGGATCGCCGCGACATGGGATCCAATATCGGAAAAGACCAAGGTCTCTGCTCGGTGGTGACGGAGGCGGTGAAGGAGGTCGCGAAGGTTCCGGTGTGGTGCAAGCTCACTCCGGCCACCGCGGACATCGTCGTAGAGGCGGCGGCCTGCTTTCGTGGCGGGGCCGATGCGATTGTTTCGTCCAACACGTTCCCATCCATTCCGCTCATCGATCCCGAGACGCTCGAGTTCGAGATCAACGTCGATGGCTTTGTGTCGAGCGGCGGACTTGGCGGCCCGGCAATCCTCCCGCTGTCGCTGGCGAAAATGGCGCAGCTGACCAAGGCGTTTCCGGACAAGAGTTTTTCGGGAATTGGGGGTGTTTCCGATTTCAATCAGGCTGCCTCCTACTTTTTGCTTGGCTGCGGCACGGTTCAGGTCTGCACTGCCGCCATGCTAGACCAGGCCGTTGGCCCCAACGTCATCAAGCGGCTTCTGTCGGGACTCGACAAGTTCCTCGAGGAGCACGCAAAGGACGGGTGGAAGCGCATCGAGGATTTCCGTGGTATTCGCCGTGACAGAATCGTGCTGCAATCGGACATCAGGCGCCCTGACACAGCGGACTATCACTCGGGCTATGAAGGCGTCGAAGGCTACGCGTCGCCACAGCCCGATGAAGTGCCGGTCCGGGCTTAGCTCGTGACCGTCGCTCGCACGTCACCGACTGTCGATCGTGCCGCGCCTGGCAAAGGCGCGCGCATGAAGTCCACGCGGCTCGAGATGCCTCCGTGCGAACACAAGCCCAAGCCGTACACGGGGCCGGCGCGCGCGGAAGTTCTCGCGATGCGGAAGAAGTACACCAACCCAGCAGTCTTCACGCTGTACGGCGAGCCGCTGCTAATTGTCGAGGGCCATATGCAGTGGCTGTTTGACGAAACCGGCAAGCGGTACCTCGACATGTTCGCCGGCATCGTCACGGTGTCGTGCGGCCATTGCCATCCCAAGATCGTCGCCGCCATCAAAAAGCAGGTCGAGACACTGCAGCACGCGACGACGATTTATCTCCACCCCAATTTTCCGCTGCTGGCGAAAAAGCTCGCGTCGAAGATGCCGAAGGGCCTCGACGTCACCTATTTCGTGAACGATGGCAGCGAGGCGAACGATCTCGCCGTGACCATGGCTCGCCTGTACACGGGCAACACCGACGTAATCGCGCTACGCAACGGGTATCACGGCGGCTCCCCGACCTCGATGGGACTCACGTCCCACAACACGTGGAAGTTTCCTGTACCCGGCGCGCTTGGCGTTCATCACGCGGTTTCTCCCGATCCCTATCGCAGTCAATTCTCCGGCACGCCCGAGGAGATCGCGTCGAAGAGCGCCGAAGACATTCTCGGAATCATCCGCTACTCGACGCCGGGCAGGATCGCGGCATTCATCGCCGAACCGATCCAAGGCGTGGGAGGGGCGACGCATGGAGCCCGTAATTATCTGGGTGAGGCGTACCGGATCACCCGCGAGCACGGCGGGCTCTGCATTGCCGATGAGGTGCAAACGGGTTTCGGACGCACCGGCGATCATTACTGGGGCTTCGAGAATTTCGACGTCGTGCCTGATTTCGTCACGATGGCGAAAGGAATCGGCAATGGCGTTCCTCTTGGCGCGGTGACGACTCGAATGGAGATAGCGCAGGCGCTGACGCAGCGGATTCACTTCAACACGTTCGGCGGCAATCCGGTTTGCATGGCGGCGGGTCTCGCGGTTCTCGACGTCATCGACGAGGATGGCCTGCAGGAAAACTCGCGGGTGCTGGGGAAGAGGCTCAAGGACGGATTCCGGCAGCTGATGAAGAGCCACGCGTTGATCGGTGACGTGCGCGGCATGGGACTGATGCTCGGCGTCGAGCTCGTTCGCGACAGGAGCACGAAGCAGCCGGCGAAGCCGGAAACACTGGCCGTCCTCGAAGCCGCGCGTGAGATGGGCGTGCTGGTCGGGAAAGGTGGCCTTGATGGCAACGTTCTGCGGATCAAGCCGCCGATGTGCATCACCGCCGAAGACGCCGATTTCACGCTCGACGTACTGGATCGCGCGCTCACCGCGGCAGCGCACTAACAAGAACAGGGGAGTACTCGATCGGTGCAATTCGACCGGATCATCAAGGGTGGGAACGTCGTCACTCCGGCCGGCACTTTCACGGGAGACGTTGGAATCTTCGGTGAGAAGATCGCCGCGCTCGGCGTGAATCTCGATGCGGATGAATCGACGAAGGTGATCGACGCGAAGGGGCATCACGTCATGCCCGGCGTTCTCGACGTGCACGTTCACCTCGAGCTGCCGTTTTGCGGGACTGTCTCTGCCGACGATTATCGCTCCGGAACCCGCGCCGGTGCCCGCGGCGGCGTGACGACGCTGATCGATTTCGCGATTCCGTATGCCGGCGAGTCCCTGAGCGATGCGGCGGACAACTGGATGAAGAGAGCCGAGGGCAAATCGCTCATCGACTACACGTTCCACATCTGCATCACGCGCTGGAACGAGCACAAGGATCAGATCAAGGGGATGGTCGATCGTGGCTTCACCACCTTCAAGGAATTCATGATCTATGAATCCGAGGGCTGGCAGTCGGACGACCGGGCAATGTTCGGCACGCTCGAGAAGATGAAAGAATATGGGACGATGCTGCTCGTGCACGCCGAGTCGGCACGTGTGCTAGATGAGCTGATCGCGCGCCACCATACGCCCGAGCTGATGAAGAAGTACGGTGCGCGACTGCATCCGATGACTCGGCCCAACTTCATCGAAGCAGAGGCGATTCAGCGCGCCGTGCAATGGTGCGAGGCAACGGGGGGACAGCTTTATATAGTCCACATGTCGACGGGAGAAGGCGCCGACATAATTCGCTCGGCGCAGGGGCGGGGCGTACCCGTACTGGCCGAGACTTGCGTGCAGTATCTGGTGCTGGATGACTCGGTGTTCGAGCGAGAGGACGGGCATTTATACGCGTGCTGTCCGCAGCTTAAGAAGCCCAAGGATGTAGAGCGTCTCTGGAAAGGGCTGAAGACGGGCGAGGTGTCGGTCATATCGACGGACACCTGCACCTTCAATCGTGAGCAGAAGGCGATGTGGAACGGCGACTGGACCAAGATCCCAATGGGAATGCCTGGTCTCGAGACGCTGCTGCCTCTCACCT
>DASYVU010000205.1:0-3670 GCA_035936715.1 Gemmatimonadaceae bacterium
AGTTTGGACACCGCCGCTTCGAGGACTCCCTGAACCGTCCGTTCACCAGGCTGCCGCTGCCAGCCGGAAAAGCGCGCGCCATCGTAGTGCAACACGAGTTGCACGGAACGCGACAGCATCGCGTGAAACTATCCTCGCGGGACTCACTGTCAAGGAACGTAAAGCGTTGAAGATGATTGACTTTCGCCGGTTCGCCGGTCAATGTGGAGCGATCTCCACTCCAATGATGACCGGCTGATACCACGATGGCCCCACGAACTCTTGCTGCGCTGTCCACCGTACTCGCCTCGGCAGGCAACGTCTCCGAAGCGCTAAACGCGCTCAGCCAGGACATGGCTGAGCACGATCGCAACGGAAATGTCGTGCTGTTCATCTACGACGCCCGCCGCGATCTGCTCGCTGAGCGTCTCATGCCCGCGCATGAGGGCATGAGGACGGCGCAGCTCGAGATTGCTCTGGATCACCTTCCAAGCGCGATCAGGCGCGTGATCTCCGGCGGCAAACAGTTCGCCGACCTCGGCACGGAGTCGGGCGACTACCAGAAGCTGCTCGGGACCGGTGCTTCCCCCGAAGCGGGCGTGCTCCTTCTCCGAGGACTTCTTGTCGACGGCGAGCTCGCGGGCGTGCTGGCGCTCTCGGAGCCCAAGACGCGATTCGGGCACAGGCTCTCGGAAAAGATCGCGCCCGCCGTAGATCTGTTCTCGCTGGCTTTCGCCCGATTGGCCGAGCGCCGCGCGCGCGAAGAAGCGGTGCGAACACTGGAAGAGCTTACCAAAGCGCTCAACGAGGAAAACGCCCGAGCGCTGCAGGACCTCCAGCGAAAGCTTGCTGAAGCGCGGTCGGCGCTGAACGGGAAGGGAGGTAACGATTCGATTCGCGTCTCTCAGCTCAAGCGAGCGATAGAGGTTGCCTCCGTGGAGGCGCGGGCGACAGCGGAGCGGCTGTCCGCGGTAGAGGAGCAGGTCCGAGTGGCGGTGACGAAGCTGGAAAAAGCGCATGTGCAGCTTCATGCGCAGGGCGAGGCGCTTCAGACCCAGAGCAACATTATCTACAGGGTGGAGCAGGCGCTCCGCGACGTTACGGCGGGCCGCGGCGAACCGCGCAAGATTCTGGAAGAGGTGCTTCAGATCGTTACGTCGAGAGAGCAAGCCTCTTCGCTGTAAGCGAGCAACAATGAGCGCCCCACCTCCGAACGCGCTCCAAGGCGCGATTCATAAGCTCGCCTTTCGGGAGCCGCTCAGCGCCGACGACGCGCAGGCAGCGTTCGACATCGTAATGCGGGGCGAGGCGACCTCTGTGCAGGTGGCGGCCCTGCTCTCGGCCCTACGCGCAACTGGCGAGAGCGTCGATGTGGTAGCCGGGGTCGTCAGGGCGCTACGCACTGCAATGGTAACACTCTCAGCTGAGGACCCCGAAGGACTAGTGGATACGTGCGGAACGGGCGGCGGCACGGTTGCGACTTTCAACATTTCCACCGTAGCCGCCATCGTCGCCGCTGGAGCCGGGGTTCGCATCGCGAAGCACGGCAATAGGTCGTTCACGACGAAGTGCGGGAGCGCTGACGTTCTCGAGGCCCTCGGAGTTGCAATCGACGTCCCGGTGTCGACGATGGAAGCCTCGCTCAGAGACGCGGGGATAGTGTTCATGTTCGCGCCCCTGATGCACCCAGCGATGCGCCACGTCGGCCCAGTCCGGCGAGAGCTGGGGATTCCGACGGTGATGAACATCGTCGGTCCGCTCGCGAATCCGGCGCGCGCGGGCCGGCAGGTGGTGGGTGTAGCCGACATCGAGCGCGCACCGATTCTTGCCGGGGCTCTCGCAGCCCTCGGCACCACACACGCGATGGTGGTTTACGGGGAGCCGGGACTGGACGAGGTCTCACCTCTGGGTCCCACGCACGTCGTGGAGGTTCGAAAGGGATCAACGACCCGTTGGACCATCCAGCCCGAAGAGCACGGATTCAAAAAGATCGCGAGAGAGGATCTTGCCGGCAGTGAGCCGGCCGAAAACGCGCGGATCATCGTGACCCTATTGGAGGGGAAGGGTCCGCCCGGTGCCCGCGCGGCAACGCTCCTGAATGCGGCCGCTGCGATCTATGTGAGTGGCAGTGTAAAGACCTTCGCGGATGGCGTCGCGGCCGCGAAAAAATCTATCGACTCCGGCCACGCAAAATCAGTTCTGGATCGCTTGAGGCGAGCGAGTCCAAAACCTGTCAAGACACCAAGTTAGGAGATTGACCTCTAGAACCTTCTCAGCACTCCTACGACGATACCCTGGATCGAGATGTCGTTCTCGTGGACGTAGATCGGATTCATGGTTTCGTTGGCCGGCTGCAATCGTATGCGGCCGTCACGCTCGCGGTAAAACTTCTTGACCGTAGCGGACGTGCCGTCGATCAGCGCGATAACCATCTCACCGTTGTCGGCGGTGTTTTTCTCGTTGACGATCACGAAGTCGCCGTCGCGAATCTGCTCGTCGATCATCGAGTTTCCGCGAACGCGCAAGACGTAGTGATTCCCTCCGCGACGCACCAGATCTTCGGGCACGCCGATTGTCTCGGGAATTTGGATTGCCTCGATCGGCAGGCCGGCCGCCACCGTACCCAGTAGCGGAAGGGACATCGCCCGAGGAAGTACGTCCGACGGCACGAGCTCGATCGCACGGCTCTCGTTGTACGCGCGCTTGATGTAGCCCTTGCGCTCGAGATTGGTGAGATGCTCGTGGACCGTTGCGAGGGAGTTATAGTTAAACTGCGTCGCAATCTCCTCGAAGCTCGGCGCGTACCCGTGCTCCTCAGAGTAGTTCGCAAGGTAGGTAAGAATCTCCCGCTGGCGTTTTGTGAGCGACATATCCTTTTTCCGCGGCTGGTTTGAGTACGTACCGGTCGGTCTTTCCTACCGAACATTTGCCGAATTCCTACGTTAGCCGAAGATCGACCGAAGCGCAAGCTCTTTCTGCGTGGAGTCCGCCGAGCGGTACCCTCGGTGAGCTGACCGACGAAGCACGCGTCCGCGCCGCAACGCTAACGTCTCGCACGGAGGAGCTAACACGTGCGATCGAGACGATGGGCCGGCCGCCCCGATTTGCGGCAGCCCTCAGGCGAGCGCACGTCGCGATAATCGCCGAGGTGAAGCGGTCGTCCCCTTCGAGAGGTGAGATCAATAGCGGGCTCGACCTCGACAAGCAGGTCCGAGCCTACGAAAAAGGTGGGGCGGCAGCGATCTCGATTCTCACCGAGCCGAGACGGTTCGGAGGCTCGAATCAGGATTTGACTCGAGCGCGCACAGCGGTGCCGACTCCCCTACTCAAGAAGGATTTCCACGTCGAAGTTGTGCAGATCCTGGAAGCGCGCTCACTCGGCGCATCCGCAGTGCTCGTGATTGCGCGAGCCGTGCCCCCCGCGCGACTGAAAGAGCTCATCAAGGCCGGGGATGATGTCGGGATCGAGATACTGGTAGAGGTGCGCGACGAGGGAGAGCTGGACCTCGCGCTTTCGCTCGACGCACGCCTGATCGGCGTCAACAACAGGAATCTCGAGACGCTGGAGATCGACCCGGAGACGGCGCTCCGCCTGTTGCCGTTGATCCCGCGCGAGATCGTGGTGATAGCGGAAAGTGGTGTGAAGTCGGTTGCGGACATAACTCGGCTGGCAGCCGCCGGAGCGGACGCT
>DASYVU010000206.1:0-4190 GCA_035936715.1 Gemmatimonadaceae bacterium
GAGCGCGGCGCGCGCACGGTCGAAATCCTCAAGCAGCCGCAGTACAGGCCAATGTCCGTCGAGCATCAGGTGATGGTGATTTTCGCCGTCACTAACGGCTTCCTGGATCAGGTCGCCGTCGGCGAAATCAAGGAATGGGAGCGCGGGTTTCTCGAGTTCGCGGAGAAACAGTTTCCGCAGGTGCCGCAGAAGATCCGCTCGGAGAAAGTTCTGTCGAAGGAAACAGAAGCCGACCTGCGGCGGGCGATCGAGAATTACAACCAGTCACGCACACCGAAAAAGCCTTAAGCGATGGCCAAGGGACGCGAGCTAAAAGGACGGATCAAGACCGTCGAGAACACGCGGAAGATCACGCGGACTATGGAGATGGTCGCCACATCCAAGATGAAGCGCGCGCAGGATCGCGTCGTCGCCGCGCGTCCATTCGCCAACTCGCTGACCGAAGTGATCGCGAATCTGTACACACCGGAGCTGGCCGAGCGCTTTCCGCTGCTGCGCCAACCTGCAGCGGTAAAGAAGGCGGCCGTCATCGTGCTCACGAGCAATCGTGGACTCGCCGGCGCGTTCAACGCCAATCTGCTCAAGGAAGCGCGCGCACTGCTCGCTCGCCTGAAGGAGACCAGCGTCGAGCCAGAGCTGCACGTCATAGGCAAGAAGGGACTTGGATATTTCCGCTACGTCGGACGCGCGCTCGCGTCGAGTCGCATTGACGTCACTGACCGCCCGACCGCGCAGAATGCGGCGGAGATCGTCGACGAGCTGATCCAGCGCTTCGCGTCGGCGGAGATTGATGCAGTGTACGTGGTGTACGCGAAGTTTCAGTCGGCGCTCTCGACGCCGCCGGCTACGCAGATGATTCTCCCGGTAACTCCTCCGGAGCGAACCGGACCGCAACCGGACTACATCCTTCTGCCATCGGCGGAAGTGATACTAACCCAGCTCCTGCCGTCGTACGTGCGCAACTCGGTTTATCGCGCGCTCGTCGAGACAGCAGCGGGAGAGCAGGGCGCCCGCCGTACTGCAATGAAGAACGCAACAGACAACGCGGGTGAGATGCTCAACGTTTTGCGCCGCACATTCAACCGCGCCCGGCAGGCGCAGATCACGCAGGAGATCGCCGAGATCGTCGGCGGTTCCGCTGCGCTAGAGGGATAATCATGGCAACTGCCGTCCGTTCCGAAAAGCTGCGCCCATCCGAAAAGAAGAAAGTTAACTTTGGAAAGATCGTGCAGGTCATAGGCCCCGTGCTCGACGTCGCGTTCGAGTCTGAGCACCTCCCGGAGCTTTACAACGCGCTGCGGATTCGCGGCAAGACCGACGCGGGCTTCGATATCGATGTCATCGTCGAGGTCCAGCAGCACATTGGGCGCAACCAGGTGCGTGCAGTCGCGATGTCGTCGACCGACGCGGTCGTCCGCGGGATGGCTGTCGAAGACACCGGCGGCCCGATCACGGTGCCGGTCGGCGACGCAGCGCTCGGCAGAATCCTCAACGTCATCGGTAAACCCGTGGACAACGGTCCGCCGATTCCCGACGATGTCGAGCGGTGGCCGATCCATCGCCCATCTCCCGAGTTCGCGAACCTCGAGCCCAAGACGGAGGTGTTCGAGACGGGCATCAAGGTCATCGATCTGATCGCCCCGTTCGTGAAGGGTGGAAAGATCGGATTGTTCGGCGGTGCCGGCGTCGGAAAGACTGTCGTCATCATGGAGTTGATCAACAACGTGCAGAAGGGGCACGGTGGAAAGTCGGTGTTCTGCGGCGTCGGTGAACGCACCCGCGAAGGAAACGATCTCTATCTCGAGATGAAGGAATCCGGCGTTCTTAGTTCGACCGCCCTTATATACGGACAGATGAACGAGCCGCCGGGCGCGAGACTCCGTGTGGGGTTGACCGGACTCACGGTCGCTGAGTATTTCCGCGACGTCGAGAATGCCGACGTTCTCGTCTTCATCGACAACATCTTCCGATTCACCCAGGCCGGGTCTGAGGTGTCAGCGCTTCTCGGGCGCATGCCGAGCGCGGTGGGTTATCAGCCGACGCTGGCGACGGAGATGGGTGATCTGCAGGAGAGAATCACATCGACGAAGAACGGATCGATCACGTCGGTGCAGGCGATCTACGTTCCCGCCGACGACATCACCGACCCCGCACCCGCGACGGCCTTCGCCCACCTTGATGCGACCGTCGTTCTGTCGCGCGCGATTACCGAGCTCGGCATCTATCCCGCGGTCGATCCACTGGCTTCGTCGTCGCGAATCCTGGACGCGCAATTCATCGGGGACCGCCACTATAAGGTAGCGATCGACGTCCAGCGCATCCTCCAGCGCTACAAGGAGCTGCAAGACATCATCGCGATTCTCGGGATGGACGAATTGTCGGAAGACGACAAGCTCGTTGTCGGTCGCGCCCGCAGGATCCAGCGCTTCATGTCGCAGCCGTTCGCGGTGGCGGAGCAGTTCACCGGCATCGCGGGCCAGTACGTCAAGCTCGAAGAGACCATTTCCTCCTTCGAGCGGCTTGTAGCAGGTGAGTTCGACCAGTATCCGGAACAGGCGTTCTTCATGCAGGGCGGTATCGACGGCGTCGTCGAGGCCGCGCAACGTCTCGCGAGCGCTTAGGCATGCTCAAAGTCTCGGTGATATCTCCGGAAGCAGTGCTCTTCGAGGGCGAAACGGATGCCGTCGTGGCGCCGGCTTATGACGGAGAGATCGGCATCCTCACAGGGCACGCCCCTCTAATGGCGCTGCTCGGCGACGGCCAGCTACGCCTCGGAGGTGGCTCGGGACCCAACTTCACGGTCAGCGGCGGATTCATGCAGGTTTTGAATAACGATGTGAGAGTCGTGACGGAGAAAGCGACCGCCGCCTGATTCCGTCAGTACCGACGCAAACCGCACCGTGGGTGAATTAGTCGGAACCGGTGTCGTGAGTCGCTGTGCGTACGGTTGTTACCCATCGTTGACATTGTCATAACCAGCCATCTAACTTGTAGACATATAGGTGACCTTGGCTCCCCGTCCGGTTTCCGGGTTTCTCCGTTGCCGGTGCCAAGCATCGTCATCATCTGCGTCCAACGTGAGCCGAGTAAGTGGTGTTCCTGCTCACTGCGCGACGCAGAAATATTTGCCGTTCTGCGAATCGTGGTCGACCGACCCCCAGTCGCCGAACGACTGGTATCATCCCAGTTCCACTTTTCTTCGAGGTGTTGTATGGGAATGACAGGTAAGATCTCTCGCTTCCTTGCGGTCGCTGGCGCAGTGCTCGGGCTATCCCCGGCATTCGCCCAGGCGCAGGGGACGACCATCAGTGGCCAGGTCACTGGCACCGGTGGGACACCAGTAGTCGGCGCGAGCGTGAGTATCGCCGCGCTACGCGTCGGCGGATTCACCGACGAGACAGGGCGATTTAGTTTCACCGTCCCTGAGTCGGCGAACGGAACGACAGTTACGGTTCTCGCTCGACGTCTTGGATACACACCCAGCTCCGCGCCGGTGACAATCAACGGCACGGCGGTGGTACAGAACTTCAGCCTTTCTGCCGCCGCGACGGAGCTGACCGGAGTCGTGGTCACCGCGCTTGGGCTCACGAGAGAGAAGAGCCGGCTCGGAACCGCGCAGCAACAGCTCACCAGCTCCGAGATCAATCAGACGAAGGCGATGAACGTCATCGACCAGATCTCAGGCAAGGTCTCCGGTGTGACAATCACGGGATCCGGCACACAGGGCGGATCGACCAACATCGTCATCCGCGGCGCGAATTCGATCACGGGCAACAACCAGCCGCTCTTCATCGTCGATGGCGTGGCGCTGAACAATCGCGGTCGTGGAACCGGATCTGCCGCCAACGGCGGCGATCCCAACGGTGGCTGGGATTTCGGTAGCGGCATCGCCGACGTGAATCCCGACGACATCGCGACGATGTCGGTACTGAAGGGGCCGAACGCCGCAGCGCTGTACGGATCGCGCGCAGCCAACGGCGTCATCGTCATCACGACGAAGAGGGGCGGGGCGACCGGAAACCGCGCTCGAACCGAGGTGAACACGACTTACACGTGGGACAAGCCTTCCATTCTTCCCACGTATCAGAATTCCTATGGTCAGGGCGCCGGTGGCGAGTTCCTGTTCATCGACGGCGCCGGCGGCGGCGTCAGCGACGGACTCGATCAGAGCTTTGGACCCAGGCTCGATG
>DASYVU010000207.1:0-5506 GCA_035936715.1 Gemmatimonadaceae bacterium
GTTCGTCGTGTTGCTGATGCCGCATCCCGTGCTCGGAACAGGATCCCACGCGCATGTTACGCTCCCCGCGCGGGCTGCGAAGTAATAGTTTCCCAACGATGACGGATCTCCATCTGACCCAGCGCGAGCTGGACATCATGAGTGTGCTCTGGGACCTCGGCGAAGCAACAGTGACCGAGGTGCGGGACCGGGTCGACCCGAACCTGGCGTACACGAGCATCTCCAGCATGATTCGGACGCTCGAGATGAAGGGCTACGTCTCGCACCGACGCGGAGAAGGGAAGACGCACATCTACTTTCCCGCGATCGACTCCGAGACAGCCGGCAAATCGGTGCTGGGCCGCGTGTTGGACAAGGTCTATGGCGGCTCACCGATCAAGCTGCTCGCTCACCTCGTGGACCAACATCGGCTGTCGGAGAAGGAGCTCGGGCGCATGCGCGACCTGTTGAAGCGCGCGCCGAAGCGTCAGAAGAAGTGATCGTTCACCTCATCGACGGCACCTACGAGCTTTTCCGTCACTTCTATGGCCAGCGCAGCTGGAATGAAGGGAAGGACAAGCCCTTCGGCGCCGTTGCTGGAGTGTTGCACTCCGTGCTGGAGATGGTCGAGACCGGCGCGACACATATCGGCGTGGCCACCGACCACGTGATCGAGTCCTTCCGCAACGAGCTCTGGCCGGACTACAAGACGGGAGAGGGAATCGATCACGTGCTCAACGCGCAGTTCCTTCCACTGGAGGACGCGCTCGCTGCGATGGGCGTAGCGGTCTGGCCGATGATCGAGCTCGAGGCTGACGACGGTCTCGCCTCGGCCGCCCATCTCGCCGCGGAAGATTCGCGTGTCGAAAAGGTCTGCATCTGGGCGAACGACAAGGACCTCGCGCAGTGTGTGCGCGGCGACCGCGTCGTGCAGATCATACGTAAGGGCATGCAGGTGCGGAACGCGGAGGCGGTGCGCGTGAAGTTCGGAGTCGAGCCCGCGCTCATTCCGGATTATCTCGCCCTCGTCGGTGACGCGCAGGATGGCTACCCTGGCATCCGCGGGATCGGTCCGACCACCGCCGCCAGTCTGTTGAACAAGCACGGACCGATCGAGTCATTTCCTCCAGAGACACTTGGCGCCGAGCGCGATCACGTGCTCCTGTTCAAGACACTCGCGACGCTGAGGACCGATGCGCCGCTCTTCGCCGATGTCGATGAAATCGAATGGAGGGGGCCAACGGCGGCGTTTGCGGATTGGGCGGCGCGGATTGACGACAAGCGCCTATTGGCACGTGCGGAAGCTGCCGTTGGAGTATGCGACCGGCGGGCCACCGCCCCTGATCCAGTTGCCTCCTAGGAAAAGTGAATCCCAATTCGCTCTAAAGTGAATCATCATTCATTTATGGTCAAGCCCAATGCCGGAACCTGAGCTCCGATGGACTCCTGCGCGACCAAACGCCCTCGTGGTTGCCTGCTCAGACGGGCGGTTGCAGGAAGCCACCGATGCTTTTCTAGAGCGCGAGTTCAAGATTGCACGATACGACCGGTTCTATGTTCCGGGCGGCGCTGGCGCGCTCGCCTCGACCGGCACCGATGCGGTTCGTGCCCAACAGATGTGCGCCGAGTGCAGGTATCTGGTTGAGCTCCACGCGGTGAGACGCGTAATCCTCCTCTTTCACGGTCCGTCAGCAGCTGGTCGAATCGAGGCAGCATGCGCGGACTATCGTCGCAAGCTTCCTTGGGCGACCATCGTGGAGCTCCGGGCCCGACAGGAGGCCGACGCGGTAGATCTTCTCGCTCGACGCCGTGAGTTCGCTAGCGAAGCAGGTGTTCTGGTGTATCGCTGCGAAGTGGATGCGGCAGGTGCTCTCACGTTTGTCAATCTGGATCCGGATTCGACGCTTGGTTCCGATAGACGCCCGCGTAGTGCGAGGAACTGAGATTTATTAACGAATCGGCACCGCCGAGCTGAGGATCGAGACGCCGGTCTCGTCGAAGCTTTCGATCGCGATCCAATACCCCTGACCGACCGTCAGCGCGCGGAGCTCCAGTGTCGTCCCCTGGTCGGCAAAGCGCTGGTAGGTCTGATACAACTTCGAGGGCGAGATGCCCCAGCGCACATTGTAACCGACAATGCCCGGAACAGCCTGCCATGTGATGACCGCGTTGCGCTCGTCGTTGTCGCGCCGCGCGGCCAGACCCGCCGGCGTGGCTGGCCGAGGTCCGTCTCCGTTTCCGAATACGCGAATGTCACTGATCGCAAGGTTGGCGGCGCCGACGTGAATGTGCTCGTAGCGCACGAAGCGCGCGCGGATTGGGGTTGAAAGCTCGACGTATGCGTTGGGCCGGTCGCGGCGCTCGCGTGAAATATCAGCGACCGTTTTCCACTGGCTTCCGTCGAGGGAGGCACTCAGGCTAAACTGCGTGAACACCGTCGAGTCTGTGCCATATAGTACCGACTTGTAATCCGCGTAGTTCACCTGTATCGCCTTCACTTCGTAGGGGCGACCCAGGTCCACGGTAAGTGACTCGCCGAGTCGATTCTGGGTCGCGACCCAGAAGGTACGCGGGTTCTCGTCCGTCACGTTACTCGCGGGGAAACCCTCACGCGCCGAAGACGCCCTTGCAGTCCTGTGATACGACAGGAGCATCCAACCGGTGAAGAGCTCGTGGCTCCCGCGATACGCTTTTGTCGGCAGCCAGTGGGGGAAATCACCGAACCGCGTGTCGACGTACATCTGGCCATCACCGTCGAAACCCGCGGGGTGCAGAGCGATGCGCCGCTCAAAGTTCCAGTTGACGGCGATCCAAGGCGTGCCCGTGTTCCACCAGTTGCCGTGCACATCCTGAAAAGTGTTGCCGTGTCCGGCGCCCTGCACGAACCCGCCCGGCTTGTACGCAACGGGATTGTACGACGCGTAGGTGAATGGCCCGAGTGGGTCGTTCCCGACGTAAACGCCCGTCGCGTACACGTTGTACTCAGTACCAGGCGCGCCGTACTGGAGATAGTATCGTCCCCCGTGCTTCGTCATCCACGAGCCTTCTATGAACGGAAGTATCGTGGTATCGCGGTGGTCCTGACCGAATCGCTCCCATCCGTGTTTCTTCGGATCGAGACCGAACAGCCAGTGCGGCGTCCCTTTGTACGCGAGATGTTTCGACTTGTCGAGCTCGATGACGTTGAGTGGGTAGACGTTCGAAGAGTTCCAATAGAGAAACCAGCGCTCGGTGTCCGGATCGTGGAAGAACTGCGGATCCCAGGGACCTGGCTGCACTGAGTCCGGCTTTGCAAAAGCTCCTTGTGGTTCGTACTGGCGCGCCATAGGCAACCAGGGCAGCAGACGATTGTAGAACTCGACGCGTCCCGTCGCGGGCTCGGTCAGCATCAGGATCGGGAGCGGGCTGGTCGTGCTCGGCAGAACGTAGATCGTGTCGCGCACTGAAAGCACGGCCGGGGCGACGATGTCCGTCAGCGGCCAACGCGTGGGTGTGATGTGCTGCCAGGTGCCGAGATCGTGCGAATGCCAATATCCGTCGCCAATGGTCTCGAACAGGTAGTACTCACCCCGCTGCACGACGATGACTGGATCAGCGCCAGACCGATACGAGATGCCTTCGTTGTGTTGCTCGAAGTTGTAGCGGTAGTCGATGTCGATCGGGTTCGCGTAGGTGCGCTGGGGTGACGTTTGCGCCGAGGCGCTCGTGGTGGCGCTTAGTGCGAGCAATCCAGCAAGACATGTGATTGCTGTAGTAGTCATTGCCAAGCCGCTAACCCTCATCAGCTGCCGTAGTGGCACGCATTCGACGAAGTGTCTCCTCGTCGTGTTGCCCGCCGAAATACTTCTGAAGTACTTGCTCAAAGACGCCGTCGCCTGACACAGCGGCGAACAGGGTAGCGCAGGAGCGCAGCTTCAAGTCGTCCGGCGATCGAAAGATTTCGAGCGCCGAGCGTCCCACCATGTCATACACGACGGCGGCACATTCCCGGAGTCGCCGACTCAGGACGGGATGAGCGAGATATGCCCGAGCCTCGGCTACACTTTTGATGGAGTATCGATGCGACATGGGGCTGTGGCCCAGACCCTCTATCTGCGGGAAAATATACCACATCCAATGTGACCTCTTCTCTCCGTCGCGCAATTCCGATAGCGCCCGGTCGTAGTCAGCGGCTTGCGCTCGCACAAACCGGTCGAGGTCGTATGGATCGTTGGAGAGCGACACAGCGGGAAAGATGCACTGGGGCCACGCTGATTCGCGAAATCGCCGTATCTTTGCCTCTTCCACGCTTAGTACGACGATCTCTCGGGCAAAAGCGACGATGGCGAAGAAAGAATCGGCGGCAGTTCTCTCGATTGACGGGCGCGAGGTCCGCATCAGCAATCCGGACAAGCCGTACTTCTCGCGCGATGTCAAGCTCTCCAAGCTCGACGTCGTCCGGTATTACCTGTCGGTCGCGAGTGGAGCTGTCACCGGGATCCGCGACCGGCCGAGCATGCTCAAGCGATTCGTCAACGGCGCGGAGCGCGAGCCGTTCTACCAGAAGCGCGCGCCAGACAATCGTCCGGAGTGGCTGAGGACGGTCACGCTTTCATTTCCATCGGGACGCACCGCCGAAGAAGTGGTCGTTGACGACGCAGCCGGCCTCGCATGGATCGTGAATCTGGGTTGCATCGAGCTGCATCCGCACGCTGTACGCACGAACGACCTCGAGCACCCCGACGAGCTGCGCATCGACTTAGACCCCGGGCCAGGCGTCGAGTGGGGCGACGTGCGTCGTGTAGCGATGGAAGCGAAACAGCTACTCGAGGAAGTGGGACTCAAAGGCTGGCCGAAGACGAGTGGCTCGCGCGGCATGCACGTCAATGTTCGTATCGAGCAGCGGTGGAGCTTCGCCGCAGTAAGGCGTGCGGCGCTCGCACTATCGCGCGAGATCGAGCGGCGCGCACCGAAGATCGCGACGTCGAAGTGGTGGAAGGAGGAGCGGCACGGCGTCTTTCTCGACTACAACCAGAACGCCAAAGACCGCACGACCTGCTCGGCATATTCGATACGGCCGCTCCCTGACGCACGCGTCTCGGCGCCGTTGCGTTGGGAGGAGATTCCTGACTGCGATCCCACCGATTTTACGGTGCTGACGATGCCGGCTCGATTGAAAGCGATCGGCGATCCGAACGCGCGAATGGATGATGGGGCCGGTTCACTCGAACAGCTCCTCGAGCTCGCCGACCGTGACGAAGCCGCCGGAATCGGCGACGCACCCTGGCCACCGCACTTTCGGAAGATGGAGGGCGAGCCCGCGCGTGTGGCTCCGTCACGCGCGAAGGGGACGAAGAAGACGGGAAGCAAAACCGCGGCAACGAAGAAGACTCCGGCGAAATCGCGAACGAAGATGCCGCTGATCGTCGTTGCCAACTCGCCGAACAAAGAGGCGGCGCTGGCGGGTCTCGAGAGATGGAAGGCGAGACATCCCAAACCAGCGTCGCATCTGGCTGCCGACGACGTGCTGGTCGATTCAATGCGTGGG
>DASYVU010000208.1:0-4771 GCA_035936715.1 Gemmatimonadaceae bacterium
AACTCCAACTGGTCGAGCGGTCTGACCATCTGGGACCGCCTGCATCGGACTTTGCGCATGAACGCGTCACAAGAGGAAGTGACCATCGGCCTCCCGAAGATTCGCGACCCCGAGGATGTAACTCTGCCAAAGGTTCTGAAGATGCCCTTCAAGAAGAATATCATGGCGGAGGTGGGCTGAAATGAAAGCCGTCTATTCCTTTCGACGTCACGATCCACAGCTAGTGTAATCGCGATATGGATCGCATCGACCGGCCTCAGCCTGTTCTGCCTCCCGCCGTCGGGATCGGTGTCCTCCTGGCCAGCCTTGGTGTCGTTGCCATTGCCATGTCAGGCCTGGGAACGCGGTGGGGGTGGTGGAATTTCCGCACCGGTTTCGTCGTGTTGAAGTGGGGCGCATATGCGGCCATTGCCGCAGCACTCGTCACGATTCTCGCCGCCTTGCTTGCTCGAGGCACAGATCGGCGCCGGAGTCTCGCGGCCGCCGCGGCGATCACGGTGATCGCGCTCGGAGCGGCATCTGTTCCGTGGCGTTTCTCGCGCGCGGCGCGCGTTGTCCCGCCGATTCATGACATCACAACCGACTTCGACAACCCGCCCGGCTTCGTCGTGCTGCGCGACCAGCGCGTGGGGGCGAGCAACTCTATCGATTACGGCGGCCCCACTCTCGCGGCGCAACAGCGGGCTGGTTATCCGGACTTGGGCCCCGTAGTGCTCAAGCTTCCGCCCTCACAGGCTCTTGAGCGAGCCGCTGACGTTGCGGCGCAGCTCGGTTGGAAAATCGCGGCCAAGGACACTGCCGCCGGCCGCATCGAAGCGACCGACCGCACCCGATGGTTCGGCTTTACCGACGATATAGTCGTGCGTATTACCCCTTCGGCGGGAGGATCGCGCGTTGACATCCGATCGGTCTCACGTGTAGGAAAGAGCGATGTGGGAACGAATGCACGGAGGGTTCGCGCTTTTCTTGGCCGCCTCCGAGGCAGCGCATAGGCAAGCGTTGCGCGGGCTACGGTTTGAGATGACCCGACCTCTCAACTAACCCGGGCGGAATCCACTCGAGCTGGCGGATCTCCGCTGTCGCCCGAGCGCGCGTCTGGTCGGTGTCCTGCATCACGCCAACGGCCGTGATCGCGGGCGGTTTTCTCTTCCAAACGCGCCTATAGTCGGCGAAGGGGTCGACGGTGTGCTCGTGCCAGCGCGTTCGCTCAGCGACTCCGTCCACCCGGATCACATACAGCTTGTCTGAGACGAAGCTCGCGCGCGCGTAGCCGGACGGTTCAGCATTTCCGAACGTGTAGAAGATGATCCGGGCCGAGTTGCGGAATATTCCCGGCTTCCCGAACACGACGTAAACGCGGATCGGCGAGTCGTCGAGCTTCTCGGTGCGCATATCCGCGACCGCGGGCGCATCGAGCACGCGCCACGACCACCGAAGCGCGCCACCCGACTCCGCCAGCTCCGGAGAGAGCTCACGGTAGAACCACGCGGCGCGACCCGCACCATGAACTCTGAGGACCGGACCGTCGCCGTCGTTCCTGACTTCGATTTCGGGCGCGCGTTGCCCGCGAACCGCGCGAACCTTCCACCCCGGTGGGACACCGGCGCCGAGTCGTGCGCCGGTCAGGTCGAGGATGTCCATCCGCTCGGACACCGCCAATACGATCAACAGCATCATGAAGCGCATCGATCAGTCCGAATCAGTAGCCGTATGGGCTCGCACACGCTATCGTGAGCGCTAACGGCAGGACGACGAACAAAGACGAAAAAGTCGCATAGCCAACCCCTTCGGTGAAGACCTCGTGATGAGAGCTAGGCTGCCCCCCGGCGACCCAGCAGGACCTGCAACCGCCGTTCCCGGCGACCTGATCGGGACGGTCGTCTGGCTTGTATCAACGATATGGTTGATTTTGCCGCGTGAATTTCTGGTGCGGCAGTTCAATCTGCCTAAGGTGCTGTGGCCGGACACCGGGCGCCAGCAGGGTCGGCGCACCGAATCGTTGTCGAGAGCCCATACAGTTGCATGGGGTGTCAAACCCCCGGCAAACCGTCCTCCATGAGTTCAAGCGCGAAGAAATTGCCGCCCGCCGGTGTCTCACAAAGGGCAGGGAGATGCGACGGTCGCGCCCGGCAAAGCACGGGAGCGTGAGGAGTTGTGAAACGGCGATACCAGAATAGCGTCGCAAAGGCGTTCGAGGAAGTGCTCAGCGAGCACCTCGCGGCGCTCTACCGAACATCTCTCCGCCTTTGCGCGGGGCGCGAAGCGGACGCCGAAGATCTCCTGCAAGACGCGATGCTGCGGGCTTTCGAGGGATACGCGGAACTGAAGGACACGGCCGCCGCAAAATCATGGCTCTTTACCATTCTCGTGCGCACCAATCTGAATCGAATAAGAGCGATCAGTCGCCGCGCTGAAACGCTCGCTGCTGATATGGATGTCACGGCGTTCGAGGAGGCACTCGCCCACTGGACCCCTTTGAGGAACCCGGAAGAGGAGTTGTTCCTCTCCCATTTGCGGGAGAATATCCGAGATGCTCTTGATTCCCTGGACGCCTCGCTTCGAGAAGCAGTGTGGTTGGTCGATGTCGAGGGATTCCGGCTCCGCGAAGTGGGCACCATGCTGGGGCTACCTGAAGGCACGGTCGCATCGAGGCTCTTCCGCGCGCGCCGCGCTCTGCGCGAGCTCTTGCGCGGCGAAGATGGGGTTGCCGGGTTGAGGGTACGCCGATGACGATGTCATGCGGCTCGGCGCGGCGCATCCTCTGGCCGGATGGCGGTCCGCAGGCGATCTCTCCTGAGATCGTAGACGCACAGCAGCATTTTGCCGAGTGCGCCGGGTGCCGGCAGTTCGCGAGCGACATGCGCGTTATCTCAGACGAGCTGAACGCCGCTGCTCCGAGAGTGGACGCCCCGCTGGATGTCCGGAACCGCTTGTTCAAGTCAATCGCCCGACTGCGTAGCGATCGCGCCGAGGCGGTAAGTCGCCCCGCCCTCCTCGCTGGGATAACAGCTTCCGTCGCGGCGGCTGCTCTCGTTGCCGCTATCGCCCTCTTTGGGTCACGCGAGTCGTCACCCGGCTCGGCGATGCTGGCAACGTTGACGGAGGATCACGTCCGCTCCCTGCACGACACTCGTCTTGATTCCGGAAGTCCCCAAGAAGTCGCTCGCTGGCTCGCCGAGCAGCTCCATTTTTCGGTAGACGTGCCAGTTCTCCCGAATACGCGCCTTCACGGAGCACGGCTCTGCGTTGCGGATGGGCGGCTCGGCGCTGTCGTGGAATACCAGAGCGGGACTGATCTGGTTTCGTATTTCGTCATTCCCGAGAGCAGCAATTCCGACGTCAAGGGGTCAACCCACTTCAGCTACGCTTCGCGAGACGGCTACCACGTGGTGTCCTGGCGCGAGCCGGGTTACCTGCACGCGATGGTCGGCAGTATACCGGAACGGCGTCTCGCCGATCTCGCTCACGCTTGCATCAAAGCAATGGGACGAATTGCCTCGATCGGCACACCATTCATCGCGACACGCAGCCGCGCGTGAAAGTGCGGCTCGCTGCCGAGCGGAAATGTTGTGCGCCTCTCGCCGTATCGCCTCAACCGAAGTCCGGTGTTTGATAGGTCGCTGCGACCCGTCAAGGATCGACTTCTCGATCCCATCGCTCGCGCTCTCGGGCCAAAGCTTCACCCGAACGTCGTCTCGGTGCTCTCGTTCCTGTTTGGTCTCACCGCTGCGGCGCTGGTGTTTCACCAGCTCTATTTTGCTGCGCTGCTCGTGTGGGCTCTTAGCAGGCTTGCTGACGGACTCGATGGATCTCTCGCCCGCGTTCATAACCGTCAGACGGACTTTGGCGGATATCTGGACATTCTGCTCGATCTGGTCGTTTATGCCGCAATCCCCATCGCCTTAGTACTCGGGTCGGCTGCCTCAACCTCCTCTTACATCTCGCTCATCGCGCTGCTCGGCGCCTACTACGTGAACGTGGCCTCGTGGATGTATCTCGCCGCAATCGAGGAGCGGCGCGGGCGCGGGGCGAGGGAGCTCAAGGAAGAGACTACCGTCACAATGCCACCCGGACTGATCGAAGGAACGGAGACGATCGTGTTTTATGTCTTGTTCCTGACCTTGCCGAACTACGCCCCAGAGCTTTTTCTCGCGATGACGGGCTTGCTGATCATCACTATAGCCCAGCGGGTCACGTGGGCATGGCGTCACCTCCATATCGACAACCCGCGGCAAGGAAACTCATGACCGGACAGAACTGGCGAAACGATGGCCCGACAAACGCCAAAAGGTTTGGCGCCATTAGCTACACCGCGTTGGCGATTGCATTTCTCGCGCGCGCTGATGTCTTGTCTGCCCAGGAGACTGCCTCGGTAAGCGGCGCGGTTCGATCAGCGACAGGCGCGCCCGCGCCGGGGATTGCGGTCGCATTCAAGCCGCTCCTCACGGGTGCTACCGCTACGACGACATCGACCGATTCTCTCGGCCGCTTCCGATTGGCCATTCCTTCGGAGACGAACGGCGATCTCACCCTCTCCGGCGCAGGGTTCAAACCCGAGCGCGCGCGCATTCCCGCTCTCCCCGCCTGGGGATCGCGCGAAGTCGCAATAGTCCTCTCCCCGCTCTTCGCGCTGGATGCCGTCACGGTGGTAGCGGTCAGAAACCTTCCGTTGCTCGACACCAGGGGTGCGGCGACCGGAGGTAGCGTCGAGAGAGAAGAGTTGGCCGCCCTGCCCGCCGATGCGCGCAACCCGCTCTCCCTCGCCTTTACT
>DASYVU010000209.1:0-2804 GCA_035936715.1 Gemmatimonadaceae bacterium
GCCAGGCCAAGCTCCTCGCCGCTGGTTATCAGTATACCAAGGTCATGGGGCGCCGAGGCCGATAGTGGTGCGAGGAGAACTGCCACGACTCCGCTTGCATTGTCGACCGCCCCATTTGACTCATTACGAACAAAGCAGAAGAGCGAAGGAACCGCGGCAACTACGGCGGCGATTTCCAATGCGGGCCAGAACCCTGCGGCATTCTTTACGCCCAGTAGAGAGACGAGCAGGACGATCGCTGACACCGCTATAACTGCGGCAAGAGCTACCGAGCTCGCTATCCGGACCAGCATTGGTACTGTTTGAGACTTGGAATCGAGATGTGCAATCAGCCATACCTGGGGATTGCCCCGCTTTGCCTCAAGATTCATCGACTTCGCGCGCTCAAGAGGAAACCTCTCGATCCATCGTCGTTTCGCTTGCGCATCAACGAAGAACAGCGCCGTCAAGAGCGCAGCTCCGGTCACTAGCGCTAAGAGCGCGCCCTCATCTATCGCCGTCCGGGCCACGATCATCACCACTGCGGCTTGGAAGGCAGCGGCTATCGGCGATCCCCAGCGGCCCAGCCACTGGGAGTACTCGAATGGCAGCTCGCGGCACTCGAAACCCGCCTGCTCGAGCGCGGCCCGGCACAGTGCCCTGGCTCCAGCTTCTCCGGCACTTCCTGCGAATCTAGGGCTTTCCGCCAGCTCGTCGAGCAGACCTTTCGCGCGCTGAACGAGATCGGCGTCAGCCATGACGACGATTAGGTGAGGCCCATCTTTTTCTTCACCTCGACCATCGTCTTCTCAGCTTCTGACCTGGCGTGCTGGGCGCCAGCGGCGAGATCGGCTTTCATCTTTTTCGGATTGGCCGCGATCTCCTTCGCGCGCGCGCGCATGGGAGCGAGCTCTTTCTCCATAGATTCGTGCAGAACTTTCTTGCAATCGAGGCAACCCCAACCTGCGGTCCTGCACTGGACCGCGACGTGCTCGACCGTCGCCGGCGGACTGAACGCCTTGTGCAAATGATAGATGTTGCACACTTCCGGCGTCCCGGGATCGGTGCGGCGCACGCGTTTTGGATCGGTCACCGCGGGCTTGAGCTTCTCCCAGATCGACGCCGGATCCTCGAGGAGATCGATAGTGTTCCCGAGGGACTTAGACATCTTCGCCTGACCGTCGAGCCCCATCACGCGGCGAGTAGGAGTGAGAAGCGCCTTTGGCTCCGGGAAAAATCCTTTTGACGCGACGCCGGAAGTCAGAGAACGCGTGTCGAACCGCGCGTTCCATTTGCGAGCTATCTCTCGCGACAGCTCGAGATGCTGCACTTGGTCCTCACCCACGGGTACCAGCTCAGCGCGATACAAGAGGATGTCGGCGGCCTGCAGCACCGGATAGTTGAGTAGTCCGGCGGGGACACTCTCTTCGCGGCTCGCCTTTTCCTTGAACTGGGTCTGACGCTCGAGCTCGCCCAAGGGAGTAAGAGTGTTGAATATCCACGCCAGCTCGGTATGTTCCGGCACCATCGACTGCACGAACAGCGTGCACTTTGACGGATCCAGTCCGGCGGCCAAGAGCGACAACGCCATGTCCGCAATCCGGACCCGCAGATCGGCTGGCTCGTATGGAACCGTGATGGCGTGATAGTCGACTATACAGAAGAACGACTCGTATTTGTGCTGCAGCTCAACCCAGTTCTTGACGGCGCCGAGGTAGTTTCCGATGTGCAGCGAGCCGGAGGGCTGAATGCCGCTGAAGATGCGGGACATTGCGCGAAATTAAAGAGCGAGCGAGAGGAGTTGCAAGCAATCTCACAAACTGATTGTACCGATTCCGAGCTCCTCGACATCGCGTTGGAAGCCGCTCGCGGCGGAGCATCCGTCATTCGAGACGCTACCGCTCGGCGCGAGCAGCTGGTGTGGGAGACGAAGGGACGCTCGGACTTCGTCAGCGAGGTGGACAAAGCGTCCGAGCGCGAAATCGCTGGTGTCATCAGGCGCCGCCTGCCGGACGCGACCATGCTCGGCGAGGAGCTGTCGCCGACTGCTCTTGCAGGCAAGGGAATCGTTGTGATCGCGGATCCGCTCGATGGGACCACCAACTTTCTGCACGGATACCCGGAGTATTCCGTGTCCATTGCCATCGCGCGCAACGGCGTCTTGTGCGCGGGCGTCGTTCACAACGTCGCGCGGGACGAAGAGTTCACAGCGAGCCGCGGGGGCGGCGCCTTTCTCAACGGCAAAAGGATCCGCGTCTCCAGTCTAAGAGAGCCCGGCAGATCCTTGATTGGAACCGGATTCCCATTCAAGACCTTGGAGAAGTTGCCTCAGTACCTGGAGCAGTTCAGTTTGGTGATGCGGGGGACGGCTGGAATCCGCCGGGCAGGCTCGGCGGCGCTCGACCTTTCGAACGTCGCCTGCGGGAGATTCGACGCGTTCTGGGAGCTCGTCCTCGCGCCGTGGGATGTCGCTGCCGGAATGCTGATGGTGCAGGAAGCAGGAGGCCTCGTCACGGATCTCGACGGAAATCCGCCGCAGCTCACGGCCGAGTCGTTCGTCGCCGGCAATCCTGCCATGCACGCATGGCTGCTGCAGACGATCAGGCGTGCCAACATGCACAAGGAAAGAGCTGAATGAAGCTTGTAGAATGCGTTCCGAATTTCTCCGAGGGCCGCCGCCCCGAAGTCATTGGTGCGATACGCGACGCAATTGCGGCGATCGAGGGCGTCTCGGTTCTCGACGTGTCTTCAGACGCCTCGCACAACCGATCGGTGATCACGTTTGTCACTCCAGTCGAGAGCGCTGTGGCTGCCGCCTTCGCCGG
>DASYVU010000210.1:0-4400 GCA_035936715.1 Gemmatimonadaceae bacterium
TTCAGAAAAACCCGCAGATATCCCCACTCGGGAGCGAGAAGGAGATCCGGGTGGCCGTCGCCGTCAATATCCGAGAACAGCGCAGCCGAGATCATCCCCACTTCGTTGAGCACATGTTGGTTCGCCGTGTCGCGAACGTAACTACCATGATCGAAGCGATAGAGATGAGAGGACACCGGCACTGGGTAAGCGCCGGGCATGACCCTGCCTCCCACGAAGAAATCGAGGTTCGCGTCGCCATCGTAATCAGCGGCGGCGAGAGGACCGATGCTCGCCGTATCGCCGGGCACCACTACTCGCGTCCCGCCTGCTGCGCGCGACAAAGGGACGGCGACCACCGAAGGGAGCGCGAGCGCGTCCTGGGGCGTGGCGGCTTCGTAGCTCGATTGACCGACGAGCAGCTCGTTTCCTCCGCGTCCGTCCGGCATCACGAGAATCGTTGTTTCATCCGCGGGGGACTCGCCTCCGCGGAGCTCGCGCCTGGTGAGGCGGCCACTGGCATTCTCGAACAGCGCCAGTCTTCCGCCCCTCCCGGTACCGATGATGAGATCGTCAGTTCCGTTGCCGTCGACGTCCGCCCACGTGATCCCGGGCCCCAGCTGACTGAGTTTGTTCGCGAGCATAGGCTGTCGCACGTTGTCGTCGAATGGGGTTTCGACGTGAGTGTGATGCAGCATGTTCGAGACGTCGGTGAACAGTGGCGCCGAATCGGCGCGTTGAGCCGTTCCTGATTTCGCTTCAGCAGCGACGCGCTGCGGCTCACGGATCTCGTACTCCCAGTTCGCATGCACGCCGGAAAGAACCGTCGCCTGACCGTACCGCCACCGGACCTTTATCGTGAGCGTATCGGCTCTGGCGGTGGCGAAAGTGTAAAGCGGGTCAGAGCTAGAGAGGTATAGTCCGCCGACAGTGACTTCCTTCTGCTGCATCGGAAGCTTGCCTGCCAGAACTTGAATCTTCGAGCCCACCGCCTCGGTATTGGGCGCAGAGCCCCGGAGTCGCACCGCCACCCGGCCCGCAGTCGCATCGTTCCGAAACACGCCAGGAGCACCATCGAGTCGGTTCGTGACGATATCAAGATCGCCGTCACCGTCGAGATCGGCTGCAGCCATGCCGTGCGTCACAGCCGGCTTTGATGCAAACCCCCATTTCTCGCCGACTTCACTGAAAGTGAGATCGCGGTTGTTGTGGAATGCGACGTTCTTCAGTGGGAGCTTGGGGAACATCTTGAATTCCTCGTGCCACTTCTCGCCCGTGACTGATGTCTTGATCCGCTCCCAGGTGTCGGAGTCCATCACGTCCCAGAGGTGCCCGGTGCCGATCAACAGATCTTCGTAACCATCGAGATCCACGTCGAGAAAGAGCGACGACCAGGACCAGTCCGATGCATCAACACCGGCCTCGCTAGCGATCTCGGCGTACGTTCCATCGCCGCGATTCAGGAACATCGTGTTGCGCTGCATCTGCGGCCTGTCGTCCAAGACCCCGATCTGCTTGGGCAGCGGCGTGTGTGTCGGTGACTGCGTCTTGCGCTTCCGGCTGTCGCGGCTCCGCATGTCGGCGACGAAAAAATCCGTGTTACCGTCGCGATCGATGTCGGAGAAATCCATAGCCATGGACGAATTGCTGCTCTCCCGCAGGGCGAGCCGCCGAACGGCGCGAAATGTCCCTGTCCCGTCGTTGATCCAGAACTGATCCGGATCCTCGAAATCGTTGCAGACGTAGAGGTCGGGATACCCATCGCCGTTAGCGTCGAAGAAGCGCGCGCTGAGACTGAAGCGATCTGGCTCGTCGGCGAGACGCTTTCCGTCCTCGTCCAGGAATCGCCCCGCGGTGAATGGGATGTGCGTGAGCCTTCCCTTCCCGTCATTGAGATAAAACCAATCCGGCTCGGCACGTTGCGTACGGACAACTGCGCCGAGATCCGGGCGCATCTCGACGCGGTAATGTTCACGGAAGCGGGGAGCCACCTCGAAGTGATCGCCTACTTTCCGCACGACCTGGTCGTAGTAGCGCTCCTGCGGAGGAAAAATGTCCAAGGCGTCCCTGGCCTTGTAGTTGGCGATGTAAAGATCGAGGTCACCGTCGCCGTCCACATCCGCGAGCGTCGCTGTCGTGCTTCCACGATGAGAGATGAGTCCCGCCGCATCGGTGACGTCGGTGAAACGGCCGTGCCCGTCGTTCAGGAACAAGCCGTTGGGGCCGCCGAGAGAAGTGACGAGCAGATCGAGATCCCCGTCCCCGTCGATGTCCACGAGGGTCGCACCGAGAGTGTTCCGACCCTTTAGTTCGAGGCCGCTCTCCCTCGTGATGTCCCGGAACTTCCAGTTGCCGAGATTCTTGTAGAGCGCGCTTGGCCCTCCGACTCTGGCGAGGAAGATGTCCGCTAGTCCGTCGCCGTCCACATCTCCCAGCGCCACGCCAGAGCCGAGAGCGAGGTTCCGATTCTGAAGCACGGAGTCTTCCGGCACACTGTCGACGAAGCGGATGCCCACGTCTTTTGCGGACAGCTCGGTGAATCCGGCGTGATCGCCGCTCGGTGCCGGCAGTTCCCGCCACTGGTAACTGCCTTCGTTATGCCAGACGACCGGTGGTGGAGCTGATTCAGGCGCGCAGCTGTACTGCAGGCAGACAATGAGAAGCAAAGTAACCGCGGCGCGGATTGTCATGCTGGTGAGGCGCTAGTCTATGGCTGCCCGAAAATGCGCGCAAGAAGAAACCGGGATCAGGTTTGTGAACCCAATCCCGGTTTCGTTTGTTTGCGACTGCCTGTGCCCGCGAGCGGTTAGCCGCTTTTCGAGATCGAGCTAGATCTCTTCCGGCACCGCTACAGTCTCCGGCAGAACGAAGTCCGTCTCCGAATCGCTCGCCAGTATCTCGGCGATCGTCGGCTCGGCCGGAAGCTCCGGCGCGGGTGGCACCGGTGTTCCCTCGATCTCCACTTCCTGGTACCGGTACATGCCTGTTCCGGCCGGGATGAGGTGACCGATGATGATGTTCTCCTTGAGTCCGAGCAGCTCGTCCCGCGCGCCGCGGATCGCGGCGTCGGTGAGAACTCGCGTCGTCTCCTGGAAGCTCGCCGCCGAGATGAACGACTGAGTCGTGAGACTGGCCTTCGTGATGCCAAGGAGCAGCGGTTCCGAAACCGCAGGTGCTTCCTTCTTCTTCTTGGCCTTGTCGTTCGCTTCTCTGAAGGTCTGCTTGTCGACGTGCTCGCCCTCGAGGAACTCGGTCTCGCCACTCTCGAGCACGCGCACCTTCTGAAGCATCTGCCGCACGATCACGCCAATGTGCTTGTCGTTGATCTTCACGCCCTGCAGGCGGTAAACCTCCTGCACTTCGTTGAGCAGATATTCCTGAACCGCGCGCGGACCCTTGATGCGGAGAATGTCGTGCGGATTCACCGGACCTTCGGAGAGACGGTCGCCCGCTCTCACCCAGTCACCGGCGTGCACGCGAAGGTGCTTGCCGGCCGCGATCTCGTACAGTTGACCCGGCTCCTCCGTATCCGCCGGCGTGTCCTTCGGCACCACTCTGATCTCGCGCTTGCCGCGCTTGATATCGCCGAATCTCACCTCGCCATCGATCTCGGAGATCGTGGCTGGATCCTTCGGACGACGCGCCTCGAACAGCTCGGCCACACGCGGCAGACCGCCGGTGATGTCGCGAGTCTTGTACGCCTCTCTGGAAATCTTGGCGATGATCGTTCCGGCACTGATCTTCTTGCCGTCCTCGACCGTGAGCTGCGCGCCCACCGGAATCACGAAGTCTCTCAGGCGCTTTTCCCTGCCGCCCTTCGTCTCGATGATCTCGATGTGCGGGTGCAACTTCTTTTCCTTGTCTTCGATGACCACGGTCTGACGGAGACCGGTGAGCTCGTCGAGCTCCTCGGAAACCGACTCGCCCGGAATCAGGTCGACGAAGCGAAGAGTTCCCTCAACGTCAGCGATGATCGGGTTCGTGTAAGGATCCCAGGTGAAGATGATCTGATCCTTCTTCACATCGTCGCCGTCCTTCACCATCAGAGTGGCGCCGAGAGGAACCTGGAGTCGCGCACCAACCGATGCATTGCGCTCGCCCGAGCTCTTGATCGTAAGCTCGCCCTCGTACGAAGTGACGATCTGCTGTTTCTCAGCGTTCGTCACGACAACGAGTCGGTCTCCATACTCGATCGTTCCCGCGACCTTCGACTTGCGCGCCGTCTGCTCGGCGATACGCGCCGCGGTTCCACCGATGTGGAAGGTGCGGAGCGTGAGCTGCGTACCCGGCTCGCCGATCGACTGCGCGGCGATGATGCCAATCGCTTCGCCCTTGTCGACCATTCCCATGGTCGCGAGGTTGCGGCCGTAGCACATCTGGCAGAGACCGCGCTTCGCCTCACAGGTGAGAACGCTGCGGAT